>JANMBN010000528.1:0-1735 GCA_031360485.1 Betaproteobacteria bacterium | reverse complement strand
TCCTTGTTGATCGCGACGATCACCTTGCTGTCCTTCATGCCGGCCAGGTGCTGAATCGCGCCGGAAATGCCCACGGCGATGTAGAGCTCGGGCGCGACGATCTTGCCGGTCTGGCCCACCTGGTATTCGTTGGGCACGTATCCGGCGTCGACCGCGGCGCGCGACGCACCGACGGCCGCGTTGAGCTTGGCGGCGAGCGCCTCCAGCAGCTTGAAGTTCTCCGCGCTGCCCACGCCCCGCCCGCCCGAGATGACGATGCGTGCGCTGGTGAGTTCCGGGCGCTCGGACTTCGACAATTCCTGCCCGGTGACCTTCGACAGCGCGGTGTCCGGCGCCGCCACGATGGACTCGACGGCGGCACTCCCTCCGGTCGCTGCCGCGGCATCGAACCCGGTGGCGCGCACGGTGATGACCTTGATCGCGTCGGTCGAGCGCACCGTGGCCAAAACGCTGCCCGCGTAGATCGGGCGCACGAACGTATCGGCGCTCTCGACGACGACGATTTCCGAGATATGCGCGACGTCGAGCAGCGCCGCGACACGCGGCATGACGTTCTTCCCGAAGCCGGTCGCCGGCGCGAGAACGTGCGTATAGCCACCGGCCTTGACGAGGGCCACGATGGTGGCGGCGACATTCTCGGCCGTGAGGCTCGCGAGATGCGGCGCGTCGGCATGGAGGACCTTGGCCACGCCGGCAATCGCCGCGGCCGCCTGGGCAGCGGCAGCCGCGCTCGATCCGGCGACCAGGACGTGAATATCGCCGCCGATCTTTTGCGCGGCCGTGACGGCGTTCAGCGTCGCCGCCTGCAGCGACGTATGGTTGTGGTCGGCGATGATGAGCGTCGTCATGGTGCGTCCTCAGGAAATTTCACGCGTCAGGCGCGCCCGTGAAGCGGCAACGGCGCGCGTCGCGGGGATGCCGCAACCGCGTTTGCCTATGTGATGACCTTGGCCTCGTTGCGCAGCTTGGCGACGAGCTCAGCCACGTCCGCGACTTTGCCGCCGCCCTGCCGCTTCGCCGGCTCGACGACGTTGAGGATGGTGAGGCGCGGCGTCACGTCGACGCCGAGCGCCGCCGGATTGGTCGTCTCCATCGGCTTCTTCTTGGCCTTCATGATGTTCGGCAGCGTCGCGTATCGCGGCTCGTTGAGACGAAGATCCGCGGTCACCACCGCCGGCAGGCCGATCTCGATCGTCTCGAGACCGCCATCCACCTCGCGCTTGATCGTGGCCTTGTCGCCGGCGAGGTCGATCTTCGACGCATACGTTCCCTGCGGCCAGCCGAGCAACGCCGCCAGCATCTGCCCGGTCTGGTTGGCGTCGTCGTCGATCGCCTGCTTGCCCAGCAGCACCAGTTTCGGCTGCTCTTTCGCGACCACCGCCTGCAGCAGTTTCGCCACCGCGAGCGGCTGCAGTTCAACCCTCGTTTCCACCAGGATCGCGCGGTCGGCGCCAAGCGCCAGCGCGGTGCGCAGCGTCTCCTGGCAGGCGGTGAGCCCGCAGGACACGGCGACGATCTCGGTCGCGATCCCCTTCTCCTTGAGCCGAACCGCTTCCTCGACGGCAATTTCGTCGAACGGGTTCATCGACATCTTCACGTTGGCGGTGTCGACGCCGGTGCCATCCGGCTTCACCCGGACCTTCACGTTGTAATCGACGACGCGCTTGACGGCAACGAGGACTTTCATCGGGGAGCCCAAGGCTGGAAAAGCGGAAATTATACCGCCGTTGGGCTG
>JANMBN010000490.1:0-6562 GCA_031360485.1 Betaproteobacteria bacterium | reverse complement strand
CACGCAGTTCATCACCCGCTTCAACTGGGAGCAGGGCGCGGCGTTCGGGTTCCTGCTGCTCGTGCTTTCCACCGCGATCGTCTGGCTCGGATTGAAGATGACCGGCCAGCGCTTCGGCGACGTGATGAGGCGGTCGTGATTCCGTCTCTGCCGAGATCGAGGTTTTCGCGGTATGCGACCGTCGGCTATATCGCGGCGTTCTTCGTGTTCCTGTTCGTGCCGCTCGTCGTCGTCGCCGTCTTCGCGTTCAACGACGCGAATTATCCTGCGCCGCCATGGCGGGGATTCACCCTCGACTGGTTCATCGGCGGCGGCGCGAACCGCCGCACCGGCCTTTTCGCCGACGTGCCGCTGCTGAAGAGCGTCGCCACCAGCGTGCTCGTCGCGTGCTGGGTGACCGTGCTCTCGGTGGCGGTCGGCACGGCGAACGCGTTCCTGCTCGAGCGCGTGGAGTTCCGCGGCAAGTCGGCGCTGTCGCTGCTGATGCTGGCGCCGCTGGTGATCCCCGGAGTGATCCTCGGCATCTCGATCCTGGCGTTCGCAAGCCGGCTGGCGCAGTTCGCCGACGACGTGTGGGGGCTCGAGCTCGATTTCCTGCGGCCGGGGCTCTCGCTCGTCGTCGCCGGCCAGTTCTCGTACATCGTGTCGATCGCGACGCTGACGATCGCGGCGCGCCTGAAACGCTTCGATGCGACGCTGGAGGAGGCGGCATTCAACCTCGGCGCGTCGCGCGCCGCGGCGCTCTGGACGGTGACGCTGCCCTACCTCAAGCCGGCGCTGATCGGCGCCGCCGCGATCTCGTTCCTGATGTCGTTCGAAAACTTCAACACGACGCTGATGCTGGTCGGCTCCGACCCGCCGCTCACGATCATGATGTACGGACGGATGCGCGAAGGCGCGAGTCCCGTGTTGAACGCGGTGAGCCTGTTCCTGATGGTTGCTTCGGCGCTGATCGCGCTGGTGCTGATGCGGCGGCCGGTACGCTGACCGAAGTCGTCGGGAACGGCGTCACTTTGGTTTCCACGCGTTCGCGAGCTTCTGCGCCGTGGCGATCTCGGCGGGCGTCATCTTCCGTGCGGCGAGGTCGCGATCCTGCACCGCGGTGTCGCGGGACTCCGGCGGCGAAGCCGGGAGGCCCGATGCCGCGAGGCTGAACCACTTGTGCGCCTCGACGTAGTCCCGAGGCACGCCCTGGCCGTTGGCGTACATCGCGCCGAGGTTCAATTGGGCGCGGGCATGTCCTTGCTCGGCCGCGGTCCAATACCACTTCGCGGATTGGCGGTAATCCTGCGGCATGCCCCGACCCTGCGCGTACAGGATGCCCAGATTGAACTGGGCTTCGGCGAGGCCCTGGTCGGCGGCCATGCGAAACCATCGCGCTGCCTCGGCGTAGTCGCCCGGGCCATCGGCGTAGAACGCGCCGAGGTTGTGCTGCGCGGCCTTGTCACCCCCATCGGCGAGCGGCTGCAAGAGCACCAGGGTGGTCGCATAGTCGCCGCGCCTGTAGGCTGCCGTCGCGTCGTCAAGCTGGTCGGCAAGCGCACCTCCAGCCGACGTCGTCGCCACCAGGATCACGAACGTGTACTTGACCATTGTGTATCTCCCCCTGATTCGACGGCATCCCGCTCGACGGGGATTGCACGGCCTTTCGGAGTGATCGCACGAACCGCTGCGCGTGCCCGGAGCACCCATCCCGGAGCAAGACACGACGGCACGGCCCCAGATTACACAATCCCCGATTTTCGGCACCGTCTGTTCGTTAGCACACACAACGGTTCGATCGCCGGCGAAATCGGCGACAAACCACCAAATGTGGCGGACTGCCGGCGACGAAAGGGCTTAAACTTTCGTCACGAGCCCGGTGGCAATGCCCCGTTCCGGGAACGGCGGCATGGCAGCGCTACACCTTTGGCACCGGCGCAGCCGGACGGACGGCGGAAAGGGACATCGTGGATCCCAAGGCGCACTGGGAGACGATTTATCGAACCAGGCAGCCGGACGAAGTCAGCTGGTATCGCCCGCACCTGGACGTATCGCTTCGGCTTATCGAGGAAGCCTCCCCGGATCGCGACGCGCAGATCGTCGATGTCGGCGGCGGTGAGTCGACGCTGGTCGACGACCTGTTGGCCCGCGGGTATCGCAATCTATCTGTTCTGGATATCTCTTCGCTCGCCCTGGATGTGGCCAAGGAACGGCTTGGCGTTAGTGCGAGCACGGTCAACTGGCTTCCCGGCGACGTCACGACGTTTGCCTTCACGCGGCATGGGTACGACGTGTGGCATGACCGGGCGGTTTTCCATTTCCTGACCGAATCCCGGCAACGCGCGGCGTACGTGCGCCAGGTGGCGCATGCCGTCAAGCCGGGAGGTCACGTCATCGTGGCGACGTTCGGTCCGGAAGGACCCACCCGGTGCAGCGGCCTTAACGTCGTTCGCTACGGGGCCGACGCGCTTCACAGGGAATTCGGCGCCCGCTTTCAGCTGGTGAAACACCTCGCCGAACTCCATCGCACTCCGGCGGGTTCCGTCCAGCAGTTCACGTACTGCTACTGCAATGTTTCGTCGGGACGTTCCTGACGCGATGTCCCGCGGCATCCGATTCCGCATTCGGCCGGTCCTGGAGCGGGTTGATGCAGAACCCGCGGCGGCCGCGCAGCGGCTTGGCGGGGCAGGATCCGAGACGCGGCGCGCCAAACCAATCGCCGCGATGGGAGCGTCAATACGCGACGGCGAACGTCTCGGGGCTCCACCCGCCCCCGAGCGACTTCGCGAAATCGACGATCGACAGGCGGGCGTCGCGCGCCGCGGCGATGCGCTGCGTCTCGGCGGCGAGCAGAGTGCGCTGCGTGTCGAGCACCTCGAGGTACGAGGTGCGGCCCGCGTCGTACCGAAGATTGGCGACCGCCAGCGCCTGCGCGAGGTGATCGCGGCGGATCGTCTCGGCGGCGAGCACTTCCTGCGCCGAGCGATTCGTCACCAGCGCGTCGTGGACCTCCCGAAAGGCGTTCTGAACCGTCTGCTGATACTGCACGGTCACGCCGTCGCGGCGGGCAACGGCTGCCTCGACGTTGGACTCGATCGCTTTCAATCCGAGCAGGGGTTGGATCAAGGCGAGGCCGAAACGCCAGGCCATCGCCTGTGGCGTGAACAGGCTGGACAACGCCGCCGATTCGGTCCCATAGGCGCCGGTCAGCGACAGGCTGGGGAAATAGTCGGCGCGCGCCTGCTGGATGCGCAGGTCGGATGCGGCGAGCATCGCCTCGACGCGACGGATATCCGGTCGCCGTTCCAGCAAACCCGACGGCAAGCCCGACGGTAGCTGCGGCACTCCGGTCGCAGCCTCGATCGACGCGCCGCGCGCGATCTCCGGCGTGAATACCGCGCGCGGCGATCGGCCCGTGAGCGCGGCGAGCGCCGACTCGAGGAGACCGATCGACTGCCTTGCGCGCGCAATGTCGGCAACGAGGGCGGATAGCTCGGCCTCGGCCTGGCGCAAGTCGTATTCGCCGATGACGCCCCCCTCGAAGCGATCGCGCTGCAACCTCACCGTGTCGATCCGCGAACTGCGCGTGTCTTCGAGCACCGCCAGAAGCGCGTCGGCGGCGCGCAGCCTGAAATAAGCGCTGGCGACGTCGGCAGCGACGGTGATGCGGACCGTCTCGCGGTCATAACGGGACGCGAAAAGGTCGTTGCGCGCCGCGAGCGTGCCGGTGCGATACTTGCCCCAGACATCGAGCTCGTACGACATCTCGATCCCGACGTTGAAGCTGTTCCCGGCGCCGAAGGCGGGCTGACCCAGCGCTTGCGCCGTGCTCTGCGAGTCGCGCGACCGCGCGGCAGCGCCGCGCAGGTTGACGCTCGGATAGAGGTTCGACTGGGCCAGCAGCAGCAGCGCGCGCGCGGCTTCGATGCGCGCCAGCGCGCCGCGCAGATCGAGGTTGTTCGCGTTCGCCTCGTCGACGAGCGCGGTCAGCGCCGGATCGTCGAAGGAAGTCCACCAGCGTTCCAGCAGCCCGTTTCTCTCGTCCGTCGCGGTCGCTGCAGGAAGGTCGAGTCGCGGCGGCACCGGCTGCGTGACGGCGCAGCCCGCGAGCATTCCCGCGAGAAGCAGGACGACGACCGATTTACGCATGTCGATCTCCGTGGCCGGGGTGCGGCGGGTGGCCCGGCGTCGCCACCACCGGCCGCGCATGGAGGTTGTGCGCGTGATCGATCTCCTGGTGCAGTTCGGCCTTGCTGCGCGGCTCCGTGATCCGGCGCTCGAAGATCAGGCGAAAGAACCACGGCACGAAGAAGATCGCGAGGAAAGTGGCGGCGATCATTCCGCCCATGACGCCGGTGCCGACGGAGTGGCGCGCGCCGGCGCCGGCGCCGGTCGAGATCGCGAGCGGCAGCACGCCGAGGATGAACGCGAGCGAGGTCATCAGGATCGGCCGGAAACGAAGCCGTGCGGCCTCGACCGCCGCCGCCGACGTCGACAATCCCTCTTCGTGCTTCCGCAACGCGAACTCGACGATAAGGATCGCGTTCTTCGCCGCGAGGCCGAGCAGTGTCACAAGGCCGATCTGGAAGTAGACGTCGTTGGTGAGACCGCGCAGCCACACGGCCGCGAGCGCGCCGAACGTGCCGAACGGCAGCGCGAGCAGCACCGAGAGCGGAAGAGACCACCGCTCGTACTGCGCCGACAGGATCAGGAACACCATGATCACCGCCAGCACGAGCGCGAACCCCGAGGCGCCGCCCGAGCGCTTTTCCTGGTACGACGTGCCGCCCCAGTCGAAGCTGAAATCGGGCGGCAGCACCTCGGCTGCGATCTGCTCGACGCGCGCGATCGCCTGGCCCGAACTGAAGCCGGGCGCCGCCTGGCCGATGATCTTCACCGCCGGCAGATTATTGAAGCGGTCGAGCGCATCGGGGCCGGACGAAAACTTGACCGTTGCCAGCGAGGCCAGCGGGATCATCTCGCCCTTCGCCGAGCGGACGTAGACGCCGCCGATGTCGTCGGGCCGCCTGCGGTACGCGGGCTCGCCCGACATCAGCACCTGCCACGTGCGGCCATATTTGTTGAAATCGTTGACGTAATAGGTGCCCAGCGTGCCGGCGAGCGCGTTGTAGACATCGTCGATCGGCACGCCGAGCTTTTTCGCCTTCTCGCGGTCGGTGTCGACGTAGAGCTGCGGGACGGTCGCGCGCCACAGCGTTTGCGCGCCGGCGAGCTCGGGGTCGCCGTTCGCCCGCGCGAGGAATGCCTGTGTGACATCCGACAGCCGCTTCGCGCCGCCTTCGCCGCGATTCTGGATGTAGAACTCGAACCCGCCCGTCGTGCCGAGGCCGAAAATCGCCGGCGGGTTGAACGCAAGGACCAGCGCTTCCTTGATGCCCATCGTCCGGCCGAAGAGCTCGCCGACGAGACTGGCCGCGGTCACGCTGCGCTCGTCCCACGGCACCTGCGTGACGAAGAGCGTGGCGGCGTTGTTGCGGAACCCGCCGCCGATGAAATCGAAGCCCGTGAACGCGACGATGTCGAGGTTCGCCGGATTGGCGCGTATCGCCTGCTCGACCTGCTTCACCACCTTGTCCGTGCGCTCGAGGGTCGCGCCGTCCGGCAGGAACACGGCGCCGATGTAGAAGCCCTGATCCTCGTCCGGAACGAGGCTTCCCGGCGTGATCTTCCACAGTCCGACGGTGATCGCCACCATGCCGGCGAACAGCGCGACGCCGACGATCCCGCGCCGGAGCATCCAGATCACGCCGTCGGAATAGTGGTGCGTGACGCGAAGGAACCAGCCGTTGAACCACGTGAAGAAGCGGCCGGGCGGCCGGTGGGCGTGCTGCAGCATCAGCACGCACATCGCCGGCGACAGCGTCAGCGCGACCAGGCCCGAGATGACTACCGAGATCGCGATGGTCACCGCGAACTGGCGGTAGAGTTCGCCGGTCAGCCCGCCGAGAAAGGCGATCGGCACGAACACGGCGCACAGCGTCAGCACGATCGCGATGATCGGGCCCGTCACCTCGCGCATCGCCTTCAGCGCGGCCTCGCGCGGCGGGAGCTTCTCCTCGCGCATGATCCGCTCGACGTTCTCCAGCACGACGATCGCGTCGTCGACGACGATGCCGATGGCGAGGACCATGCCGAAGAGCGTCAGCGTGTTGATCGAGTAGCCGAGAAGATAGAGCCCGGCGAACGTGCCGATCAGCGAGACCGGCACCGCGATGAACGGGATCACCGCCGCGCGCCAGCTTTGCAGGAAGAGGTAGACGACGAGAAACACGAGCAGCATCGCTTCGGAAAGCGTTTTCACCACCTCCCGGATCGACACTTCGACGAAACGCGTGGTGTCGTAGGGAATCGCGTACGTGAGCCCGTCCGGGAATTTCTGGGCAAGCGCAGCGGCGCGATTCCTCACGGTCTTGGCGACCGCGAGCGCATTGGCGCCCGGGGCGAGGAAGATGCCGACGAGCGTCGCCTCGCGCCCGTTGTAGCGGCCGATGAAATCGTAGTCCTTCGAGCCCAGTTCCACGCGCGCGACATCGGAGAGGCGAACGGTCGACCCGTCGGG
>JANMBN010000400.1:0-2035 GCA_031360485.1 Betaproteobacteria bacterium | reverse complement strand
GCTCGCAGAACGCGCCAATCTAATTTCAAAACGTGAGTTGGAACAAAATGATTTAATGATACAGGCAGCCATTTGCTCATTATGGCAAACGCGCATTGTCCGTTTTTCAAAACTTACCGTAGTGAACGAAATTGAAAATGCATTAAGTTATTACGAAACCACGTTTTTGAATGTGATTCCAGAAATCCTGCAAGATTTAGAGCGCGATTTAAATAAACAATACGCTGCCGATTTAGAAAAGCCATTTCAATTGCCCAGTTTTTTACAAATGGGTAGCTGGATAGGCGGCGATCGCGATGGCAACCCGTTTGTAGACGCCGAGACGCTGGATTACGCGGTCCGCGCACAGTCCGCGCTGGCGTTCGAGCACTACCTGGGCGAAGTCCATCGGCTGGGCGCCGAATTGTCGCTGTCGTCGCGGCTGATTCAGCCAACGGCGGCGCTGCTCGCGCTTGCGGCGCAAGCGCACGACGAGAACCCGCATCGCCAGGACGAGCCGTATCGCAGCGCGCTGGTCGGCATCTACGCGCGCCTTGCCGCAACGGGCCGCGAGCTGGCGGGCTACCTGGCGCCGCGGCCGCCGAGCGTCGCGGGAGCGCCTTACGCGACGTCCGCCGCCTTTCGTGCGGACCTCGACACCATCGCGTCGTCGCTCGCCACCCACGGCGCGACGCCGCTCGCCGCGGGCCGTCTCGACCTGCTGAGGCGTGCCGTCGACGTGTTCGGATTCCATCTCGCGGTGCTCGATCTGCGGCAGAACAGCGACGTGCACGAGGCGGTCGTTGCCGAGTTGCTGGCGCGCGCCGGGGTCGCCGGGGACTATAGCGCGTTGAGTGAAGCGGGACGGGTCGACGTGCTCGCACGCGAGCTCGCGGGGCCGCGGCTTCTCTCGTCGCCGCATCTCGACTATTCGGCGCGCGTGGTCGCCGAGCTTGCCATCCTGCGCACCGCAGCCGGGATTCATGGGCGCTTTGGTGCGCCGGCATTGCCGAATTATGTGATTTCGAAATGCCAGGCCGCCTCCGACCTGCTCGAGGTCGCGGTCCTGCTGAAGGAAGTCGGGCTGCTGCGCGGCACGGCGCTCGCCGTCAATATCGTTCCGCTGTTCGAGACCATCGACGATCTTGTCCATTGCGGCGACATCATGCGGGCGGCATTCGCCGTCCCGATCTACCGAGCGATGGTCGCCGGTCGCGCCGACTGGCAGGAAGTGATGCTCGGGTACTCGGACAGCAACAAGGACGGCGGATACCTTTCGGCCAACTGGGCGCTATACCGCGGGGAGATGCTGCTGGTCGACGCGTTCCGCACGCACGGCGCGAAGCTGCGGCTCTTTCATGGCCGCGGCGGTACCGTCGGCCGCGGCGGCGGGCCGAGCTTCGATGCGATCCTCGCGCAGCCCGCGGGCAGCGTCACCGGAGGCCTCCGCATCACCGAGCAGGGCGAGATCATCGCCAGCAAGTATTCCGACCCGGAACTCGGGCGGCGCAATCTCGAAGCGCTGGTCGCGGCGACGCTCGAAGCGAGCCTCGAGGACACCGAGCGCCTCGGCCGGCGCGCGCCGGCCTATTTCGCTGTCCTCGACGACCTCGCCGCGCATGCCTATCGCGCCTACCGTGCGCTGGTGTACGAGACGCCCGAGTTCGCGGCGTATTTTCGCGCCTCGACGCCGATCACCGAGATCGACGAGCTCAACATAGGCAGCCGTCCGGCATCGCGCACCGCGTCGCCGCGCATCGAGGATTTGCGCGCGATTCCCTGGGTATTCAGCTGGGGACAGTGCCGGTTGATGTTGCCGGGCTGGTACGGTTTCGGCACGGCCATCGACACGTGGCTCGCCGCGAATCCGCGCGGTCTCGGCGAGCTCGCCGACATGTATGCGCGCTGGCCAATTTTCCGCAGCGTGCTGTCGAACATGGCGATGGTACTCTCCAAGACCGATCTCGCCGTGGCGTCGCGCTATGCTGAACTCGTCGCCGACACGGCCGTGCGCGATGCGGTCTTCCCGCGCATCGTCGCCGAGCACGAGCGCAGC
>JANMBN010000453.1:0-15805 GCA_031360485.1 Betaproteobacteria bacterium | reverse complement strand
TTTCTGCTCGTGCAGGCGGCGGCCGTCGTGCGCGTATTCGGCGCGCTGATCTTTCCGGGCGCGTACGTGATGACGGTGGCGAGCGCGGGAATCCTGTGGTCGACCGCGTTCGCGTCCTACGCGATTCATTACTGGCCCGTGTTGTCCCGGGCGCGCGCCGATGGCAAGCCGGGGTAGGGCGCCCGCCGTCGGCCCCAGCCGCGGGGAGTTCTCGCTGCACACCATCCTTGATCTGAGTCACGGCGGCCGGCGGCGGCGCCCGGCATGATCCCGGGCATGGAACACCCACGCCCCGCGGCGGCAACCGTCCCGGCACTGGAGCTCGACCCCGCCATCGTCCGCAAATACGACGGCTTCGGACCCCGCTATACGTCGTACCCGACGGCCGACCGCTTTCACACGGCGTTCACCGCCGCGGACTACGCCGACGCGCTGCAATCGCGCAACGACGCGCAGCCGCCGCAGCCGCTGTCGCTGTACGTGCATCTGCCCTTCTGCAACACCATCTGCTACTACTGCGCGTGCAACAAGGTGATCACCAAGGACCATGGGCGCTCGGCCAAGTACATCGGCTACCTCGGGCGCGAGATCGACATGGTCCGCGCGCTGGTCGAAGGCGCCGCGCCGGCCGTGCAACTGCACTGGGGCGGGGGCACGCCTACGTTCCTCGCGCACGGGGAAATGGCGACGCTGATGCGGATGCTGCGCGACGCGTTCGCCTTCGCGCCGGACGCAGAGGTCTCCATCGAAGTGGATCCGCGGAAGGTGGACGCGCATACCGTCGCATTTCTCGGCGCGCTGGGGTTCAACCGCATTTCGGTGGGCATCCAGGATTTCGACCCGGTGGTGCAGCAGGCCGTCAACCGGATTCAAAGCGAGGAAGAGACGCGGACCGTCATCGACGCCGCACGCGCGAACGGCTTCACTTCGGTCAACGCGGATCTCATCTACGGCCTGCCGCGGCAGACGGCGGACGGCTTCGCCGCGACGCTCGACAAGGTGATTGCCGCGGCGCCGGACCGCGTCGCCCTCTACAGTTACGCGCACGTGCCACACCTGTTCAAGCCGCAGCGGCGGATCGACCTCGACGAACTTCCCGCGCCGGAGGCGAAGCTCGCGATCCTCGCGCTGGCGATCGACAAGCTTGGCGCGGCGGGATACGCGTACATCGGCATGGATCACTTCGCGAAGCCTTCCGACGAACTCGCCGTGGCGCAGCGCGAGCGCAAGCTGCATCGGAATTTTCAGGGATATTCGACCCGGCCCGACTGCGATCTCCTGGCGTTCGGCATTTCGGCGATCGGCAAGGTGGGCGCGACCTACGTGCAGAACGTCAAGACGCTCGACACGTACTACGAGCGGCTGGACGCGCGCGCGCTGCCGGTCGCGCGCGGAATCAAGCTCGGTGCGGACGATCTCCTGCGCCGCGGCGTCATCCAGAAGCTGATGTGCGACTTCGAGCTCGACTTCGCCGCCGTCGAATCGGCGCACGGCATCGCGTTCGCCGATTATTTCGCCCCGGAACTCGCCGCGCTGAAGCCGCTGGCCGACGACGGGCTGGTCGAGGTCGGGGAGCGGGGGCTGTCCGTCACGCCGCGCGGGCGCCTGCTGGTACGCACGATCGCCATGCCGTTCGACCGGCATCTGCGCGAGGCGCGCGAGCGCACGCAATACTCGAAGGTCATCTGACCCGCGCCACGGCTGCAGCCTCGCCGAAGCGGGCTTCGGACAGGGCGCCCAGCGGCGACTTGGTCAGCGCGACGGACACGATGTAGCCGAAGGTCACCACGGCGGCGGCTGCCGCGATCATCCGAACGCGGCGGGTCCTGCCGCGCTTCAGGGCGATCGTCCCGAGCGCGATATAGAGCAGGAGGGCGACGATCTTGGCGGTGAGCCAGCCGCGGGTTCCGTCGGTGCCGAGCTGCCACGCGAGCCAGAGCGCCGATGCGAGCAGGACCGTATCGATCACGTGGGGGACGACCTTTACCCACCGCTGCTGCAGGCGCCGGGGTGAAGCGATCATCCAGCCGGTCCGGACGATGAACAGCGTGATGGATACGGCGGCCGCGCCGACGTGAAGGTTCTTGACGGTGTGGTAGGCGAGGTCCATGGCGGATCGTCGGCGAAGGTCGGTTCCGATGGCAAGAGTGCGCGGGATCGGTGCGCTCCCCTCTTCTGCTATTGTAGGCATAAGCAGGGCGGCCCTCCGCCGATCGTCCGCTCAAGCTCGGGTGGTCGCCCCGGCGATTCAATGGATCGCCGGCTTGGCGGCCTGGAGAGCTGCAAAGTTTGCCGCACCGACGGAAGCGACCATCCGATGACCCGACTGCGCGACAGCACACGCGACAAGCTCAAGACCGTCAGCGTCGCGACCCTTACGACCGCGCTGTTCAAGCGAGGCTTTCGCAACCAGTTCATTCAGGACGTCCGCCCGCTCAATCCGGACGCCGGAAACATGGTCGGGGAAGCGTTCACGCTGCGCTACATCCCGGCGCGCGAGGACCTGAATCCCATCACCGTGTTCAAGGACCGCGAACACCCGCAACGCAAGGCGGTGGAGGAGTGTCCGCCGGGTGCCGTGCTGGTGATCGACAGCCGCAGGAACGCGCGCGCGGCCTCCGCGGGGTCGATCCTCGTCGCCCGTCTGATGAAGCGCGGAGTGGCCGGCATCGTGACCGACGGCGGCTTCCGCGACTCGCGGGAAATCGCCAGGCTGGCGATTCCGTCCTACCATCGTCGCCCGGCGTCGCCCACCAACCTGACGCTGCACCAGGCGATCGACATCGACGTGCCGATCGGGTGCGGCGACGCGCCGGTGTTTCCAGGGGACGTGATCGTCGGCGATGGCGAAGGCGTGGTCGTCTTGCCCGCGCATGTTGCCGACGAGCTTGCGGACGAGGCCGTCGAAATGACCGCGTTCGAGGATTTCGTTACCGAGGAGGTGCTCAAGGGCCGGTCGATCCTGGGTCTTTATCCCGCAACCGACGAGCGCACGGCGAGCGATTTTGCCGCGTGGCGCGTGGCGAACAAACGGTGAATCCGCCCGACGTCCGCGGGAAGACCGCCGGTGCCGGCATCGAGCCGGCCGGCGCCACGGCGCAGCCCTTCGGCGGTTTCATTCGGATGGAAATGCGGAAGAGAGCGCCGGTCGTGAAGAACGCGCACGTCGAGCCCGCGTGAGCTACGAGCTCTATTACTGGGCGTCGATCCAGGGACGCGGCGAATTCGTGCGGCTCGCGCTCGAAGCGGCGGGCGTCCGCTATGTCGATGTCGCCCGCACGGACGGCGGCGAGGCACGCATGCTCGAGATGCTCGACGACGATGCGCTCGCCTGCCCGCCGTTCGCTCCCCCGTTCCTCAAGGTCGGCCACCGCCTGATCGGACAGACGGCGAACATCCTGCTCTTTCTCGGCGAGCGCCACGGACTTGCACCGAAGCCCGACGCCGGGCGATTGTGGACGCAGCAACTCCAGCTCACGCTCTCGGACCTCGTCGTCGAGGCGCACGACACCCATCATCCGATCGCGGCGAGCCTCTACTACGAGGACCAGCGGCGCGAAGCGAAGCGCCGCGCCGCCGACTTCGTTTCGAACCGGCTGCCGAAATTCCTTCAGTACTTCGAGCGCGTCCTGGCGGGCAACCCGCGCGGGCCTGCGCATCTGGTCGCCGCCCGGACGACGTACGCCGACCTGTCGCTGTTCCAGGTCGTGTCCGGCCTGCAATTCGCGTTTCCGAACGCGATGGCACGGCTGGCGCCGCGGCATCGGCGCGTGATGGCGCTGCATGCGCGCGTGGCGGACCTTCCGCGGATCGCCGCGTACCTCGTTTCGGAACGCCGGCTGCCGTTCAACGAGCAGGACATCTTCCGGCACTACGCGGACCTCGACCGGTAGGTTTGATGCCGGTCGCCCGACCGACTTCAATGTCGAAGCGGGCTCCGGGCCGGCGGCGACCGCGACCGGGGCGCGGGCTCCGCGAATCGACGGCCGGGACAACGATCGCGTGAATGTTAGACTTGGTCCTGTTTCGGGCACGGAGAGGAGGCGATCATGATTTCGGATCACGGTACCGGCAACGCACTTGATCGGCGCGAGTTCATCCGGCGCGCGTCCGCAGCCGCCGCGCTTGGTTTGGGCGCGCCGTACGTCTGGGGCCAGCGCACCGACGAGACGCTGGTCGTGAACAGCTTCGGCGGCGAATACCAGGAGCTGTTCGAGACGGCGGTCATCCAGCCGTTCGAGAAGAAGTTCGGCGTCAAGGTCGTTCACGATCCGACCGGCACGTCCTCGCAGGACTACGCCAAGATTCGCGCGTCGCGCGGGGCGCCCGGCTTCGACGTCGCGGCGGCGCTGAGCCCGCCCGAGGTCATTCTTGGCGCAAAGGAAGGACTCCTGGAGAAGATCACGGAGAAGGAAGTCCCGAACATCAGGTTCACATGGGACAAGGCGCGCGCGGCGCTGCCACCCGTCGCCGTGATGCACACCCTCCAGTTCGACTCGCTCCTCTACAACAAGGACAAGATCGACAAGCCGGCGTCGTGGGCCGACTACTGGCAGCCCGACAAGCGCTACGGCGCGAAGGTGAAGGGACACGTCATCAACTACAACCCCGCCAACCTGCTCTCGGTCTACGCGCTGATTCATGCGGCCGAGCTCGGCGGCGGCGGAACGTCGAACATGGAGCCGGCGTGGGCGCTGCTGAAAAGCCAGAAGCCCTACGTGGGCGTGGTCGTGACCGCGTCCGCGGAAGCCGCTCCGCACTTCGAAAGCGGCGAAGTCTGGCTCTCTCCGTACTGGAGCGCGCGCGCGGGCTATTACATCAGCCGGGGGCTTCCGTACGGGATGATCGTCCCCAAGGAAGGCGTGATCGCCAACATCGACTCGGCCTGCGTGCCGATCGGCGCCAAGAACAAGAAGCTCGCGTACGAGTTCATCAATTTCATGCTGGAACCCTCGACGCAACGCGCATGGTGCCTTGCCTATTTCTGCAGCCCCGGCCGCGGCGACCTCACCGACTGGCCGAAGGCCTTCACGGAGTCCCAGATCGTGACCCGGCAACAGTTCGAGTCGGTCAAGCTGCCGGATCTGGAGGCCATCGGCGTCAACCGCCGCGACTGGACGCTGCGCTGGCAGGAAATCATGGGCTAGGCGATGGCCATCCCGCGCATTGCGCGCGGGAGGGCAACCCGAAATGGCACGGACGAGCGATAGCAGCCGTGTTCCGGCGCACTGGCTGCTGATTGCGGTACCCGCAATGGTATTGCTGGCGTTCTTCGTCCTGCCCAACGCGCTGTTGCTGTCGGCGAGCTTTCTCAAGTCCGAGGCGCAGCAGCTTACCGCCGAGCCCACGCTGGACAACTACCGCTTTCTTTTCACGCGCCCGTTCTACCTCGAGGTCTTCCTGCGCACGTTCGTCGTCGGAATCGCCGTCGGCGTCATCGACGTCGTGCTGGGTTATCCGGTCGCCTATTTCCTCGTGCGCACGCGCAGCCGCTGGAAGGGCTTGCTGATCGCGCTCTCGCTGGCGCCTCTCCTGGCGAGCGTCGTGGTGCGCACCTACGGCTGGTACATCATCCTGAATCGCTTTGGCTTCGCCAACGACATGCTGCAGGGACTCGGCCTGATCGCCGACAGGGTCGCGTTCATGCCGAGCACCGGAGCCGTCATCATCGGCCTCGCGCACGCGTTGCTGCCGTATGCGGTGCTGACGATCATGGGCTCGATCAACGGAATCAACCCCAACCTCGAGTCCGCGGCGATGAGCCTCGGCGCGAGCCGCACCCGCACTTTCCTCCATGTGGTTCTGCCGCTCTCCCTTCCCGGGATCGCCGGCGGGTTCATCCTGATCTTTTCGATCGCCATCAGCGCGTATGCAACGCCGGCCATACTCGGCGGCCCGGCGACCCAGGTCGCGGCGACGGCGATCTACGGCTTCATCGTTCAACTGCTCGATTGGTCTCTCGGCGCCGCGCTGGCGGTCATCCTCATCGTCTGCTCGCTGCTGCTGCTCTATGCGGCCGCGCGATTCGGCGCCAGGCAGGCGGCCCTGTAATGCGCAGGTTCTTCGCCTCCCGGTGGCGCGCGGTATCGGGTCCCTGGGCGCTGCTGTGCGCCGCCGTGACCTTCATTTACATCTTTTCGCTGGGGCCCATCCTGATCACGGCCGCAGTTTCGTTCAATGAATCCAACCGCTCGTTCTTCCCGCCGCGCGGCTTTTCGCTGCGCTGGTGGGAGAAGGCGTTGGCGCCGGAATGGATCGATCCGCTGCTGTTCAGCCTGAAGCTCGGATCGCTCACCGCGATCCTGAGCACGCTGCTCGCTCTGCCGCTTGCCTTTGCCCTTTACCGGTACCGCTTCCGCGGTCGCGAAGCGCTGGTCGCGCTGACGCTCGGACCACTGATGCTCCCCACTCTCGTGACCGGCGTCGGACTGCTCCAATTGTTCCAGTACGTCGGGTTGCGCGAATACATCGGCTTCGCGGCGTTGCTCGTCGGGCACGTGGTCATCTGCATGCCGTTTGCGGTCCGCACCGTGGCCGTCAGCCTGCACACGCTTCCGCCGAACGTCGAACTCGCGGCGGCGAGCCTGGGCGCCACGCGCTGGCGCACGCTGCGGCACGTCGTCTTCCCGCTGATCAAGAGCGGCGTGGTCGCAGGCGCCGTATTCGCCTTCATCCATTCGTTCACCGACGTAAATCTGTCCATTTTCCTCGCCCGGCCGGGCGAGTTGCCGATCACGGTCAAGATCCTGGGCTTTCTCGAGTTCGGCTTCGCGCCGACCTTGGCCGCCGTGTCGGTGATCACGCTCGTCCTGCCTCTGGTCCTGGTCGCCGTCGTGGAGCGGGCGACCGGGCTGGGGGACTTCATCTATGGAGATCGCGACCGTGTCTGAGCCTGCGCTGCGCCTCGTCGGCATCGAGAAGCACTACGGGGCAGCCGTGGCCGTCGCCGGCATCGACCTCGAGGTGAACGAGGGCGAGTTCGTGACCCTGCTGGGACCGTCGGGCTGCGGCAAGACCACGACGCTCGGCCTCATCGCCGGTTTTTTTTCGCCGTCGGCCGGCGAGATCTACCTCAAGGGAAAGCCGGTGGTCGATCTGCCGTCGTTCCGCCGGGACATCGGGGTCGTGTTCCAGGATTACGCGCTGTTCCCGCACATGAGTGCCGCCGACAACGTGGCCTTTGGCCTGCGCATGCGCAACGTGCCGCAGGCCGAGATCGCGAAGCGGGTCGCGGATGCGCTCGAACTCGTGCAGCTCGTCGGTCTTGGCGAGCGGCGGCCGCTGCAGCTGTCGGGCGGCCAGCGTCAGCGCGTCGCGCTTGCCCGTGCCCTCGTCATCAATCCCGCCGTACTGCTGCTGGACGAGCCGCTTTCGAACCTGGACTTGAAGCTGCGTGAAGAGATGCGGATCGAGATCGCCGGCATCCAGCGCCGGCTCGGCATCACCACGGTGTTCGTCACGCATGACCAGGGCGAGGCACTCGTCATGTCCAACCGCATCGCCGTGATGAACGCCGGGCGGATCGAGCAGATCGGCGACCCGGCCGACATCTACGAACGTCCGGCAACGCGCTTCGTCGCCGAATTCATCGGCCGGATGAACTTCTTCTCCGGACAGGTGACTCCGGCGCGCGACGTTCGAACCGCGCGCGGGCTGGTCATCACGGCGCCGGTGCCGGCTTCGATCGCGAGCGGCGCGGCCGTGAACGTTGCGGTAAGGCCGGAGCGCGCGCGTCTCGCCCGCGAAAAGCCGGACGGCGCCCTGGCGCTCAGAGGCACCGTGCGGCAGGTGCTCTATCTCGGCGCCACGCGCGAGTTCCACCTCGACCTCGACGGCGGCGAGCGCGGCCTGGTCGAGATGCCGAACGATGGCGGCGCCGTTCCCTTCGAGGCCGGGGCCGCGGTTTGGCTCGCGGCGTCGTTCGAGAATTGCCGCGTGCTGCCGGCGCGATCCTGAGACCGTATCAGACGAGGACCGGCGCCGGGCGGAAGACTTCCCGTTCGGCCATGATCGGCGCCTCGCCCTCGAGGGTCGTGCGCTGCATGTGGCGCCGGTACTTCGCGTCGTCGAACGGTGTCGCGCAGTGCTGGGTGCAGCGGTTGTCCCACAGCAGCGCATCGCCGACGCGCCACTGGTGGCGGTAGACAAATTCCGGCCGCGTCGCGAAATCCTTCAGGAAATCGATGAGCTCCTGCGCCTCGGCATCCGGCATCCCGTCGATCTTGTACGCCCATCGTCCGATATAGAGCGATGTCCAGCCGGAATGCGGATGCCGGCGAGCGATGGGGTGCCAGACGTCGGGCCGCGCCTTCTTCTGCTCGTCCGTGAGCGGCGGCAGGTGGGGGTAATAGACCTCGTGGAAGCGGGCGCGGCTGAAGCAGGCGCGGTGGTCCATGATCTTGCGGCGCACCTCGTCCGGCAGCGCCGCAAACGCGGCATAGGTGTCGGCATAAAGGGTATCGCCGTCCGATGGCGGCAGCTCGATCGCGTGGATGAACGAGCCCGCGTTCGGCAACACCTTGTCTTCGCCGTCGGAATGCCACCCCCATCCGGCGCGTTTCATGCCGATCGGCTTGTTGTCCTTCTCGACATTCGAAACGACCAGCACCTCCGGATATCCGGGAAGGTTGAATTCCAGCGGCTCCATGATGTGGAGCGGTCCCAGCCGCCGGGTCAAGGCGACGTGCTGGGCCGGGGTCATTTCCACGCCGCGGAACAGCAGAATGCTGTGCCGGTGCCACGCGGCCTCGATCTCGGCCAGCGCGTCGTCGTCCATATCGCGGGCGATATCGACGCCGACGATTTCCGCGCCGAATGTCGCGTGCAGGGGCCGGATTCGCAAAGCCATTGCCTCACTCTCCGTCGCAAATGTGAAGGCGTCTCAAGATACTGCGGCCGATCCGGAAATGGCGTCCGGCGTGCGCGCTCTGTTCCGAGTTCCCGGCACGTGTCGTCCCCCAATCATCGCTGCCCTTGGGCGGCTAGGCAAGTACCGGGCGCGCCGCGGGCAAGCCTTGTAGGGCGGGGCCCCAATGGCTAAACTCGACCAAGGGGGGATTACGATGAACCTGGTCGACGGAGTCGCGCCATCAGCCGATCGCTGGTCCGACGAGATCATCGCACTGCGGCGCAAGATCCACGAGCACCCGGAGCTTGCGTTCGAGGAACATGAAACCGCAACGCGGGTCGGGGAGTTCCTGGCGCGGCTCGGAATTCCGTGCCGGACGGGGATCGGCAGGACGGGGATCGTCGCGCTGTTGCAGGGCGGCAAGCCGGGGCCCACCGTGGCGATCCGCGCCGATATGGACGCGTTGCCGATCAACGAGCCGATCGGGTTGCCGTTCGCCTCCAGGATTGCGGGAAAGATGCACGCCTGCGGGCACGACGCGCATACGGCGATAGTCCTCGGCGTCGCTGCCGTGCTGTCCGGAATGCGCGACGACATCGCTGGCCGCGTGATGTTCGTCTTTCAGCCGGCCGAGGAGACGCTGACCGGCGCGGCCGCGATGCTGGAGGCCGGCGCGCTGGCCGATCCCAAGCCCGATGCGATGCTCGGCTTCCACAACTGGCCGCAGCTCCGCACTGGCACCGTGGGCTGGCACCCGGACGCGGTGATGGCGTCGTCCGACGCATTCGACGTGACGATCAAGGGGGTCGGCGGGCACGGAGCGCACCCGCATCTTGCGGTCGACGCCATCGTGGGAGCGGCGCAGTTCGTCGATCAGCTGCAGACGATCGTCAGCCGCGAAATCGCGCCGATCAGCTCGGCCGTAGTGACCATCGGTCGCATCGCCGGCGGCACGGCGCGAAACATCATCGCGCCGTCGGTCGAGCTCAACGCCTCGGTTCGTACGCTGGAGCCCGATACTGCCGCAAAGATCGAGGCCGCCGTGCGTCGGATCCTGGAGGGCCTGAAGGTCGGGATGCGGCTCGACTACGAGCTCAAGTGGTCGAAGCTGGTGCCCGTTCTGCGCAACGACAAACCGACGATGGCGCGCGTGTTGAAATCCGCGCGTGAAACGCTGGGTCCCGACAACGTCATCGAAATGCCGAATCCGAGCATGGGCAGCGAGGACTTTGCGTGGTTCGCCGAGCGCGTGCCCTCGGCTCATCTGCGCATCGGTTCGCAGATCGACGGCCTCACTACCGCGATTCATCGCGCCGACTATCAGTTGAACGAGCAGGTCATCCCGCTCGGCATGAAGGTGATGACCCGCGCGGTGCTGAGCCTGATGGGGTAGGGCAGGCTGCCTTACGATTTTCCAGACTGCTTGGCGATCGCGTCTTCGAGCACTTTCGTGGCGCCGGTGATGTTCGGAAGCTTCTCCCCGGCATCCAGGCGGGCGCGCGTTTTCGCTTCCGCCTCCTGCATCGCGATGGCGCGGTCCGCGGCCGCCTCCGCATCGGCCGGATCCAGGACGATGACGCCGCACTCGTCCGCGATGATCACATCGCCGGGACGAACCGCCACGCCGCCACAGGATATCGGCATGCAGAAGGTCCCTGCCAAGCCGATCCGCTTTGTCGTGACGGCCGAAAGGCCGCGGCACCAGACGGGCACCCCGTGCTGGCGGATCTCGCCGATATCGGTGACGACCCCGTCGACGATCACACCCGCAACCTTGGCTACTTTCGCCGCGTAGGCGACCAGGCCGCCGAATCCCGCATGGCGCAAGTCGCCGCAACGGTCGACGACCAGAATGTCGCCGGGGCGAAGCTCTCCCAGCGCATAGCCGACGATGGTTCCGTCGATTCCGGGTTGATGAACGGTCACGGCGGTTCCGGCGATGCGCACGTCCCGCTGCATGGCCCTGATTCCCGGATCCATGAACCCCCAATCGCGGAAGTGGCCGATCGTCGCCGGCTCGGCGCGGACAAGCTTCTGCACGAGGACAGCGTCGATCTGGGGCGGCAGCGGATTCAATGTAAACATCGTGTTCGGCTTTCTCCTGGGCCGGTGAATCGGAATCGCGACAGCGCGCTTGCCCGGCGCACGGGGCGGACCATCGGCAATCGGGCTTGGACGGCAGGCGGTCGACTAGGCACAAGATAGCGTCACGCCCGGCCTCGGTCAAATGGGGTGGGCGCGCGATCGACCATGGCGAATGTCTGACGGACCCCGGTCATCGAACGAGCAGCGCGAGGCGCGCCAGATGCGCCAGCGCCGCATCCAGTTCACGCATCGAGTCCGCTTCGGGGACGCTCGGCCAGAGGGCCGCGGCGATTTCCTTGCGCGTCCGGCTGCCGTCGAGCAGGAGAAACAGGCGGCGCGTATCTTCGTTGAAGGTGCCGTGGTCGTGCCGGAGGCTCGTCGCGAGCGGGCCGCGCTGCGCCTGGAGCCGTGCCAGGGGGCTCGCCTCTGGATGCTCGCCCGCCTCGATCGCGAACGGCGATGGCGTGCTGTGCAGCTCGATCACGCCCGCCGCATAGCATTGCAGCATCTCCGACGCCAGGATGCCGCGCTCGTCCTCCGCCGAATCCACCGAATCCGCCGGAGCGCCCAGCATCGCGCGTGCCGTCGCGTGGAGATCGTCGAACGGAAGCGCCAGGGGCCAGCGTCCTGCAAGCGTGAGCATCGCCGCCTTCGTGATTCGGCTCGGTGTGCTCATTCCCTTGCCTTCCGGTGTCCGGAATTCCTCGATCGCGTTCGATCGATGATCGACGTTTTCGCGCACCGGCCTCGCCTTCGAGGCGACCCGCAGCGACATGACGCGAAGCGGCGACAGCTTGCGCGTCAGCGGTATGTCTTCGCGCACCAGCAGCGTTTCGCGAAAGGTGCGCGCGCGGAGGAAGTCCATGAACTGCTCGCGCCTCAGAACGTCCGGCGCGACCCGCCCCAGCGTCTGCAGGACGCCCGGCGCAAACTCGCTTCCGAGCATCGTCCCGAAATCGGCCTCGCCGAGGTAGCCGAGACCGTGCCGTGCCGCGCGCTCCATGAACTGGTAGAAGTACAGCGGTTCGTTCACCTCCTCCAGATGATCGTGGAGGATGTAGTAGTCGGGCTGCTTGCGCAGGTAGTCGGCCTCCACGCGCAGCGTGTTTCCGTAGGGCGAGGTATCGTCCTTGATCGAATCGGCCAGGAAGTTCAGCACGGCACGCGCCTGCGCGACGCGCATCGCGGCGTCGGCGACGCCCCGGGTATGGTAGGTCATCGCGTCGCGGACGACGCTGCGCATCCGCCATCCGGGCAGCGTGTTGTAGCTGATGTACGCGATGCCGGCAGGCGAGAGCTGACGCGCGCAGATGGCGAGCAGCCTTTCCTGCACCGCGTTGGGCACCCATGAATAGACGCCGTGGGCGATGATGTAATCGAAGCGGCCGAACTCCTCCGGGAAGTCCATAATGTCCATCGGAAGCATGCGGATGTTCGATAGTTCGAGCGCGCGAACGTCGGCGATCCCCTGATCGATCTGCACCGGCGAGAAGTCGATCCCCACGAACTCGCAGTGCGGAAGGCTGGCCGCCATCGGAATGAGGTTGCCACCGGATGCGCATCCGACCTCCAGCACGCGGCACCGGTCGACGGGCGCGGGGACCATGCCGAGGAGCCGGCCGATCGTGGCGAGCCGGTCGGGGTGCGACTGGGGAAACGGAAAGCTCTGATACGGAAACTCGTCGTAGCTAAGCTGCAACTCGGCGCTCATCGATGCTCCGGGGGGACGTTGGGATCGGTCGGGAGGGGTTGCATCGCTGCGTCCCGGCGTTGCGCGAGGGCAACCTCCAGGTTCCCGCGAAGCGGAATCTTCTCGCAGAATGGGGTATCGGCACCATCGGGGCGCGGCCTGGGTCCCCGTACCGGCTGCCGAGCCGGCGGTGCAGGAAAGCGCGCGAGGAATAGTCTTGCGGTCGCTCGTGTTTGCCGGACATCCGTGCCCGGACTCGCACCGGGCACCCGGATGCGGACGACCCTTCGCCGGCGGAGGTCACGATGAAGTCATGGATTTGCTCGATCGGTGCGACGGTCCTTCTGCTGGCCGCTTCGGCGGCGTTCGCGACGTATCACACGTTCCGGATCGAGCAACTTTACTCGAACGCCGACGGCACGGTGCAATTCATCGTGATGCACGAGGGCAGCAATGCCAATGGCGAAAATCTCTGGGCTGGCCACGCGATCGCCAGCACCCGTGCCGGCGTCACCAGGACGTACCCTTTCCCGAACGATCTCCCGGGCGGCTCGATGGATGACTACGGCTACGGCTACGTCAACATGCCCAGCCCGACCGCCAATCGGCGGGTGCTGATCGCCACGCAAGGCTTCGCCGCGCTCAACCTCGTCGCCCCGGATTACGTGATCCCGAACGGCTTCCTCGCCACCGACGGCGGCACGCTCAACTATGCGGACATCGATACGCTTCCCTATCCGGCGCTGCCGACCGACGGCGTCCATGCGATCGACCGCAACGGCGTCGCCATACCCAATCTTGCCACCAATTTCGCCGGCCAAACGGGCTCCGTCGCGCCGGCGCAGCCGGGGTTCGTCCCCGTCGCCGGACTGTGGGCCAATCCGAACGAATCGGGGACCGGCTATACGCTGGACTTCAAGCACGGAACGCTGGTCGTGGCCATCTATGCGTACCAGGCGCCCGGGCCCGCGCAGTGGTACCTCGCGGCCGGGCCGGTGACCGGGAACGTATTCACCGCGACGCTGGACAAGTACGCGGGAGGTCAGTGCATATCCTGCGCGTTCACGGGCCGTCCGGCGCTCGTCGGGAACGACGGGACGATCACCATCACCTTCACGTCGTCGACGTCGGCCAGCGTCAGGCTGCCCGGCGGGCGCGAAACCACGATCGCTCCGTTCGAGTTCTAGGCCCGATCCGCGGCCTGCGCGTCGTCAGCTTTGCGCCTGATCCGGCGCGGGACGGGCCGGTTGCCGGGAGCGCTCCAGCGCCGTCTTCTCGATCGCGTCGCGCAGTCGCGGGCTGGAGCGGAGCAGGGTCTCGAAGTCGCGTCGCCGCAGGACCAGCAGGTTCGTGTAGCCCGAGGAGATCACATCGGCATTGCGCGGCCGGTCGGTCAGCAGCGCGATCTCGCCGAAGAAATCGCCCGATCCGAGCCTGACCGGGTTCGGCGCAACGAGCACGTCGACCATGCCCGAAGCGATGAAATACATTCGATCGCCGGGGTCACCCGCGCGCATCACCTTTTCGCCGGGCACGAAGAGCTTCGGCGTCAACAGCTGTCCGAGCTTGGCGATGTCGGCGTCCCGAAGTCCCGCGAAGAGAGAGACCTTCGACAGCATCTCGGTCAGCCTGAGGCCGAGGTCCAGCGCCGGACGCGCATGCAGCGGGGCGTGCCGCCTGCGCCGATCCTGGTCGAGATCCTCGAACACTTCACTCGATATCAGCGACTGTTCGAGCTGGCCGCGATACTCGGCCTCCTCGAGACCGAGGCTCAGGCGATCGAGATAACGGCCGCGCATGGCGCGAGTGAAGTCCGTGTACTGGAGATCGAGCGCCTCGATGGCGTTGCTCGTCGACTGCATCCGGCCTTCCAGCGCCTCCTTGACCAGCCGCGCCGCATCCGGTTCGATCAGCTCGGCAACGTTGGCGTCGACAAACCGCATCAATTCACGCAGCAGCATCTGCTGGGCGAGCAGGAATTCGAAGCGGTCGGCGATTTCCTCGGCCAGCAGCGCGGTCCAGCCAAACCGCCGCTGAAGCCAGTGCGCCAGGCGAAATCGTCCGGTCGAGTGCTGGTTGCGAAGCGCCGCGGCAAGATAGCCGGCGCTGCCGTTCTGCCGCGCGCCGTCGAGCACGCGCGCCGAATCCGCGCGCACGCGCTCGGCGACACGGCGGCCGACGAGGCCCCGCTGGAGATACTCGAGGCTCAGCTCCGTTTCGCGATTGCCGAGGACGATGAGGCCGGCGCGTACGAGATCATCGCGGCTCATCCAGGCATCCTGGCGGCCGCCTTCGGCCGGTCCGCCGTGCGGCGGCAACGCACCCGCGAGCCCGAGGGCTTGGGCCGCCTGCACCAGGTTTTCGCGCACGCGTGCGTGCGAAAGCGCCATCACGCGGTCGCGGACCAGACGCTCTTCCGGCGTCAGCTTGTCGAGCTTCAACAGCTTCATCAGCGGGTGCAGCGTCGGCGCGGCGATGAAGAGAGTCGCGAGCACGTAGCCCATCGCCATCACGAAGATGAAACGCCGCGTGTCCGCATCGATGCTCGCGGTTTCGCTCACCGACAGGGCAAGGGCCACGGTAATGGCGCCGCGCAGGCTTCCCCAGAGCAGCACCATCTTGTAGGCGCCGCTCACCGGTTGCGAAAGGCCGAACCGCGACAGGACCGGCAACAATCCCCAGAGCAGCGCCGCGCGGGCGGCGAGCGCCGACAGGAAGATCGCCGCGATGCCGGCAAGGTCCGACCACTGAAGCTGGCCCAGCATGCGCGGCGCCAGCATGGCGGCAAGCACGAAGATGAGCGATGTCGCCCAGAACTCCAGCTGCTTCCACGTGGTGAGCAACGGCCCCCAGGTGCCCGGCGAAACACGCGTGCGGACATCCGAGGCGAACACCATCGCGGCGGTCACGACGGCGATGATTCCGGAAACGCCGAGATAAGCCTGGCCCAGCACGAAGATCAGGTACGCGAACGCGACCGATATCGTGATCTCGGTCACGGCCACGCCACGCAGATGCGAGATCAGCCAGCCCGCGATCTTCGCCATCGCATAGCCGAGAATCATCCCGCCGACGAATTCCCTGGCGAAGGCAGCCACACCGGAAACGACGCTCGGCATCTCCTTTCTGGTGAAGACTTCCAGCAGCACCACGAACAGCGCGATGGCCGCGGCGTCGTTGAA
>JANMBN010000386.1:0-2704 GCA_031360485.1 Betaproteobacteria bacterium | reverse complement strand
AGCAGCGAAGGCGCCAGCGTCTGCGCCGGCAATCCGAGACCGCACAATTTGCGAATGAGGACGAGATCGCGGTTATTCGTCATGGCGCGGGTGCAGCGTTGCCGAGAATACCAAGCGGGTCGGTGTCCATGATTGGCTTGTCCGTCGCGACGCACCTTTCGAGCGCATGGCCGGCCGTTTTGGCGTTATCAGGCGGACATTCCGTAACCTGCCTTCGGAGCGGGGCCGGCATGGCCCGCACGAACTTCGCAAGCGGTCCGCGGCTCGGCCACCGGGTTGCCGCAAGCGGCCCGGCATGCATCATAATATGTCCCCGTACCTGTTCTTGGCTGCAGCACGGCTGGAGTATTTCATGGGTACCAAAGGCGACACGCCGCTGATTGGCAGCACGCCGGCCCTGGCGTTGCACTACGCCAAAAGGACGGTGGTCTTCGCGGACGTCGTCGAGTCGGTTCGCCTGATGCAGCGGGACGAGTTTTCCGCCGCGCAGCGAATCCGCGCCTTTCTGCTCGAGGCTGCCGACGAGATCGTTCCCGGGAGCCAGGGCCACTTGCTGCAGCGGCTGGGCGACGGGCTGATGCTCGAGTTCGCGCATCCGCGGCACGCCGCCGAATGTGCCCGCGCCCTGCATCGCCGCTGCGCCGAGTTCTCGACCGAGCTGCCGCCCGACGACCGCGTGTTGCTGCGCGTGGGCATCCATGCCGCCGACATCCTGACCGACGACGTCGCCATCTACGGCCATGGCGTCAACATTGCAGCGCGCCTCGCGGCCCTCGCGGGACCCGGCGAGACCGTGGTCTCGGCGGCAGCACGCGACGAGCTCACGGCCGGCCTCGACGGCGAAATCGAAGACCTCGGGAACTGTCATCTCAAGAACGTCGAGGCTCCGCTGCGCGCCTATCGCCTTGGACCGCGAAACGCCCAGCATCCCGCGCGGGAGAGCCAGGCCAGGCTGCGCCCGACTCTGGCCGTCATTCCCTTCGTCTTGCGCGGCGGCGGCCGCGAATTCCTCGCCGTAGGGGAAATCATCGCGGACGAAGTGATTGCCGCCATGTCGCAGGCCCCGGAGCTGCGCGTCGTGTCCCGTTTGTCGACGACCGCATTCCGCGGACGCAAGCTGCAGCTCGACGACATCCGGACCTATCTCGGTGCGACGTATGTATTGTCCGGCGGGTATCGCGTGGCCGGCGACGACTTGATCGTCAACATCGAGCTTGCCGACACGCGCAACAACGACGTGATGTGGGCCGCGGGATTGCGCACGAAAGTCGGCGGGCTGCTCGCCCAGGACAACGAGCTTATCGGCTCGCTGGTTGCCGGCACCAGCCGCGCCATCATGAACACGGAGATCGCGCACGCGACGACGCGCGCGCTTCCGACGCTCGACGCCAGCACGCTGCTGCTGGGCGGCATCGGGCTCATGCACCGGAGCGATCCGCGCGATTTCGACAAAGGCCGACAAGCCTTCGAGCATCTGATCGAGCGCTACCCGCGGTTTTCGGCGCCGTACGCCTATCTGGCCGAGTGGCACGTTTTCAACGTCGCGCAGGGCTGGTTCGAAAGCCTCGAAAAGGAAGCCTCCGCGGCAGTGGACCGCGTCAACCGCGCGCTCGACATCGATGGAGGGGACTCGCTGGCGTTGACGGTCAACGGGATGGTGCACACCAACCTGCTGCGCAAACACGACATCGCGAGGCAAAGCTACGACCTTGCCCTGCAGATAAATCCCGGCGCCGGCCTTGCGTGGCTGCATCGCGGCACCCTGTGGGCGTTCCAGGGACGCGGACGCGAGGCGATGGAGGAGACCGAGCGCGCGGCGGCGCTCTCGCCGCTGGATCCGTGGCGTTCTACTACGACTCGCTGTGCGCGACGGCGGCGCTGTCCGCGCGCGACTACGGACGCGCCATCGAGCTCGCGCGGCGTTCGTTGCTGGCCAATCGCACGCATGTATCGACGCTGCGCGTCATCGCCATCGCCGCGTCCGAGCTGGGACGAATGGAAGAGGCGCGCGACACCGTCACCCAGTTGCGCAAGCTCGATCCGTCGCTCACGGTCAGCGGATACCTTGCGCGCTCGCCCGCCAGAAATTTCGCGACGGGCACGCTCTGGGCCGAAGCGCTGCGAAGGGCCGAGTTACCGGCGTAACGATCGGGGCGAGCGCGGCCGAAAAGCCGGACATGCGCGCGCGCGCCCGGGCATTGGCGTCCGGAAATTCGCGCACCGCGGCGAACCCCGGGGCTGGGCTAGCGAGCGCTTCAAATGCGCGAATTGGCTCGCGCCGACCCATAGATCCGTGGCAGCCGGGATTCGAGCGTCAACTCGACCAGCGTCGCGAGCGTGTCGAGCGTCCCCACGAGCTTGCCCAGAGCCGCGACCGACTCAGGGATATCGCCAAATCCGGCCTTGACCTCTTCGAGCCGGTTGTTGATTTCTGCCAGCTGATGGTTGGCGCTCCGGACGCCTTGATCCGAGTCAGCAAAATCCTTCGCCTTGAGCACGGCAAAGCGCCGGCGAAGCAGCGTGGCTTTCTCCATGTACCGGTCCTGCGACCGGTCCGAAATGTGGCCGTTCATCGACAGGTTGACACACCGCGTGATGGCGCTTTCCAGCTCAACGGTATTCACTCTGGCCATCGGGGTCTCCAGGAACTCGCACAAGACGTTTGGAACCATTCGCCGCGGCCATCGAGTCCTGCGGCCAGGCG
>JANMBN010000370.1:0-4180 GCA_031360485.1 Betaproteobacteria bacterium | reverse complement strand
CTATCTCGGCCCGCTCGTTCCCGCGGAAACGCAGCTCTTCCAGGACCCCGTTCCCGCGGTGGATCATGATTTGATCGGCGAGGCTGACATTGCGGCTCTGAAGGCCAAGATCCTGGCGTCCGGCCTTTCCATTTCCCAATTGGTCACGACGGCCTGGGCTTCGGCGGCAACTTTCCGCGGCTCCGACAAGCGCGGTGGGGCGAACGGGGCGCGCATTCGCCTGGCGCCGCAAAAGTTCTGGGAAGTCAACCAGCCGGCCGAACTGGCGAAGGTGCTCGAGGCGCTGGAAGCGATCCGGAAGGATTTCGACAGCGCGCAGTCCGGCGGGAAGAAGGTGTCGCTGGCAGACCTGATCGTTCTGGGCGGCTGCGCAGCCGTCGAGGACGCTGCGAAGACGGCCGGTCACGACGTGAAGGTTCCCTTCTCGCCGGGGCGCATGGACGCGTCGCAGGAGCAGACCGATTTGGATTCATTCGCCGTCCTGGATCCGACCGCAGACGGGTTTCGCAATTACCTCCGAAAGGGACTTGAAGGATCGGCGGCTGAGCTGCTGGTGGACAAAGCGCAATTGATGACGCTGACCGCCCCCGAGATGACGGTTCTGATCGGCGGCCTGCGCGCCCTGAATGCGAACGTCGGCCAATCCAAGCACGGTGTCTTCACCAAGCGGCCCGAAACGTTGACCAATGACTTCTTCGTGAATCTCCTCGACATGCGCACGAAGTGGCAGAAGTCCGCCACATCTGAAGGCGTGTTGGAGGGGCGCGATCGGGCGACGGGCGAGCTCAAGTGGACGGGCACCGTCGTCGATCTCGTCTTCGGTTCGAACTCCCAGCTCCGAGCCCTCGCGGAAGTCTATGCGTGCAGCGACTCGCAGCCGGCGTTCGTGCGTGCCTTTGTTGCGGCCTGGAACAAGGTGATGAACCTTGATCGCTTCGACCTTGCGTGATCTCAGGGGAGAGGTCTTTCCTTCGCCGATCAGCACAGTTCCTCCAACGTCGGCTTACGGCGAACATCGGGAACCGCGGCTCGCGGCTACAAACAGCCGTAGCGGATCATCCTCCGAAGCGGTCGCTCGACGGTCATGCGCGCGAGAACACTCAGTTCGCGGGCTATGTCGACTGGATAACCGGTGCCTTCGGCCAATACACCACGGACATCCTGGCGATGTTCGAGGAAGGCAACCGCGTCAGCGGCAAACCACGGGCCGAAGTCGGCCCGGCAGCGCTCGCTCACCGTCGAGGGCGCACGCATCACTCCGGTTTCACACCGGCAGCCTTCACTACCTTCGCCCACTTGGCGATCTCCGCCTTCTGGAATTCCGCGAGCTGTTCGGGTTGACCGCCGCCAACCTCCACACCCAGTTCGGCCAGGCGCGCCTGAACATCCGGCATTTTCATGATGCCCGCGATCTCCGTATTGAGTCGCTGTACGATCGGCTTCGGCGTACCCGCGGGCGCGAACACCGCTTGCCACGATACGACTTCCCACCCGGGCACGCCCGCTTCCGCGGCGGTGAGCACGTCCGGGAGAGTTCCGAGCCGCTTGGGATAGGCAACGGCAAGCGGGCGCAGCTTGCCGGCCTTGATCTGCGCTCCGAGCACAATGGTCGTGTCGATGATGATCGGCACCTGTCCGCCGATCACGTCCGAAAGTGCCGGGCCGCTGCCCTTGTACGGGACGTGCGTAAGATCGACATGGGTGAGCGTCTTCAGGAGCTCGCCCGCGAGGTGCGGCGACGTGCCGGGCCCCGGCGAGGCGAAGGCCAGCTGCCCGGGCTTCGCTTTGGCGGCGTCGAGCACCTCCTTCAGCGTCTTGTACGGTGTGCTCGCAGTGACGGCGAACACGAGCGGGTTGCTGCCGAGCAAGATCACGGGCTCGAACGACTTGACCGCATCGTAGGGCATGTTGGGATAGACGCTCGCATTGATCGCGTGCGAGCTGATCGTGCCTCCCAGGATCGTGTAGCCATCGGGCTTCGACTTGGCGACGAAATCGGAGCCGATGTTGCCGCCTGCGCCCGGCTTGTTCTCGATCACTATAGGCTGCCCGAGCGCCGCCGCGAGCTTCTGGCTGAGCAGCCGCGCCAGTGTATCGGTGTTGCCGCCGACAGCGAACGGAACGACGTACACGATCGGCCTGGATGGCCATGCGGGCTGTGCCTGCGACGAACCGGCGGCGCTGGCGAGCAGTGCGCACCCCATCGCAATGATCCATGTGTTCAGACGCCTCATTCTCATGCTCACGCTCCTGTCGAGGGGTACCCACGCGGGCCCCGGTTGCAAACCACCGAACGGCGTATCGTCAGAAACGGGGCTTGACGCTTCGCCAGTCCGGCCGATACCGCTGCATCTGCCGCACGTCGTCGCGCTGGCGGATGCCGCACGCAAGATACAGCTCGTGCAGTTTCTGGACCTGACCATGGTCGAGCTCGATACCGAGCCCTGGCGCGCGGGAGACGTGGACGCAACCGCCGACGATGGGCAGCTTGCCGCCGCGGATCACCTCCTCGTCCGCCTCCTGCCACGGATAGTGCGTGTCGCACGCATACGTCAGGTTCGGGATCGACGCTGCCGCGTGCGACATCGCCATCAAGCTGATCCCCAGGTGCGAGTTCGAATGCATCGATACACCCAGGCCGAACACGCCGCACATGCGCGCGAGGAGCTGGGTGTCGCGCAGTCCGCCCCAGAAGTGATGGTCGGCGAGCACGATTTGCACACTATTGCGTTCGAGGCTCTGCCGGAGTTCGTCGAAATCCGTGACGACCATGTTGGTGGCGAGCGGCACGCCGGTGCGCCGGTGCAGCTCCGCCATGCCGTCCAGGCCCGGCGTCGGATCTTCGTAGTATTCGAGATCGTCGCCCAGGATCTGCGCCATGCGGACCGAGGTCTCGAGCGACCAATTGTTGTTCGGATCGATACGCAGCGGGCAGTCCGGGAATGCTCGCTTCAGCGCCTTGAGGCAGGACACTTCGTGCTCGGGACCGAGCACCGTGCCGGCTTTCAGCTTGATGCTGCCGAAGCCGTACGCATCGCGCATGCGCGCGGCTTGCGTCACGATCTGTTCCTCGCTGAGCGCCTCGCCCCACCCATCGGGGGCGTACGGACTGTCCACGTGCTCGGCATATTTGAAGAACAAGTAGGCGCTGAACGGGACGTCGTCGCGCACGCGCCCACCCAGGACGTCCACCACCGGCGCATTCAGATGGCGCGCCTGGAGATCGATGAGCGCGACCTCGAACGCCGAGTAGACGTTGGCGACCATCTTGCCGGGCCACGAACCCGGGGCGAGTGCCGACCCGGGCGCCGGTGATGCTTGTGCGGCGGAGCCGAGGGCCGCCCTGACCCGCGCACGAAGGCCGTTCAAGTCGAAGGGATCCAGTCCGACGAGCTGGCCGCTCACCTTCTCGAGCGCCTCCAGCACCGGCGCATCGCCATACGATTCCCCCAGGCCCACGAGCCCGCTGTCGCTCTCGACCTCTATGATCGACCGCAGGGCGTACGGTTCGTGGATTCCGCTCGCGTTCAGCAAGGGCGGGTCCTTGAACGCGATGGGCGTGACCGTGGCGTGACGAACCTTCATGTTCGGGATCCATTGGCACCGCGCAGCGGCGGCGCCTGAAATGCCGGGGACGAAATGGAGGCGATATTCAACATAAAAGCGCTCCCAGAGTTTAGCAGCTTCGGTAGACCGCCAATCCGTTTGTCGGGCACATTGCGCAGTCGACGGCCTGGTCCGCTGGCGCGGAATCAGGCGATCCGGCACAGCGCCGAATTCGGCGGCGCGCATGGCGATCGCGCCGGCCGGGAGCCGCTGTTGCGTTACTGCGCCCGCCGACCCTTCGCCCTCGAACGACTGCGCGAAGTCGATTCCCCCGAGGTCACCCGCACACGAGACAAAGACGGCCCCCGGTAACGCTCTACCACCCTGTCTCGCCGTCAGCCCAGTCGCGTGGACCCGCGACAACCCGCCCTCGATGGCGTTCAGTCTTCTATCTTCAACGGATTTCTGAAAGAATGTCGGCGTTGGATGGCGAGCCGTCAAGCAATTGAACCAAGAGGAGGAACCCATGCGCAAGGTGATGATGGCAGTGGCAGTGGCAGTGGTTGCGGCTGTTTTGATGGCTGGAACTTCGTTCGCGGCGGAGAAGGACGATGTCTTGGCGGTGGTGAAGAAA
>JANMBN010000333.1:0-8853 GCA_031360485.1 Betaproteobacteria bacterium | reverse complement strand
GTCAAGGACGAAGATATCGCGCGCCTCGACGCGTTGGTAGTCGAGCCCCAGGGGGGCCGCAAATGAGAAAGGAAGTCTCGTTCGGAATTTCGATCATGGCGGCCGTCGTGGTGGCCGTGTTCATCCTGTTGCCCTCGCCGTCGTTGATGACCAACGGCCACCTGGGGCTGCTGATGCTGGCACTGATCGTCGTTGCCATCATGCTCGGGTTTCCCACGGCGTTCACGCTGATGGGCATGGGCGTGATGTTCGCGTGGCTCGCCTACCGCAGTCAGGGGCCGGCGATGGCGATGCAGCAGACGCTCGACCTCATGGTGCAGCGCGCCTACGCCGTGATGTCGAACGACGTGCTGATCTCGATCCCGCTGTTCGTGTTCATGGGCTACCTGGTCGAGCGCTCGAACCTGATTGAAAAGCTGTTCAAGAGCCTGCATCTGGCGCTTGCGCGGATTCCGGCGTCGCTCGCCGTGGCCACGCTGGTGACCTGCGCGGTGTTCGCCACGGCCACCGGCATCGTCGGCGCCGTGGTCACGCTGATGGGACTCCTGGCGATGCCGGCGATGCTGCGCGCCGGCTACAACGTCAAGGTTACCGCGGGCGTGATCACGGCGGGCGGCTGCCTCGGCATCCTGATCCCGCCGTCCGTGATGCTGATCGTGTATGGCGCCGTCGCCGGCGTTTCGGTCGTGCAGCTGTATGCCGGCGCGTTTCTGCCCGGGATCATGCTGGCCGGGCTCTACATCGGCTATGTGATGGTGCTCGCCATGGTGCGGCCCGATCTTGCGCCGCCCCTTGCCATGAGCGAACGGATCGTCACCCTGCCGAGGCATACGGCGGCGATCGCCTCCGGGATCAGCACGAAGGTCCTTCCAGGGCTCATCGGTGCGCTGAAGGGCCCGCGCAATGTTGACGTCCCGACGAGGACGCTCGTCCGCGAACTTCTGTTGACGCTGCTTCCCGCGATCGTGTTTGCGGTGCTGATGGGACTCACGTGGCATGCGCTGACCAAACCCGACATCGTCGGCGATACGTCGGCGCTGGAGCGGATGGGTGCCGAGTCTGCGGGCACGGACAAAGCGACCGAATCGGGGCAGCCGGAAAACGCGGCAGATTCCGGCGTCCAGGAGCCGCCCGCCGAGTCGAACAAGGAGGGGACCGGACTCGCGGAACCTCCCGCCGAGGCAGCAACCGGGGCGCCACAAGCCGCGGCGACAACATCTTCGACACCCGCCGCAAGTCCCGCGGCGCCGGCGGTGGCGCCCCCGGTGGCGAAAGCCGGGACCGCGATCGGCCCGTCCGAGAGCTGGGAGCGGATTCCAGCGCCGAATGCGTACTGGATCGTGCTGGCCGTCGGTACCGCCTGCCTGCTCGTGTTCTACGCGATCTTCACCTTCGCGCGGCTGGAGATATTCAAGATGCTCCTGTCGTCGTTCTTTCCGCTCGCGGTCATGATTCTGGCGGTGCTGGGTTCGATCGTGTTCGGGCTGGCGACGCCCACGGAAGCGGCGGCAGTGGGGTCGTTCGGCGGATTCGTGCTCGCGGCGATCTACGCGTTGCTCAAGAAGCCCGATGACCAGAAGCGCCGGATCTTCTCGGCCTGGATACCGCTCTGGTTGCTGGGGGGTGTATCGATCGTGTGGTTCCTGCTGCTCAAATTCGAAGTGCTGGAGTCGGGGCCGCCAATGTGGGTCGGCTGGATTTCGATCGGTGCAGCGGCAATCTGGTGCGTGCTGGCCGTCTTCCAGGTCAAGCTCGAGCAGACGGTGAAAGAGTCGGTCTATCTGACGGCCAAGACCTCGGCGATGGTGTGCTGGCTCTTCGTCGGCTCGTCGATCTTTTCGGCGGCCTTCGCGCTTCTCGGCGGACAGGAAGTGGTCGAGCATTGGGTGCTGTCGCTGGGACTCACGCCAATTCAGTTCATGATCCTCGCCCAGGTCATCATCTTCCTGCTGGGCTGGCCGCTCGAGTGGACCGAGATCATCGTGATCTTCATGCCGATCTTCATACCGCTGCTGGCGAAGTTCAACATCGATCCGCTGTTCTTCGGGTTGCTGGTCGCGCTCAATCTGCAGACGGCATTCCTGTCGCCCCCCGTGGCGATGGCGGCGTTCTATCTCAAAGGGGTTGCGCCCAAGCACGTGACGCTGAACCAGATCTTCGCCGGAATGATGCCGTTCATGGCGATACAGGTGCTCGCGCTGGTGTTGCTGTACATCTTTCCGGGCATCGGGCTCTGGTTGCCGCACGTTCTCTACAAGTGATGCTCCGCCCGTTGCGCATCACCGCGCGACGGGAGTAACCTGACCGGCGGGCGAACGGCTCGCCGCCAAACCTCCCGGGGAGGAGCCATGCTGGTCAGCGAGATCCTGCGTATCAAGGGCACCGTGCTCTACACGACGCCGCCGGACGCGCCGGTGCTGGACGCCGTCAAGGTCATGGCGCAACTCGACATCGGCTCGCTGGTCGTCATGGATCACGGCCGGATGGCGGGTCTCGTCACCTTCGCCGAAGTGCTCCGGGCGCTGGCCGATCGCGCCGGCACGCTCGGCGACGTCAAGATCAGCGCGATCACCGAGCGCAATCCACTGACCGCCGCACCGTCGATCGACGTGATGGAGCTGCGGCGAATGATGCTGGAGCGGCATGCGCGGTACGTGCCGGTGATGGATGGAACCACGTTGCTCGGCGTCGTTTCCTTCCACGACGTGGCCAAGGCGGTCTACGAAGATCAGAGCTTCGAGAACCAGATGCTCAAGAGCTACATCCAGGATTCGCCGGGCTAGCGGAAAGGCAGGGTCAGACCTGCAGCACGAAGATCGCCGGCCGCTTCGCATAGCGCGCAAAGTCCGCGCCGCGCCACTCGCGGATCGATCGCGACACCACGGACTCCGTTTCCGCCGTCAGGTCGACCGCGACGCAGAGCCGCGTCGCCGGCCTGCACGTCGCCACCAGCGCCTCGAGCAGCACGGCGTTGCGGTAGGGCGTCTCGATGAACAGGTGCGCGTGGCCCGTCCGCAGCGAATCGGCCTCGAGCCGGCGAACGGCATCGGCGCGCGCGTCCGCCTTCACGGGCAGGTAGCCATGAAACGCAAAGCCCTGTCCGTTCATTCCCGAGGCCATCAGTGCGAGCACGACAGAGGACGGACCGACGAGCGGTACGACGGCGATTCCTTGGCGGTGCGCCTCCGCGACGAGAAGGGCGCCCGGGTCGGCGATGCCCGGGCAGCCCGCATCGGACAAAAGCCCGATGTCACGACCCTCGCGGGCCGGCGCAAGCAACTCGGCGCAGCGTTGCGACGTGGGTTTCGCGCCCAATTCGACAATGCCGATCTGCTGCATGGGCAAAACCGGGGCGAGCGATTTGAGGAAGGCCCGCGCCGGCTTGGCGTTTTCGACGACGTAATGCTGAATCTGGCGGGCAACGGCGATCGTGCGGGCCGGGAGCGCCTGGTCCGGTGCGACCACTCCCAGCAGGTTCGGCACGGCGAAAAGACGCCCCGGTTTCATTGCGGGCGCGAAAGCACCGGAACTCCGGCGGCGAGCAGCATGCTCGTCAGCCGGATGAGCGGCAGCCCGATCAGCGCTGTCGGATCGTCGCTCTCGATGCGTTCGAACAGCGCGATACCCAGCGCCTCCGAGCGCACGGCGCCGGCGCAGTCGTACGGCCGCTCCCGGCGCAGGTACGCCTCGATTTCGGCGGCGGTAAGGAAGCGAAAGGTGCTTCGGACATCGACGATTGCCGTCTGGCAACGTCCCGACGCTGCGTCCAGCAGCGAAAGCCCGGTGTGGAAGACGACCGTCTGGCCCGCGAGTTCCGTGAGCTGCGCGATGGCCCGCTCGTGCGTGCCCGGCTTTCCGATCGCGCGGCCCTGGCAGTCGGCGACCTGGTCAGACCCGATGATGAGTGCATCCGGATGCTCGTTCGCGACGCTGCGGGCCTTCGCTTCGGAAAGCCTGAACGCGGTCGCCACCGGCGCCTCGTCCGCGAGCGCCGTTTCGTCGGTACCCGGGGCGACGGCGACGAACGGCAGCCCGAGGCGCTCGAGCAGCATTCTGCGGTAGCGTGAGGTCGATGCGAGGACCAGGCGCCGGCTGGTTCGCGCCGGTGCGAGATGACTTGCGTTGATTGTTGTTTTTGTAGGCATTTTTGACATCGAGCGACGATCAGGCTATTATCCAACGTTTTCGGTCAAACCGCCCGCAACGCACGAAGTTGCAAGACGGATGGACACGAAGTCGGGTCGGGACGGAGGCAGGCATGGCCGGGCGACAGGAAGCCGAGGAACGTCGCAGCGGTATGTTCGATGCCTTCGACGTGGCTCTCCGGCACGCGCGCTTCTCGGGCAAGGTCGATGCGGCAACGCTTCCGCGGGTCGCGGATTTGCTCGCACCGGACGGTGGCGCCGCCGATGTTTCCTGGCAGATTGCAGGGACCGTCGATGCTTTGGGACGCCCGGCGCTGGAAATCAGCCTGAGCGGAGCCTTGCCGCTCGTGTGCCAACGGTGCCTGTCGAGTTTTGCGTGGCCGGTGGCGCAACGAACCGTTGTGCTGCTCGCGCGCGACGAGCGCGAACTCGCGAGGCTCGACGACGAGGACGAGCACGAGGTTGTGCTGGCAGCGGCACCGCTCGATGCGGCGGCGCTCACCGAGGAAGAATTGCTGTTGACGCTGCCGTACGTGCCGCGCTGTGATCGCCCGGCTTGCGCGGCTTCGATGTTGGCCGCGGGCCGAGCGGAGGAAGCTACCGCGGGCGCCTCGGCGTTCGCGGCGCTCGCGGATGCGAAAGCGGGCCTGGCGAAGAACGCGAAGGATTGAGGGTGCGCCGGCAACGCGCGCATCGCATGAATCACGATAGGAGAAGCTCATGGCTGTCCAGCAAAACAAGAAGTCCCCGTCCAAACGCGGCATGCATCGCGCCCACAGCTCGCTGACCAACCCGCCGCTGGCGGTCGAACCGGTCACGGGCGAAGCCCATCGCCGCCACCACATCAGTCCGAACGGGTTCTACCGCGGCAAGAAGATTCTGAAGACCAAGGCGGACGAGTAACTGCGGCGCCGGCGAGATCGTGCGGGGGGGCGCGGCGCGGCGGTCGCCCGCAGTGGGCGCATGACTCGCGCGAACGGGTAAGATATCCGGTCACGCGCGAACGCCGTCGTTCGCAGACGTCCTATCGATTCCGCGTTAACAGTTCCTGGACCCTTCCGACATGCCGGTCACGGTAGCCGTTGACGCGATGGGCGGCGACCACGGCCCTTCGGTCACGTTGTCCGCAGCGCTCGCGTTCCTCGAAGAGACCCCGGATGCGCGGGTCATCGCCGTCGGCCTCTCCGCGCCGATGAAGGCCGCGCTCGCCAGGCAGAAGTCCCCGGCAATCGAGCGCCTCACGCTTCACGAAGCCAGCGAAGTCGTCGAGATGCACGAACCGCCCGCGGACGCGCTGCGCAGGAAAAAAGACTCGTCGATGCGCGTCGCCATCAACCTGGTCAAGGACGATGTCGCGCAGGCGTGTGTTTCGGCAGGCAACACCGGCGCACTGATGGCGATCTCGCGGTTCGTCCTGAAGACGCTCCCGGGCATCGATCGACCGGCGATCGCCGCGCAATTGCCGACGCGGCTGGGCGGCGTGGTCACCGTCCTCGACCTCGGCGCCAACGTCAACTGCTCGCCCGAGCAACTTGTCCAGTTCGCGGTGATGGGGACGGCGTTGGTTGCCGCCGTGGACGGCGTCGATCGGCCGACGATCGGCCTCCTCAACGTTGGCGAGGAGGAGATCAAGGGCAACGAGCTGGCGAAGCAGACCGGGGAGCTGCTCCGCGCGTCGGGGCTCAATTTCTACGGCAATGTGGAAGGAAACGACATCTACAAGGGCACGACCGAGGTCGTCGTCTGCGACGGATTCGTCGGCAACGTGGCGCTGAAGGCGTCCGAGGGCATTGCGACCTTGCTCTACGAAGTCCTGAAGGAAGAATTCACGCGCAACCTGCTCACACGGGCGGCGGCGCTCGTCGCGTATCCGGTCCTGCTCGCGTTCAAGCGCCGGATCGATCCGCGGCGCCACAACGGAGCGACGCTCGTCGGCCTCAAGGGCGTGGTCGTCAAGAGTCACGGTCACGCCGATGCGCTGGCGTTCAAGTACGCGCTCCGCAAAGCCTATGCCGAGGCAGCGCACGGCGTGCTCGACAGGATCGCGCAACGGATGGCCGCGATGCCGGCGATGTCGGCGACGACGCCGGCGACAGCCATTCCCGACGCGGCCGCCGCGACTTCGGTCAGCGATGCATAGCCGCATCGTCGGGACCGGCAGCTATTTGCCGGCACAGATCGTCACCAATCACGATCTGGCACGGCGGATCGATACCAGCGACGCGTGGATCCGCGCCCGCACCGGCATTCGCGAGCGGCGCGTCGCCGCGCCGGCGGAACAGACGAGCGATCTCGCGGCGCACGCGGCCCGCGCCGCGCTCGCCGCCGCCGGGATCAAGGCGGCCGATGTGGATCTCGTCATCCTGGCGACCACCACGCCGGACATGATATTCCCGTCGACGGCGTGCATCCTGCAGGCAAAGCTCGGTGCGCGCGGCGGGCCGGCATTCGATATCCAGGCCGTCTGCAGCGGTTTCGTCTACGCGCTTGCCGTCGCAGACCGCATGGTTGCGGCGGGCATGGCGCGCAACGCGCTGGTGGCCGGGGCCGAGATCTATTCGCGGATCCTCGACTGGAACGACCGCGGCACCTGCGTGCTGTTCGGCGATGGCGCGGGCGCGGTCGTGCTGGTGCCGTCGCGCGTGCCGGGCATCCATTCGGCGCACCTGCACGCGGACGGGAACTATCGCGACATACTCTGCGTGCCGGGCACGTTGAACGCGGGCGAAGTCACCGGCTCGCCTTTCGTGCGCATGGATGGACCGGCGGTGTTCAAGTTCGCCGTCAACGTGATGACCCAGGTCGGCAACGAGGCGCTCGCAGCCAATGGCGTCGATGCCGGCGCCGTCGATTGGCTGATCCCCCACCAGGCCAACATCCGGATCATCGATGCGACCGCAAAACGGCTCGGCGTGCCGCCGGCGCGCGTGGTCGCAACCGTGGAGCGGCACGCCAATACGTCGGCGGCGTCGATTCCGCTCGCCTTGGACGAAGCCGCGCGTGACGGCCGAATCGCTGCGGGCCACCGACTGCTGTTGATCGGCGTCGGCGGCGGGTTTACCTGGGGCTCGGTCTACCTGACGTGGTAGATCGCCGAACATGAAGCTCGCGTTCGTATTTCCGGGTCAGGGCTCGCAGTCGGTCGGGATGATGGCGGGCTTCGACGCGCATCCGGCGGTCCGGGCGACCTTCGACGAGGCGTCCGATGTGCTGTCGCAGGACCTGTGGGGGCTCGTGACCGCGGGCCCGGAGGCCGACCTCAACCAGACGGTCAACACGCAACCCGTGATGCTGACCGCCGGCATCGCCGTGTGGCGCGCATGGCAGGCAGCGGGTGGACCGGTGCCTGCGATCGTCGCCGGACACAGCCTCGGCGAATACACGGCGCTCGTCGCCGCGGGCGCCCTCGGTTTTCGCGATGCCGTGCCGCTGGTCCGGTTCCGCGCGCAGGCGATGCAGGAAGCGGTGCCGGCGGGCATCGGCGCGATGGCGGCAATCCTCGGTCTGGATGCAGCCGCGGTCGCGGCCGTCTGCCGGGACGCCGCCGGCGGTTCCGCCTCGGGCATGATCGTCGAGCCGGTCAATTTCAACGGACCCGAGCAGGTCGTCATCGCCGGTCACAAGGAAGCCGTCGAGCGGGCAATCGACATCGCGACGGCGCGCGGCGCCAAACGCGGCGTGTTGCTGCCGGTCTCCGCGCCGTTTCACAGTTCGCTGCTGAAACGCGCCGCGGAACGGCTCGCGGCCAGACTCGCGACCGTTGCGGTCAACGCGCCGGCGATTCCCGTGCTCCACAACGTCGACGTCGCCGAACGACTATCGGCCGATGCGATCCGCGCCGCGCTGGCGCAGCAGGCGGCGAGCCCGGTTCGCTGGGTCGAAACGGTCCAGGCGTTCGCGGCGCGTGGCGTCACGCACGTCGTCGAGTGCGGGCCGGGCCGGGTGCTGGCGGGCCTCAACAAGCGGATCGCACGCGAGCTCAAGACCTTTGCGCTGACCGACGGGACCGACATCGACGCGACCAAGGCGGCGCTGGCGGGGTGACGCGCAGCCCACCGGAGGAACCAGGATGACCAATGCGACACTCGCGGGGCAGGTGGCATTCGTGACGGGCGCGACCCGGGGCATCGGCCGCGCGATCGCGCTCGCGCTTGGCGCGGCCGGCGCGACCGTCGTGGGCACCGCGACGAGCGACGAAGGGGCCGCGAAGATCGGCAACTATCTGGCCGACGCCGGCAACGCCGGAACCGGCATCAGGCTCGACGTCAGCGATGGATCGGCCGTCGATGCCGCTCTCGCCGATATCGACGCGCGTTTCGGCGCGATCACCATTCTCGTCAACAACGCAGGCATCACCCGCGACAACCTGCTGCTGCGGATGAAGGACGACGAGTGGGACGGCATCATGGCGACCAATCTCAAGCCGGCGTTCCGGCTCGCCAAAGGCGTCCTGCGCGGAATGATGAAGGCTCGCCGTGGCCGGATCATCCAGATCGGCTCCGTCGTCGGGGCGAGCGGCAATGCCGGTCAGGCGAACTACGCCGCGGCCAAGGCCGCACTCGTCGGGTTCACCAAGTCGCTGGCGCAGGAGGTGGGGAGCCGCAACATCACCGTCAATTGCGTCGCGCCAGGCTTTGTCGATACCGACATGACCCGGGCGCTGCCGGATGCCCAGCGGGAAAAACTGCTGGAGCGGATCCCGCTCGGA
>JANMBN010000292.1:0-4113 GCA_031360485.1 Betaproteobacteria bacterium | reverse complement strand
CCGTCCGCGGTGAACTCGGCGCCCGCGAGCCCACGCGCCCGACACCTAAAGAAAAACAATAGCCGCGGTCTCGGGAACGGCTTCGCCCGCGCCGTTCCGGCACCGGATAACGCGGTTCGCCTCGCCGACCTGCCGTGGAATCGCATTGCGAACGGCGCGCAGGCAGCGCGGATCGTATTGACCTCGCCCGGTGCCGTCGCGCTCCGGATCGAGCTCGTGCTGAGGGACGCACCTGCCGGCCTCAGCGCTCGGTTCACGGGTTCGCGCGCCGGCGCAACGGTCTTCGGGCCCTACGCCGCGGCCGATATCGTGCGCGACGGCGAGTACTGGTCACCGGTACTCGAAGGCGAGACCGGGACGATCGAGCTCGAATTGCCGGCGACCGTCGAGCCCGGCAACGCGGTTCTCGAGATACCCATGATTTCGCATCTCGGCATTCCCGGGAGTCCCGGCGGAAATCTGAGGGCGCTGGACTCCTACATCGGCCAGGCCGGTGCGTGCCAGGTGGATGTCGCCTGCCTCGCGCCGACGCTCCAGCAACAGCTCGCCACCGCGACCAACGCGGTCGCACGGATCTTCGTCACCGTGAAAGGGGTTACGCTGATCTGCTCGGGAACGCTGCTCAACGACGCGCAGGGCTCGTTCACACCGTACTTCCTGACGACGAATCACTGCATCGACGACGTCGACGACCCCGCTTCGTCGAAAGGTGTCCCCGCCGCGGCGGCAAATTCCGTTAACACGTATTGGTTCTTCCAGGCGAGCACCTGCGGAAGCCAGGCGCAGCCCGACACGGTCCTGGTCGCCGGGGGCGCAAAACTTCTTGCGCGCGGGCCCGATTACGACTGGTCGCTGCTGCGCTTGAACAGCGCGCCGCCCGCGGGCGCAACTTTCGCCGCGTGGAATGCATCCGGTCCGCTCGCGACGGGGACGGGCCTCGCGGCGATCCATCACCCGAGTGGCGATCTCAAGAAGGTATCGCAAGGCAACGTGTTCGGCTACATGTCCTATCCGGACGGCAGCAGCTTCATCGAGTCGCGATGGACATACGGCGCAACCGAGCCCGGAAGCAGCGGCGGCGGATTGTTCGTTCTCAATCCGGCGAACGGCGCGTACGAACTGCGCGGCGCCGTGGTCGGCGGCAATTCGTCGTGCAGCTTTCAGCAGGGCATCGACGAGTTTTCGCGGTTCGACGTCACGTTCCCGCTGGTCCAGCAGTACCTGGCGCAGGGGGCATCGAATCCAAACAGGATCGCCCCGGTCGTCGAATTCTTCAATGCGGCAAAGAACGATTATCTGCTCACCGCCGATCCCTCCGAGGTCAGCGCCCTCGACAGCGGCACGCAGGGTTGGGTGCGGACGGGTTTGCGGTTCCTCGCCTACACCGATCCCACTGCCGCGCCGATCGGCGTCCAGCCGGTATGCCGGTTCTATGTTCCGCCGGGGCTCGGCGATACCCATTTTCTTTCCGCCTCCCCGCAGGAGTGTGCCGATACCCTTGCGCGTTTCGGCAGTAGCTGGGCTTACGAAAGCGCGGCAGCGTTCTACATTGCGCTGCCCGACGCCGGCAGCGGAACTTGCCCGGCAAACACGCATGCCGTCTATCGTTTCGTCAACAACACGAATCCCCTCCATCGTCGTTATACGGCGGAAGTCGTCCTTCGCGACTCGATCATCGAGGACGGTGGCTGGACGCAGGAGGGCTTTGGCCAAGCCCCCGATCAGGTCGTGATGTGCGCACCGTCGGGCGACGGCGCGCCGGTCGCGCCCCCGTCGACCGGGACCAACTACGAGGGAATCTGGCAGGCCGCGCCGGCCGGATCGCAGTCCGGCTGGGGGATCAACATCGCGCACCAGGGCGAAGTGATCTTCGCGACCTGGTTCACCTACGACGCAACCGGCAACGGATGGTGGCTCTCGATGACCGGCACCAGGGTCACGGCCGACAGCTTTTCCGGGGTGCTGATCCAGACGAGCGGCCCGGCCTACTACACGGTGCCATTCGACCCCGGCCGTGTCACCCGTACGCCGATCGGCGCCGCCACTCTGACTTTCAACGGCGCGGACACCGGCACCTTCGCGTATGCGCTGAGCGGGACTTCGCAATCCAAGACGATCACGCGGTTCGTATTCGGCCCGGTTCCGACCTGCACGTACGGCGCGCAACCCGATTTCGCCGGGACGACGAACTACCAGGGCCTGTGGTCGGCCGCCGCAGGCGACGAGTCAGGCTGGGGCGCCACGCTGACCCATCAGGGTGACGTGATCTTCGCGGTCTGGTACACCTACGATGAAAACGGGGCGCCGCTGTGGCTGTCGGCTACCGCTTTGCGAATCGCACCCGGGGTCTACAACGGAACCTTTTACCGTACGACGGGGCCGGCGTTCAATGCGGTGCCCTTCAATCCGGCCAGCGTGACGCGGACGCCGGTCGGCACGATGTCGCTCCTCTTTGCCAACGGCAACGCAGCGACGTTCTCCTACACGCTGAACGGCCTGACGCAGACCAAGGTGATTGCCCGTACTTTGTTCAGGCCGCCTGCGGGTACCCTTTGCGGATAGCGCCGTGCCGCCGACCGAAGCGCGTCCCGACGGAAGTCAGCCAGCGCGCATCCGCCGGTGCTCGATGGCCGCGAGAGCGACTCCGCTCGCGACGATGACGCACATCCCGAGCACCGACCAGCGGTCGGGCAGCTGGCCGAAGATCACGTACCCGTAGCCGACGGCCCAGATCATCTGCACGTACGTGAACGGGGTCAACAGCGAGGCCGGCGCGAGAAGGTACGCGGCGATCACGAACCAGTGGCCGAGGCCGGCGAGCAGTCCGAGCAGCAGCAAAAGGCCGCCGTCGTTCAGCGTGAACCGGATCTGGTCGAAGCCCCAGGGCAGCGCCGCGGTGAGCGCGACGGTGCCCACCAGCGCGCTGTAGAAGAGCGTCGTGTAGACGTCCTCGTAGATGAGCTTGCGCGTGAGCATGTTGTAGAACGCATTGAATAGAGCCGCCCCCAGCAACAGCAGCGTCGCCGGATGAAAGACCGCCGATCCCGGCCGCAGCAGAATGAGCACGCCGGCGAAACCTGCGATCGACGCGACCCAATGCGCGCGTGTCGGTTTCTCGCCGAGCAGAGGTCCCGATAGCAGAACGATGAGAATCGGCGCGAGGAACAGGATCGCCGATCCTTCGGCGAGCGGCAGGTAGCGCAGGCCCCCATAAAGGCAGACCGTCGCGCCGAGCAGCATCGTCGACCGCAGGAGCTGCAGCCAGAGGTGCTGCGTCCGCCAGAAGTCGTTGCCGGAGCGGTGCCACGCGAAGGGTGCGACGACCAGCATCTGGCCAACCTAGCGCGCCCAGACGACGAGAAACAGCGAATGGTTCTGGACGAGGTACTTGCCGGTGGTGTCGAGCGAGGTCAGGCAGAAGCCGGCAAGGAGAAAGACCGGGAGTGCCCGCCAGGCTTCGAAATCCTGCAGCGCCCTCACGACGCGCTGAATCGGCGGCCCAAGATAGAAGTCCATGGCCGAGGCTTCGCGCACGCCCTCGTCCGCGATCTTCAGGGTGCTGAAGCGCCGGTCCTGGTACAGGCTTTCGTCACCGGCGTCCGGTGACCACGGCGCGTTGGGCCGCGGCGCCTCGCGCCGGCGAACCGATCTGTCCGGACGCTTTCTCTTGGCGCGTTTTGGAAACCGCAGGCTCATCGCGCTCTAAGTCCGCCAATCCGGGAAGGGTTTGTCGAATGGCGGTTCATCTGGACGGTGCGGAGATCCTGCCTTCGGCGGTCCTGCCGACAATCGACGAGGCTTCCCGGACGTTGGCAAAAGGGACCGACCGAAGCGAATCGCATGGCCTTAACCCCGCTATCGCGAGAGAAGTCAGGCACTTCGCAGCGTTTTGTTCGACAAATTGTAGCATTCCCCTATGCGCGTGTCGGACCGCGGGGGTGGGATCGAGCGTCGGGGTTCCCCGCGAAATTTCGGCGGCGGCCGTCGGATGGCACGACCATCGATGTCGATGTGATATTTTAATGAGGACCGGATGGCCGCGTCGTCTCGCACTTCGGCCTGCACCGAATGCTCGCGATCGCGGTACGCCGGTGCGCATTTCCATGCCGAATG
>JANMBN010000258.1:0-6691 GCA_031360485.1 Betaproteobacteria bacterium | reverse complement strand
GGCGGGGCGGCGGCCGCCTCCGGCCGGCCAATCGCCGCGGGCGCGCGCCGCGCAACGAGCTTCGCGCCGGCGACGAAGCCGGCAAAGCCGCCCAGCGCGGCGCCCCACACGTGCCACAGCAGGTTGCCGACGAACGCTCCGGCGAACAACCCGATCAAAGCCCACATCGCCGCCTCCGTTTCCGCGTCATCCGCTCACCGGCGATCGCCGCGGAGCGCGAGCACCGTCGCGCGCAGCCCCTCGAGGGTCACGCGGTCGGGCGGCACGGGCGGCGCGACGACGAGCGCGATCCGCGAAAAGATTCCACGCAGCCGGCGCATCGCCCTGCCATTCGACGCGCGGCTGAAAAAGCTGCCCCAGAGGCCGGACAGCGCCATCGGCACGACCGGGACCGGCGTGGTCGCGATCATCTGGGCAACGCCGGGCCGGAACGGGTTGAGCTCGCCCGTGTCGGTGAGCTTGCCCTCGGGGAAGATGCCGACGACCTCGCCGGCGCGCAGCGCTTCGGCTGCGGCGTCGAACGCGCGCTCCTTCATCGCGGGGTCCTCGCTCGCAGGCGCAATCGGGATCGTGCGCATCGTGCGGAAGATGAACGAGAGCAGCGGAACGCGGAAGATCCGGTGATCCATGACGAACCGCACGGGTCGCCGCACGCACGCGGCGATGACGACCGCGTCGACGAAACTGACGTGATTGCAGACGACGATGCAGGGCCCCTCGTCGGGAATGTTTTCGAGCCCGGACTTGTCGACGCGGTAGAACGTGTGGATGAGAAGCCAGGCCAGGAACCGCATCAGGAACTCGGGGACGAGTCCGTAGATGAAGAGCGCGACGGCGGCATTCATGAGCGCCGTGACGAGAAAGAGCTCGGGGACGGAAAGGCCCGCCGCGAGCAGTGCGACAGCGAGTCCGGCCGCGGCGACCATGAACAGCGCGTTGAGGATGTTGTTCGCCGCGATGATGCGCGACCGGTGCGACGGCGCCGAGCGCTCCTGGATCAGCGCGTAGAGGGGAACGATGTAGAAGCCGCCGAACAGGCCGATCAGCACGAGATCGGCCGCGACGCGCCAATGCGCCGGGCTCGCCAGAAACACGTCGAGGCCCGCGAGCGAACTCGCGTGCAGGTTCCGGCTTGCGAGCCACAGGTCCACCGCGAATGCCGTGAGCCCGATCGAGCCGAACGGCACGAGCCCGAGCTCCACGCGGCGGCCGGACAGCCGCTCGCACAACAGCGAACCGATGCCGATGCCCACCGAGAACAGCGCCAGCAGAAAGGTCACGACGTGCTCGTCGCCGCCGAGAACATCGCGGGAGAACCCCGCGAACTGCGCGAGGAACGTCGCGCCGTAGAACCAGAACCACGAGATGCCGAGCATCGACAGCCAGACGACACGATTGTCCTGCGCGAAGCGGAGGTTCTTCCACGTCTCGGTGAATGGATTCCAGTTGATCGCAAGTCCGGGATCCACCGCCGGCGTGTGCGGGACTCCCCGGCTGACGGCGTAGCCGGCAACCGCGATGCCGACGGCCACCGCCCCGGCGAGGACCGGTCCGCTGCCGTCGATCGCGACGACGAGGCCCCCGGCGATCGTGCCGAGCAGGATCGCGACGAAGGTTCCCATCTCGACGAGCCCGTTGCCGCCGATCAGTTCCTCGGGCTTCAGATGTTGCGGCAGGATCGCGTACTTGACCGGTCCGAACAGCGTCGAATGCACGCCCATCAGCGCCAGCGCCGAGAACAGGAGCACGAGGTCGCGCCTCCAGAATCCGGCGAGCCCGACGGCCATGATCGCAATCTCGAAGAGCTTGATCCACCGGATCAGCCGGGACTTCTCGACCTTGTCCGCGAGTTGGCCCGCGGTTGCCGAAAAGAGCACGAACGGGGCGATGAACACGGCGCCCGCAAGGTTCACGAGCGCGTTCGCGTCGAGCGAGGTGAGCGTCGCCGCGTGAAATGCGACGAAGATGACCAGCGCGTTCTTGTAGACGTTGTCGTTGCCCGCCCCCAGGAACTGCGTCCAGAAAAAGGGAGCGAAGCGGCGCTCCTTCAGCAGGTCGAACTGGTTGCCGCCGTGCATGGGCATCGTCTCCGCCTGTACATCGCCTGCGCACCCCGCCGGCGTCTCGAGCGCGGCGCGTCCGACGGGGCCCTTCTGTCGCGTTCGCGCTTCGACGCCAATCCCGCGTCGACGGGCAAGCTCCGGGTCGAACAGGACCGCATTGTGCCCGTGAAACGCTACAATCCGGGCTTCGGCCACGCCGGCGCAAGCCGGCCCTGCCGAATCCCGCAACGCCCGCGGCCCGCGTTCCCATTCTCCGCCGATGCGCCAATACCTCGATTTCATGCGGCACGTCCGCGATCACGGTCACCGCAAGGACGACCGGACCGGGACGGGCACGCTTTCGGTATTCGGGTACCAGATGCGCTTTCCCCTGGCCGAGGGATTCCCGCTGCTGACGACGAAAAAGGTCCATACCAAGTCGATCATTCACGAGCTGCTCTGGTTCCTCCGCGGCGAAACCAACGTGAAATCGCTGCGGCAGGCGGGCGTGACGATCTGGGACGAGTGGGCCGACGCCGAGGGTGAGCTCGGGCCCATCTACGGCTACCAGTGGCGAAGCTGGCCGGCCGCGGATGGCCGGCACATCGACCAATTGGCAAACGTCGTCGCGGAAATCCAGCGAAACCCGGATTCGCGCCGGCTGATCGTCTCCGCCTGGAACGTCGGCGACATCCCGCGAATGAAGCTGCCGCCGTGCCACGCGTTCTTCCAGTTCTACGTGGCGGGCGGACGGCTGTCGTGTCAGCTGTACCAGCGGAGCTGCGACATCTTCCTCGGCGTCCCGTTCAACATCGCGTCCTACGCGCTGCTCACGCACCTCGTCGCGCAGCAGTGCAATCTCGAGGTCGGCGATTTCGTGTGGACGGGCGGCGATTGCCATCTGTACGTCAACCATCTCGCCCAGGTCGAGACGCAGCTTGCGCGTGCCCCTCATCCGCTGCCCCGTCTGCGGATTCACCGCCGGCCCGATACGCTGTTCGACTACCGGTATGAGGACTTCGAGATCGCCGACTACGTATGCCATCCGCCGATCAAGGCCAACGTGGCGGTCTGAAATCCGGCGCCGCCGACGGCACGTTCGACCGGTCGGCCGGTCGGTCGGGCACCGTCAGCCTGCGTGAACGAGCGCAAAAAAAAGCCCGCCGGGAGGAAGGTAGCGGGCAAGGGGGACCGAGTGGTCCGACGCTTCCCGCGCCTCCGGTGGAGTCGCTGCGCAGGATCGGCGCGTCGGCCAATGTGAAGAGGGTTGTCAGTAAACGCTGCGCGCCGCGCTGACGCGCTCGGCGAGTTCCTCCAGGGCTTCCTGCTGCGCAGGCGACAGCAGATCCTCGCCGCTGCGACCGGAGCGCTCGTCCGACGGCGAACCCTGGCCGGCGAGCCAGTGTTGCGCGAATTCGGGAGCGAAGGCGTCCATGATCGTTGAGTCGGTGCGAGTGGGTTCCTGCTTACGCCTAAGCAATACGTGTGCCACGACACATTTGCCGCGTCGAAGATTTCGCACACGTTCGGCGTTCCCCTATGAAAGATCGATTCGGGCACGACGTTTGCAGTAAGCCGTCCGAGCCGGCTCGACCGCATTTGTCGCATTTCGCCGACAGCGAATGTGGCGAATATGCCAGTGATATGAATTCAAATGATAATTCGTGTCGCTCGCCAACGACATACGATTGGCATCACCGCGGGCCGCTCACCCGAATTATGACATCGGGATAGCGGCGGACTGCCCGGCTGGCGTACAGCGGGTCCGCGCCCCAATGCCACCCGTCGCTCGAACGCCGCCGTATCCAGCAGCGCGCGGCATCGGGCAGCGGGAACGTCAGGGAGCCTTGCCTTCCTTGAACATCGCGGGCTCGAGCCGGTGTCGCTGGAGCAGCTTGTAGAACTCGGTGCGATTGCGTTTGGCGAGCAATGCCGCCTGCGTCACGTTGCCGCCGGTAATCTTGAGCAGGCGGACGAGGTAGTCACGCTCGAACGTCCTGCGCGCTTCTTCGAACGGTACCAGCACGCTCGCGTCCTCGCGCAAGGCACCCTGGACGAGCGATTCCGGGATGAGGCTCGTCGTCGCCAGCGCGACCGCCTGCTCGAGGAGGTTGAGCAGCTGCCGGACATTTCCGGGCCAGGGTGCCCCGATCAGGAGCGCCATCGCATCGGGCGCGAGCGTTGGCACGGGCCGCTTGTAGCGCTCGGCGAGCCGCCGGAGCGAATGCGTCGCGAGCAGCGGAATGTCCTCGCGCCGATCGGCGAGTGGCGGCAGCTTCAGCGAGACGACGTTGAGCCGGTAATAGAGGTCTTCCCGGAATCGGCCGGACGCTTTTTGCGCATCGAGGTCGCGGTGCGTCGCCGAAATCACGCGCACGTCGACGGGTATCGGCTGCGTCGCCCCGACCGGCCGCACCTCGCCCTCCTGGAGCACGCGCAGAAGCTTGACCTGCAACGCCAGCGGCATGTCGCCGATTTCGTCGAGGAAGATCGTTCCCCCATCGGCGGCCTGGAAAAGTCCCTTGTGTGCCTGGACCGCCCCGGAGAAGGCGCCGCGCGCGTGGCCGAAAAGCTCGGATTCGAGCAGCGGCTCCGGAATTGCGCCGCAATTCACGGCGACAAACGCCTTGTCGCGCCGCGGGCTCGCCCGATGGATCGCACGCGCCAGCAGTTCCTTGCCGGTGCCCGATTCGCCGTAGATGAGGACGCTCGCGTCCGAATCGGCAACGAGGCGGGCCTGCCGGAGCAGATCCTCCATCCGCGGGCTCCGGGTGACGATTCCCGCGCGCCATTCGCCGGTCGCATTCGGGTTCTCCACGGGAGAATCGCCCACCAGCCGGAGGGCGGCGGCGACTTTCTGCAGGAGCTCCTGGCTGTCGAACGGCTTGGTCAGGAATCCGAACACGCCACGCTGCGTCGCCGAGACCGCGTCCGGGATCGTTCCGTGCGCCGTCAGTATGATCACCGGGAGTGCCGGATGCTCGCGGTGGATCGCTTCGAACAGCTGCAGCCCGTCGATACCCGGCATCCGGAGGTCGGTGATCACGACGCCCGGCCGCGCGTCCGCCAGCGCGCCGAGTGCCGCCTCCCCGCTGTCGGCAGTCCGCACGTTGTAGCCCACCGAAGCCAGCCGCAGGCTGATGAGCTTGAGAAGGTCGGGGTCGTCGTCGACCAGCAGGATGTCGCCTGTGTGCATCGTCATGATCGTCACGCGGATGGCATCGGCGTCAGCCGCCGCCACCTCCGCCGCCGCCGCCGCCGCCGCTCCCGCCGCCGCTCGCGCCGCCGCCGCCGCCGCGAATCCGGTCGCGCAGGAGGTCGCGTTCCATCAGGCGCAGCGCTTCGAGCTTCTTGACCGCGGCGTCGGCCTTCTGCTGCTCGTCCCGGACCGCGCGGACGCGCTCGGTCACCTGCACCTGGATCACCGCAGCGACCTGCTTCAGCGCGGGTGTACCCGGATTGCTCTTCACCACGATGTCGAGCAGTTGCAGCGCGCGCTGGTCATCCTGGGGCGTTGTTCTCGCAAGCGTGTAGAGCACGGCCAGCCGCACGCGGTGGTAGTCGGTGCGCTGTCGGGCAAGCACCTGCGTCACGGTGCCGACTTCGCGCCGGAGGTCCTCGGGCGGAAGCCCGCCGTAGCGCTGCAGATCCGACAACAGGCCCGAAAGCTGCTGGTCGTCGGTCGGCTCCGCCGGTGCCGATGGCGCCGGCACCGCGGCGGGCTCGGGTTCGGGCACGGGAACGGTCGCCGCTTCGGCGAACGGAGGCACGAAAGCGGGCTCGGGCACGGGCGGTGGCGCGACCGCCTCGATCGGCGGGTACTCGATCATCGGCGCGGGCGGAGGCACGATCACCGGCGCCACGTCCACCACGACCGGACGGACCGGCGCAGGCGGCGGCGTCGCGCATCCGCCCGATACGATGGCGGCAGTCAACACGGCGATCCAGGCACGGGAAATCACCCGCCACCCGCCATCGTGATCGGCGTCCGCGGTGCCGCGGCGGAAGCCGCCGCACCGGCGTCGCCCTTTGCGAGCGGCAACCACAATCGGAAGTGAGCGCCGCGCTTCTGGTCGACCCGGTCGTGCACTTCGATGCGTCCGCCATGGGCCGATGCGTACTCGCGCGCAATCGCGAGTCCCAGGCCCGAGCCCTTGACGCGGCCGTCGACGGGCGGCTTGCCCTGATAGAAGGAGTCGAATATCCGCTGGCGGTCGTCCGCGTCGATCCCGGGGCCCTGGTCGATCACGTCCAGCACGGCGAAATCGCGTTCCGTCGCCAGCGAGACGACGACCGACGCCGACCGCGGCGAGTACTTGATCGCGTTGGAGACCAGATTGTCGACGATCGTGCGGACCTTGTCGGCGTCGCCGACGATCAGCGCCGGCTTCAGCTCCGCGTCGAACGTGACCATCCGCGCCAGCGCGGCGAGCTTGTGCTCCTTCAGGACGCGACGGACGACATCGGGCATCGGCACGGGTCCAACCGTCTGCGGCTCCATCGCGCGCGTCTGGTGATAAGTGAGGAGGTCCTCGATCAGTTTCTGCAGGGAAAGCGAGTTCTCGCGGACGATGCGGACGATCTCGCGCTGCTCCGGGGACAGCTTGCCGCCGACGTTGTCGCGCAGCAGCTCGGCGCCTTCGCGCACC
>JANMBN010000236.1:0-4046 GCA_031360485.1 Betaproteobacteria bacterium | reverse complement strand
TGCCGCTTTCGAAGCGCTTGACCTTCGCAACCTCGGCCGCCTGCTTCGCGGGCGTCATGTTCTTGTGCACTACACCCAGCCCGCCCTCCTGTGCGATGGCGATCGCCAGCCGGGTTTCGGTCACGGTGTCCATCGCCGCCGAGAGCAGCGGAATGTTGAGCGTAATGCTTCCGGTCAAGCGGGTTCTGAGGCTGACGTCGTTGGGAACGACGTGGGAATGCGCGGGGACAAGCAGGACGTCATCGAACGTCAGCGCTTTCCGGACGACACGCATGCGACTTTCTCCAATGCGCAAAAACGGATTATACCCGCGTCGCCGGGGCCGGAGACCCGGACCTTGATTCGCGTGCCGCCGCGGCAACACGGCGCGTGCCACGCCTGGCACGCACGTCAGAAGGGTTTGACGCGCGGCCCCCGTTTGGATTACCTTGCCAATGTCATAAGATGTGGTGAGGAGTCGGCATGTCATTCCCCGAGGCAGGTTTGGTCCAAAATGAGCGGCCGTCGGCACGGATGCGGACACGGGCAGCTACGGGCTTTTGGGTCCTCGCCGCGGTGCTGGCCCTGGCCGTCGCGCCGGCCTCGGCGACCACCTACAAGTGGACGGATGCCAACGGACGCGTCATCTACTCCGACCAGCCGCCGCCGGGTGACGTGAAGGTCGAATCGATTGCCGCCCCGCCTCCGCCCGCCAATCCGAACGCCGTGAAGGAGCTCGCAAGCAAGGAAGCCGCGTTGCAGCAAAAGAAACTGCTGCGGGCCGACGAAGAAGGCAAGGCGACGAAAGCGCGCCTGGAGGCCGACAAGAAACGCGAGCAATGCGGCAAAGCGCGCGGCCAGATGATCATGCTGCAATCGGATCAGAACCAGCTCTACCGCAGCAACGACAAGGGCCAGCAGGTGATCATGGACGACGCCGCGCGCCGAAAGGAGCGCGAGCAGCTGGGGGCCTGGATCAAGGAGAACTGTTCGGCCTGACGTGCGCGCTATTTCTTGTCGAGGTTAGCCTGGTTGATCTCGACCTTGGCCCTCGCCTTGAGCGCGCCGATGTAGGCGTCGAAGACCTCGCGGCTCTGCATCTCGCCGATCCGCGCCCGCGCGGCCGCCAGCTTCGCTGGCTCCGCTTCCGGCGGAAGGACCACCTTCACGAGCTTGTAGATCGCGAAGCCGCCGCGTTCGCTCGGGGCGCCGACATACCGCGGCAATTTGGCCGCATCGGCCTGGAAAATCCGCGTCACCGCCTCGGGCGTTAATCCGGGCTGCTGCTGACTTCGCGACAGCACGACCGGCTTCGAAAATGCCAGGCCGACGTCGCGGTCGGGCTTGCCCTGCTCGAGGAGCGCCAGTTTCTCGCGTCCGGCCTTCTGGGCGAGTTCGACCGCAGCCGCACGCGCCAGTTGGCGATGGATCTCGTCCCTCACCTGCTCGAACGGCCGCGGCGCCGCGGCTTTGTACTCGACGAGGCGGGCGGCCATCAGCATATTCGGACCGACCTCGATGGCGTCGGTGTTGCGCTTGGCCGCGATCGACTCGGGCGAGAAGAGGGCCTGCACGAGTTTGGGACTGCCCAGCGCGATCTGCTGCGCCTGCGCGCGCGTCACCAGCGGGGACGTCTGGACCGTCACTCCCAGTGCCTTTCCGACCGGCGCGAGCGAATCCGCCTGCTCGTAGACGAGATTCTGAAATTGATCGGCGGCAGCGGCGAACCTTTGCCCGACCTTCTGCCGCTTGAGGTCCGTTTCGATCTGCGCTTTCACCTCGTCGAATGGGCGCGTCCTCGCGGGGGTGACGCCGGCGAGCCGGATCACGTGCCAGCCGAATTCGCTCTGCACGGGTCCGGCGATTTCGCCGGGCTTCATCGCAAAGACGGCATCGTCGAACGATTTCACCATCGTGCCGCGGGGATTGCTCCCCAGGTCTCCGCCCTGCGCCGCCGATCCTGGATCCTGCGAGCGCTGCTTCGCGAGTTCGCCGAACTTCGCCGGGTTCGCCCTGGCTTGCGCGGCGATGTCCTCGGCGGTCTTCTTTGCCGCGGCGCGTTCGGCGTCCGTGGCATCGGGCTTCACGGCGATCAGGATATGGGCAGCCTGCCGCTGCTCTTCCTGCGTGTAGCTCTTGGCCGCGCTTTCGTATTGCGCCTTGACCTCATCGGGGCTCACGGCGACCTGGCCCAGCAGCGCGTCCTGCGTGAGGATCGCGTATTCGAACTTCGCCTCCTCGGGCGTCTTGAACGCGGCGGCGTTGGCGTCGTAGAACGCCTTGACCTGCGGGTCGTCGACCTTGACGTCCCTGGTGAACGGCTCCGCTTCGATGTTGGCGATCTCGACCTCGCGCTGCTGCTCGACCAGCGTCACGAACGCCGCTCCCGATGCCTTCGGCACGATCGAGCCGCGGGCGATCGGATCGACGATCTTCTCGGAGAGAATCTGGCGGCGAATGCTCTCCTCGTACTGCGGCTCCGAAATCCCCGCCTGGCCGAGGAGCCTCTTGTAGGCGTCCAGCGAGAACCGGTCGCCTTCGCGGAAGCGCGGATCCGCCGCGATCTTCTCGAAGACCTGCGCATTCGACGCCTGGAAATGCAGGTCGGCTCCCTTCTTCTCGACGAGGCGCTCGCGGAGCAACTGCTGCAGCAGGTTGAACCGCACTTCGGGATTGTCGAAGATCGCCGGGTCGACGCCCTGCGAATTCCGGCGCAGCATCTCCTGCTGCTCGCGTATGGCATTCGCGAACTCGGCTTCGGTAATCTTGCCGCCCTCGAACTTGGCGACTTCGGCGACGCCATCGCTTCGCCGGAAATAGTAGTCGACGCCAAAGAACGCGAACGGGATCATGATCAGCGCCAGAATGAATTGCGCGATCCGCTTGTGCTTGTGTACGAGATCGAACATCGATTGGGTCCCATCGTCTGGGCCCGCGCATGCAGCCGCGCGGCGCCCCCTGCGTACCGCGACCGGCGTCAGTCGCCGGCCGCCTGGCCTCCACGCGTGCGTGGCGGGATGCGAAAAGGGCGAACTCGCGTTCGCCCTTCGTATTGGCGGAGTGGACGGGACTCGAACCCGCGACCCCCGGCGTGACAGGCCGGTATTCTAACCAACTGAACTACCACTCCTTCGAGGATCGATCCGCGCCCGGCAATCCTGGTGGGTGCTGACGGGATCGAACCGCCGACATTCGCCTTGTAAGGGCGACGCTCTACCAGCTGAGCTAAGCACCCTCGCCGCGCCGGGACCGCGGGAATCCCCATCGGGCGCAAATGAACAAGCTGATCAGTTTACAGCATCCTTCAGGGCTTTGCCAGCGCGGAACTTCGGCACCTTTGCCGCGCGGATCCTGATCGTCGCGCCCGTGCGCGGATTGCGGCCCTGGCGTGCCGTCCGCTTGCCGACATAGAACGAACCGAATCCCACCAGTGTCACGACATCGCCCTTCTTGATCGAGTTCTTGATGGCGTTGACGGTCGCGTCCAGCGCGCGCCCCGCGGCGGCCTTCGAAATGTCGGCGTGCCGGGCGATCGCATCGATCAGTTCGGATTTGTTCACCGGGGTCCCCTGTCGGTTTGCTGCCGGGCGGCGAGCCGCGGGCGTCGCGCGCGGCCGCTCGGCGGGCTGCTCAGTGTTTTATCAGCGCGGGCTTCTCGTCCGTGGGCGGTGTGGCTGCAATGGGCGGAGGCGCTTCAGTCGGCGCCTCCATCAGCGGCGTCGGCTTGCGTTCGAGCGCCGCTTCCAGCACGTGCTCGATCCAGCGCACGGGACGGATGTCGAGCCGGTTCTTGATCTCGTCGGCGATCTCGGTCAGATCCTTGACGTTCTCTTCCGGGATGAGCACGGTCTTGATTCCGCCGCGGCCCGCCGCAAGCAACTTCTCCTTGAGGCCACCGATCGGCAGAACTTCCCCGCGCAGCGTGATCTCGCCGGTCATCGCGACGTCCGCGCGGACCGGGATACCGGTGAGCACCGACACGATCGCCGTGACGATGGCGCCGCCGGCCGATGGCCCGTCCTTCGGCGTCGCTCCCTCGGGCAAATGGATGTGCAGGTCGGTCTTCT
>JANMBN010000210.1:0-1545 GCA_031360485.1 Betaproteobacteria bacterium | reverse complement strand
CTCGCCGGACGATGTAATGATCGCGTTCGTGGGACCGGTGAGGCAGGTAGATACGCTTCCCACCATCGCGCTTGCAATCGCACCAACTCCGCACGCGACGGTGATCGAATCGACTGGCGGATCATGGTTGACCTGCTTCAGGACTGCGATGCCCTGGCCGTTTTGGACGATCAGCACGGTAATCGCCAACGGCACAACGAGCTCGATCATCGCGGCCGTCGACCAGGAGGGCAGTTGCACTACGGGATGAGCGAATTCGAACGCGCCCAAGGTCGCGACATCGAACCGATCGAGCAATACGGTCACGACAACGCCGACGAGCAGCGCGCCGATCAAGGGCGGGAGCCGTCGCCCCAATGCCGGAACGGCTGTCAACAAGAAAAACGCGGCGACCATCGGCCCCGCGATCGCTATATCGCTGTGCAGCGCACGAACGAGGTCGAGCCCGAAGCGGAGAAACACGCCCGCCACCATGCCCATTACGATCGGCATCGGGACTGCCTGCATTGCGCGCTTGACCCAGCCGGTCGCGCCCAGCACGAGCATCAGCACGCCGGTTGCGTAGAACGCACCGATCACTTCGGAAAAACGCAGGTGTGTCAGTGCGGGACCGACGAGGACGGTCCCTGGAATCGTCCAGAAGAACGCCAGCGGCTGGCGGTACAGCCAGCAGAACAGAATCGTGATGAGCCCGTTGATGAAGAAGACGCCGAAGATCCAGGACGCAAGCTCGGATTCGCTCAACCCGCCCTGCGTGCCCACCGTCAAGATGATCGCGACGGGAGCGGTGGCCGAGAATACCCAACCGATGAATCCATTGGCGGCGTAGCTGGCGCCGAAGTCGCTCAGAACCTGCCGCACGCTTGGCGGCGACTGGGGCGGGCGTTCGAGATGCGAGAACATTTACGGACGCGTCTCTTGCCGATCGTCTCGTCGCTAGCGGCCGACGATGCCGCGACTCTTCAGGCGGTAGACCATCTGTGGGCGCGTGATGCCCAGCAGGCGCGCTGCAGCTGAAATGTTGCCGCGGGCGCGTTCCACGGCCCGTTTCAGGAGCAGGGCTTCGATATCGTCGAGCGAAACGCGGCCTGCGCCTTCATCATCGCCAGACAGCAGCGCACTGATTCCGTCCGATATGCGTTCGACCTCGCGGTCCGGTACGGGATCGGCGATAAGCTCCGACGGGTCGCTTGCCACGAGTTTGCCCTCCTCGTTCAGGGCGAACCGCTGATCACCGAATTGCTCACCGCTTGTGAATAGATGCGGCGCGTCGATGGCGTTGCTTTCTGCGGCCATGATCACGCCGCGTTCAATCACGTTCTCGACCTCGCGAATATTGCCGGGCCAATCGTAGGAGAGCATCGCGTCCAGAGCCCGCTGCGTAAAGCCCGTCAGGTTGCGACCGTGAAGACGATTGAATCTGTCCAGAAAATGCGTCATCAACAACGGAATGTCCTCGCGACGCTCGCGCAACGGCGCGATCCTGACAGGGAATACGTTCAGGCGGAAAAACAGGTCTTCGCGAAAGCGGCCAGCTGCAACCGC
>JANMBN010000195.1:0-1532 GCA_031360485.1 Betaproteobacteria bacterium | reverse complement strand
CTTCCTGCTCGGCTACATGACGGTGCGGATGTCGACCATCGTGCCTTGGCCGAACCCGAGCGAGGTCTTCGCTCTCGAAATTGGCGGTACGAAGCTCCCGCTGATCCTCATCGCCATTATGACCTTCGTGCTGATCTCCAGCAGCGGAACCATGGCCATGGCAGTCGCCTACGGCTACCGGCGCTCCCGCGTGACGACCGCGCTCCTTATGCTTGTAACTGCGATCCTCGGTGCGACGTTCGTGGGTATGCAGGCCTTCGAGTGGACGAAGCTGATCGTGGAAGAGGGGGTGCGTCCGTGGAGCAACCCGATGGGCGCGGCTCAGTTCGGCTCGAGCTTTTTCATGATCACGGGCTTTCACGGCACGCACGTGTCCATCGGCGTGATTTTCCTGATCATCGTGGCGATCAAGGTGCTGCGCGGCGACCTCGACAATGAGAGGCCAGGGTTTCTGACCGGCCGGAAGGGCAACTACGAGATGGTCGAGACGATGGGCCTGTACTGGCACTTCGTCGATCTGGTGTGGGTATTCATCTTCGCATTCTTCTACCTTTGGTAAGAAAAACCATGGCGCACGCAGAGGGGCAGCAGCATTCCGCAGAGGGGCAGCATCATCCCGCGGCCGGGCAGCACGCACCCGCTGCGGGAGGGCAGCACCACGTCGAAGGGCAGCAGCATCCGCTCGGCATCTATTTCAAGATCTGGGGACTGCTGTTCGTGCTCAGCACGCTTTCCTATCTTGTCGACTACTTCCACTTCCAGGGTTACCTCCGGTGGACGCTGATCATCGTGTTCATGCTGTTGAAGGCCGGGCTGATCGTCGCCGTCTTCATGCACATGCTCTGGGAGCGGCTCGCGATGGTCTACGCGATCCTGCTTCCGCCGCTCCTGCTGCTGGTGCTTCTCGGTATCGGAGCGGGTGAAGCGGACTACACGTTCTTCACGCGCGGCACGTTCTTCGGCGCGGCATCCGCGGCTCCGGCCCAGCATCGGTAGGCGGCGGCGTAGCGACGGGGCGGCAAGGGAGGCCTCGTTGAAGGTGGCCTCGCGTTCGTGACGCGGCGCACCGCCTTTTTGAAGCACTCTGCACACCCGCGCGGCGTGACGCATCACGCGAGGGCGAGATGACCCGCGGCATCTTCATCACCGGCACCGATACCGGCGTAGGCAAGACGGTCGCCGCCGCGGCGCTGCTCCGCGCGCTGGCGGAGGCGGGCCATCGCGCGGTCGGGATGAAGCCCGTCGCGGCGGGCCGGGCCGCGGGCGATGCTGCGAACGCGGATGTCGGGGTGCTGGCTGGCGCCGGAAACGTCGTCGCCCCGTTTGCCGACATCAACCCCTACTCGCTGGCGCTGCCGATCGCGCCGCATCTAGCCGCCCACGCTGCCGGCGTGATCATCGACCTCGACGTCATCTCGGCCGCGTATGCGCGCCTCGCCGCGGTGGCCGACGCGATCGTCGTCGAAGGAGCGGGCGGCGCGCTTGTCCCGCTCGGACACGGAATCGACATGCTCGACATTCCGGCGCGGCTC
>JANMBN010000119.1:0-10013 GCA_031360485.1 Betaproteobacteria bacterium | reverse complement strand
AGGACGGCTTCGGCAAGACGCTCGATCTCGGCGGTCGGCTGCGGAAACCGGCCGCCACCGGCGATGCGGGGACTCGGTGACGACGTCGGGCGTGACGGGGGCGTGGATTCGGGTTGAACGAGAGCGGTCATCGAGGACCCTGCGAATGGGGTACCACAAAGGGATGCGGCCACGGACTGGCGCTCGGCTATCATAGCAAAGGGCTCCCCTCGGCACGCCCCGCGCAACCCCCTTCCCCTTCGATTTCCGCCAGAACGATGCCCCGACCCGACGAACGCGAGGTTCCCCGTCCGAACGCCACGACGAATGGCGCCGAATTGTCGGCCGCCGACGGCGTCCCGGAGGACAATTCGCCGTCGAAGACCCGACGCAAGGCCGAGATGCATGCGCTTCAGGACATGGGCGAGGCCCTCATCCTGCTGGAACCCAAGCGCCTCGCGGAACTCGCGGCCGAAGTGGCGCTGCCGGAGCGGCTGGTCGAGGCCGTTCGGGAAGCCCGGTCGATCACCGCGTGGGGCGGCCGCAAGCGGCAATTGAAGTACGTCGGCAAGCTGATGCGCGACATCGATCCCGAGCCCGTGCGGCGGCGGCTCGAACTCTGGGCCGCCGGGCACGACATCCACACCGCCCGGCAGCACGCGCTCGAACAATGGCGCGACCGGCTGCTCGCCGAACCCTCCGCGCTCGACGCGCTCTCGGCGGAGCACCCGCGGCTCGACCGTCCGCGCTTCCGCGCGCTGATCGCGAAGGCGCGCGAGGAACGCGACCGCGGCGAGCCTCCGCACGCGTTTCGCGAACTGTTCCGCGAACTGAAGGCGCTCGACACCGACCGTCCGGGTGGGACCGGATGACGGTCGCCTGTCCGAAATGCCGTCGACGTTCAATCACCTGATGCTCGCGCCATGCCCGCCACGGACTCGCTGCTGATCGGCCTCGTCTCGATCTCCGACCGCGCCTCGTCCGGTGCCTACGAGGACAAGGGCGTGCCCGGCCTGGTCGAATGGTTCACCGCCGCAATGAAATCGCCATGGCGAATGGAAACGCGCCTCATCCCCGACGAGCAGCCGGTGATCGAACGCACGCTCGTCGACCTCGTCGACACCGTCGGCTGCAGCCTGATCCTGACGACGGGCGGCACGGGCCCGGCACCGCGCGACGTGACACCGGAGGCGACGCTCGCCGTCGCGCACAAGGTGCTCCCGGGTTTCGGCGAGCAGATGCGGCAGGTGAGTCTCAAGTACGTGCCGACGGCGATCCTGTCGCGACAGGTGGGCGTCGTGCGCGGTGGCGCACTGATCCTCAATCTTCCCGGACAGCCTAAGGCGATCAAAGAGACGCTCGACGGCGTCTTTCCCGCCGTCCCGTATTGCATCGACCTCATCGGCGGTCCGTACATCGAGACGCACGAGGACGTCTGCAAGGTGTTCAGACCGAAGAGCGCGATGCGGGCCCCCACCGGGTGAATCTCGCGACGGTCGCGGCGAACGCGCGCCGCGTTCGCGCCGGTATTGCGTACGTGGTCGCCTCCGCCGTGGCGTTCGGCGCACTGGCGATCCTCGCGCGGTTCGCGTTCGCGTCCGGTGTCGACACGGCGACGCTGCTCGCGCTGCGCTTCGGAATCGCGTCCGTCGTAATGCTGGCGCTGATGCGCGCCCGCGGGATCGCCTTTCCACGCGGATCGACGCTCGGCGCATTGATCGCGCTGGGCGCGCTGGGCTATGGCGGGCAGGCGGTCTCGTACTTCACCGCGATCCGGCTTGCGCCGGCGGGGCTCGCGGCGCTGCTCCTCTATCTTCACCCCGCGCTCGTCGCGGTACTCGCCGCAGTGTTCCTGCACGAACGCCTCACGCCGGTAAAGCTCGTTGCGCTCGCGATCGCACTCTTCGGCACGACGCTGACCGTCGTGCCAGCCATCGGTGGCGAGGCGCTCGAGGGTGCGCCACAGGTGCTGACCGGCCTCGCGTTCGCGGTGGCTTCGGCGGCGTTCTATGCGGTCTACATCATCGTCGCGACCGCGATCGGACGGCGCGCGAAAGCGTTGCCGATGAGCACCGTCGTGATCGGCGCCGCGGCCGTCGTGTTCATCGGTGCCGCGCTGATCCGGGGTCCGCAATGGCCGCAGACCTCCGCCGGATGGCTGGCGGTCGTGGGCATCGCGCTGCTATCGACCGTCGCGGCCATCACGCTGTACTTTGCCGGCCTCGAGCGCATCGGTCCGGTGCGCGCGTCCACGCTTTCGACGATCGAGCCGTTGTGCACCGTCGTTCTCGCGGCGATCGTCCTCGACGAATCGCTCGTGCCCGTCCAGCTCGCGGGAGGCGTCCTGATTCTCGCCGCCGCGGTTCTGATCGCCAGGGTCCGAATGGCTTGAACGGAGCGCGAAGCGGCGCCGGCCGTCGATGCGGCGGGGCTATGCCGCCGGGCGAGCGCGACGGAATCGCGCGGGTCCGTACTCCGCGATCAATTCGTTGCTGGCGATTGCCAGCAGTACGATGCCTCCGCCCGTCAACGTCGCGCCGCCGGGCCGCTCGCCGACGCCGAACCACGCCCAGAGCGGACCCAGCACGGCTTCGAGCAGCGTGAGAAGCGCAACTTCGGCCGGGGGCAGGTAACGGCTCGCCGACACCAGCATCATGCACGGCACCGCCAGCTGAAACATGCCGAGCGCCGCGAGCCACGCGAGGTCGTGCGCGGTCGCGTGGAACGGCAGCGCGAACGGCAGCGCCACCAGCGCCGAGAAGAGTGCGCCGAGCAGGACCGCCGGCGCGAGGTCGACCGCCCTCCCCCACTTGCGCAGCGCGATGACGTTGACCGCCGCGGCAACCGGAACGGCGAACGCGATCAGCGTTCCCGAAAGCCCCGAACCCAGCCCGGACGCGAACATCCAGACCATGCCGCCGACAGCGGCAAGGATCGCGAACCAGGTGTAACCGGGCAAGCGCATCCCGAGCACCAGCCAGCCGAGTATCGCCGCGAACACCGGATAGAGACTGTTGACCACCAGCGTGTTCGCGACCGTCGTCCGCGTCACCGCCAGCATGAAGCAGGTGAACATCGTGCCGAACATCAACCCGGACAGAATCCCCGGCCCGCCCACCGCGCGCACCGCGGCCCACGCGTCGCGGCGCCGCGTCCAGACGAGTATTCCCGCCATCGACAGCGCCGCGAAAATGCTGCGCCAGAACGCGACTTCCCAGCTACGCGGCTCGTCCAGCAGCCGTGTCACCAGCCCGGCCGTGCTCCAGAGAATGTTCGCGGCGACCATCAACATCACGGCGCGCGCGTGGGGCATTCCGTCAGCGTCTTTCATCGCCAGGCAGCGTCATCGGCGGTACGCGACCGCACGCGTCGCGACGTGCGCGCGGCGCCGCCCAAAAAAAGCCGGCGCGGGTGCCCGCGCCGGCCTCGGTGAATGGAGAGGCAAAGCTTACTTGACGTCGAGGATCTTCATCGCCTTCGCGAGCGTGTCGGCCGACTCCTGATGCTTGCCCGATTTGTGCAGCGTTTCGCCTTCGGCGCGGTATTTCTTCACTTCGTCCGTCTGCGCGGCCGTGAGCTTCGGGCTCTTCGCCATCGCATCGTCGATCTTCTTCATGTCCTGCGGGCAATGGAACGCGAGGGCCGTTCCGGCGGCGAACATCGTGGCAATAAACAGCGCGGTCTTGCGAATCATCATCGAGCCTCCTGAGAGTACATGCGCGAGCCTCGCGGCCTCGCTGTGGATATTCCTGGTTTTGTGACGCCGCGTACCGGATCCAGGGCGCGTCCGCCGCGACATAGGATACGCCCCGCCCCGGAAAGTTCAAGGCGCGTGCGCGGTGGCGCGGGAACGGACGCTTCCAGCCCCGCCAGAGAGCGTCAACAGGCACCGAACGCCGCCTATTCCGTACGCCGCCGCTCGGCGCGGGGCGCGGGATCCTGCCGGTAGAACGCCGCCAGTTGCCCGTACACGACGGGATACTCGCGGCGGAGCAACAGGGGGTCGGCAAAGAACACTTCCGACAGCACCGCGAAGAACTCGGCGGGACTCTCGGCCGCATACGGATCGATTTCGGTCGGCTCGTCACGGTCGACGCGGGAGCTGAAATCGTCGTAGGCGTCGGCCAGCGCCTTTTTCCAGACGGTAACCGGCATCGTCGCGGGCAGCGGCGGACAGCCGTTGGCGTCGCCGTTGCGCATGTCGATCTTGTGCGCGAATTCGTGGATGACAAGGTTCATCCCGGCAGCCTCCCAATCGGCGCTCGCCGCGACGTCCGGCCACGACAGCACGACCGGCCCCCCGGGCATCGCCTCGCCCGCGAGCGGCCCGTCGTTCCGGTGCACGACTCCGGCCTCGTCTTCCCATTCCCAATCCGGCACGAACTCGCCCGGATAGACGATGACGTTCTCGAAGCCGTCGTAGAACGCCATGTCGAGATGAAGCACCAGCACGCACGCCTGGATCGCGATGATCACGCGCTGCAGCGGCGTGACGTCGTGCCCGCGCGCGCCGACGACCGCTTTCGCATCGAGGAAGAGCACGGCCCTGGCACGCAGCTCTTCGCGCTCGCCTTCGGTGTAGATCGCCAGGAAGGGGAGCAGCGCGACCGCCTCGCGCCACAGCGCGTCGGGGATCGCCGCGCGCCGCAGAACGCGCCGCTGGCGCCATCGGGAGAGCGCGTCGAACATCGCGCGTCGCCGGTCAGCCGTCGCGCGCTTCGGGCGGCGGGTCGTCGACCTCGCCTTCGAGCAGGTTGCCGGCGGGCTCGCCGGTCAGCAGGCGGTCGGCCTCGTTCTCGGGCAGCGCCTCGACATCGCGAAGCTTCCGCGCGATCGTCGTGCTCTTGCGTCCGGCATCGTCGAGCGTCCGGCCGACCTGGTCCAGTTTTTCCTTGGTCTTCGCGAGAATCTCGCCGAACTTGCCGAACTCCGTCTTGACCGCGCCCAGCACGCGCCACACCTCGGTCGACCTCTGCTCGATCGCGAGCGTACGGAATCCGAGCTGCAGGCTGTTCAGCATCGCCTGGAGATTCATCGGGCCCGCGAGCATGACGCGGTAGTCGCGCTGCAGCGTGTCGGCAAGTCCGGGGCGCGACACGGCCTCGGCGTAGAGCCCCTCCGTCGGCACGAACAGGATCGCGAAATCGAGCGTATGCGGCGGCTCGATGTATTTGTCGCGGATCGACTTGGCCTCCGTCTTGAAGAACGTCTCCATCGCCTTGCGGCTCGCCTCGACAGCCGCGACATCGGCGTTTTCGATCGCATCCTGGAGCCGCTGGTAGTCCTCGAGCGGAAACTTGGCGTCGATCGGCAGCCAGCACGGTGCGCCGTCCTCGCCGCGCCCCGGAAACTTGACGGCGAATTCGACGCGGTCCTTGCTGCCCGGCCGTGTCGCGACATTCTGCGCGTACTGGGTGGGCGTCAGCAGTTCGCCGAGCAGCGTGCCCAATTGCACCTCTCCCCAACCGCCCCGGCTCTTGACGTTGGTCAGCACTCTCTTCAGGTCGCCGACGCCCGACGCCAATGTCTGCATCTCGCCCAGGCCCTTGTGCACCTGTTCGAGCCGGTCCGACACCTGCTTGAACGATTGACCGAGCCGCTCATCGAGCGTGGTCTGCAATTTTTCGTCGACGGTCGCGCGCATCTGATCGAGCTTTTGCGCATTCTCGTTGCGCAACACGTCGAGGCGCTGCTCGACGGTTGCCCGCACGGCCTCGAGCCTCTGCTCGTTCGATTTCGTGAGCTCGCCGAGCCGGTCGCCGAAATGCTTCATCTGTTCGACCTGCGTCCCCGCCATACCGGAAAGCTGCTGCTGCATCGCCTGCGCGTGCCGGGCGAGCGTCGCCCCGAGTTCCGTCCGCGCCGCCTGCGCCGCCGCTCCCTGCTCGGTGCGGGCATTGGCGAGGTCCTGGCGCAGATCGCGCTCGAAATCGGCGCTCGTGGCGGCGAGCACCTCGACGCGCGTGCGCAATTCCGAGGCGTCGCGCGCCGCGGAGTCACGTGACGTCGCCAGCGACCCCATGCGCACCAGGACGAGAACGATCAGCGCGGCGACGACGACGAGTGCGGCGACGACGAGCAGGATAAGAGCGTCAGGCATGGCGCGCCGAGTGTACTACGCGCAACACGGCATCGAGGAAGCGGGAGGATGCGAACGAAGCATGCCGACAGGAGGCGGTGAAACAGGCCCCGCTGGTGGGCGGAGGCCGGCGGCATCCGGTTCATCGGCGAAGACGCCTGAATCTGCGCTACGCCGCTTCGCGGCTCGCCTGAAATCGTGTTGGTGTCGACTAACCGCCGCTGCGCTGCGGGTAAGTCTCCCCCGCACTCGCGCGCTACGCCGCTTCGCGGCTCGCCTTCTTTCGCTCGTGCTCTTTCAAGTGGCGCTTGCGGATCCGGATCGACTGCGGCGTCACTTCGACCAGCTCGTCGTCGGCGATGAACTCGACCGCGTATTCGAGCGTCAGCTCGATCGGCGGCGTCAACGCGATCGCGTCGTCCTTGCCAGACGAGCGGACATTGGTGAGCTGCTTGCCCTTGATCGGGTTGACCACGAGGTCGTTGTCGCGGCTGTGGATGCCGATGATCATTCCCTCGTACAGCTTGTCGCCGGGCGACACGAACATCCGCCCGCGCTCCTGCAGTTTCCACAATGCGTACGCCACCGCCTCGCCGCCTTCCGCCGAGATCAGGACACCGTTGCGCCGGTCGGGAATGTCGCCCTTCAGCGGCGCGTAGCCGTCGAACACGTGGCTCATGAGGCCGGTGCCGCGCGTGAGATTCATGAACTCGCCCTGGAATCCAATCAGCCCGCGCGCGGGTATCCGGTATTCGAGACGGGTGCGGCCGCGGCTGTCCGATTCCATGTTGGTGAGGTCGCCCCGGCGGGGGCCGATCGCTTCCATCACCGCGCCCTGGTGGACTTCCTCGACGTCGACCGACAACAGTTCGAACGGCTCGCAGCTGACTCCGCCGACCTCGCGCAGGACGACGCGCGGGCGCGACGCCGCGAGCTCGTAGCCCTCGCGGCGCATGTTCTCGATCAGGATGGTGAGATGCAGTTCACCGCGGCCGGACACGAGGAAGGAATCGGTGTCCCCGGTCTCGTCGACGCGCAGCGCGACGTTGGTCAGCATTTCCTTCGCCAGACGGTCGCGCAGATTGCGCGAAGTCACGTACTTGCCCTCGCGCCCCGCGAGCGGAGACGTGTTGACCTGGAAATACATCGACAGCGTCGGTTCGTCGACCATGATCGGCGGCAATGCCTCGGGCGTTTCCACCGCCGCGAGCGTCGTGCCGATCGCCAGTTCCTCGATGCCCGTGACGAGCACGATGTCCCCCGCCTCCGCCGACTCGACGGGTGCGCGCTCCATTCCCGCGAAAGTGAAGATCTGGCCGATGCGGGCTTTCGGCGCGACCTGCCCGTCGGCGAGCGGCCCGTTCAGCACGGCGACTTCCTGTCCGGCCTCGAGGCGGCCACGGCGGATGCGGCCGATCCCCAAGCGTCCCACGTAGCTCGAGTAGTCGAGCGCGGCCACCTGGAACTGCAGCGGCTCGTCGGCATCGCCCACCGGTGCCGGCACGTGCGCGAGGACCGTCTCGAACAACGGGCGCATGTCGGCGCCCTCCGGCGGCCTGTGCTCCTTCGCGACATTGACGTCGAGCGTCGCCCAGCCGTTGAGCGCGGACGCGTAGACGACCGGGAAATCGAGCTGATGTTCGGTGGCGCCGATCCGGTCGAAGAGTTCGAACGTCTGGTTGACGACCCACTCGGGCCGCGCGCCGGGACGGTCGACCTTGTTGACGACGACGATCGGGGAGAGCCCGAGCTTCAGCGCCTTCAGCGTCACGAACCGTGTCTGGGGCATCGGCCCTTCGACCGCGTCGACGAGCAACAGCACGCCGTCGACCATTCCCAGCACGCGCTCGACCTCGCCACCGAAATCGGCGTGGCCCGGCGTGTCGACGATGTTGATGTGCGCGTCACCGTACCGGATCGAGCAGTTCTTCGCGAGGATCGTGATCCCGCGTTCGCGCTCGAGGTCGTTGCTGTCCATCATCCGCTCGGCGACGTGCTGGTGCTTCGCGAACGTGCCGGCCTGGACGAGCAGCTTGTCGACGAGCGTCGTCTTGCCGTGGTCGACGTGGGCGATGATCGCGATGTTGCGCAGGACCTTGGGGGGCGTGGACATGGGTGTGGGACCGGTGGCGCGGCGGGGCCGATCGGGGTAGCGCCCCGACCTATGCGGAAAACCGTCAATTATAGCCCGAAAGACGCGCGCTCGGCTACAAAAAATTCGCAAAATCCGAAACTTAGGCTACAATTCGGCTTCGGGCGGCCGTTCCGGTCACCGCCCAGCCCGCAGCGGGCAGCACCAAGGTGTCGCGCCGCTCGCGTCGTCAATCCAGACAACCGCAGCCTGGACCGGAAATCCCCTCGAGGGATGGGCCGCGACCAGGAGATTTCATGAGCGACGCCGGGCCGCCCCAAGGCGCGAATTGCGCCCCCTCGGGGGGCAGCGCAGCGGCGAGGGCCGCAAGCGTGGGGGTACACCAATGAGCGCAGCGAGCTTCGCCGAGCTCGGCCTGCGGCCCGAATTGTTGCGGGCCGTGGAAGACGCCGGCTATACGACGCCCACACCGATCCAGGTGCAGGCCATTCCCGTCATTCTCGCGGGCAAGGACGTGATGGGCGGCGCCCAGACCGGCACCGGCAAGACCGCCGGCTTCGCCTTGCCGATTCTGCAGAAGCTCGCGCCGATGGCCAACACCAACCATTCGCCGGCGCGGCACCCGGTGCGCGCGCTGATCCTCACGCCGACCCGCGAACTCGCGGTGCAGGTCGAGGAATCCTTCCGCACCTACGGCAAGTACACGAACCTGCGCTCGACTGTCGTCTACGGCGGCGTCGACATCAAGCAGCAATTGCCGATCGTCCGCGGCGGCATCGAGATCCTCGTCGCCACGCCCGGACGGCTGCTCGACCACATCGAGCACAAGAGCGTCTACCTGGGACAGGTCGAGATCTTCGTGCTCGACGAAGCCGACCGCATGCTCGACATGGGCTTCATCCCGGACATCAAGCGGATCATGGCGCTTCTGCCCGTCACCGCGAAGCGCCAGAACCTCCTGTTCTCGGCGACGTTCTCCGGCGAGATCAAGAAGCTCGCCGATCAATTGCTCAATGCGCCGCAACTGATCGAGGTGGCCAAGCGCAACACGGCGGCGGATACCGTGTCGCAATTCGCGTACAAGGTGCCTGCCGAAGCCAAGCGCGCGCTGCTCGAGCATCTCGTCCGCTCGCGCAATCTGACCCAGGTTTTGTGCTTCATGCGCACCAAGCACGGCACCTCGCGCCTCGCGCGGCAGCTCGAAAAGGATGGCCTCCTCGCCGACGCGATCCACGGCGACAAGACGCAGCAAGCGCGCATGGAAGCGCTCGCCGCGTTCAAGGAAGGCAAGCTGCAGGTGCTGGTCGCCACCGACGTCGCCGCGCGCGGCCTCGACATCGAAGACCTGCCGCTCGTCCTCAACTACGAATTGCCTCATGTGCCGGAGGACTACATCCACCGGATCGGCCGCACGGGCCGCGCCGGCCTGTCGGGCGAGGCGATCTCGTTCGTCGCCCCCGAGGAAGAGAAGTACCTCGCCGATATCGAGCGCCTGCTGAAGAAAACCGTGCCTATCGTCTCGGCCGAGGGGTTCGATCCGTCCACCGTGCGCGCCGAGCGCGCACCCCGCACCGCGCGTGCAACGGGTGCCGAACGCCCACCACGCGCACCCCGCGGCGAGCACGCGGCGCGTCCGCCCCGGGCCCACTCCGCCGAGGATCGCCCCGCACGTCCGCCGCGGGCCCACGCCGCCGAGGATCGCCCCGCACGTCCGCCACGCGAGGATCCGCGCATCGAACGCGAACGCGCGTATGCGCTGAACCCGGATCAACCGCCGGTCGCGCCGCCGGCATCGACTGCCGCGCATCCAACGGCTCCCGCGCATTCCAAGCGCCACGGCTTCGGTCACGGGCGGCCCGTCCC
>JANMBN010000114.1:0-3105 GCA_031360485.1 Betaproteobacteria bacterium | reverse complement strand
GACGCCGTCGTGACCGAGATCTGGGGCTACGCCAGAAAAGGCAGAGGGCAAGCGATTAGGCTAGCCCTCTGCTTTGTTGGTAGGCCGTGTAGGGATCGAACCTACGACCAACGGATTAAGAGTCCGCTGCTCTACCAGCTGAGCTAACGACCCGGTGCAACTTCGCTACGACTTCGGTACGGCGGGCATCCAGCGTGGCCCTTGACTGGTAGGCCGTGCTGGATTCGAACCAGCGACCAACGGATTAAAAGTCCGCTGCTCTACCAACTGAGCTAACGGCCCGCCGAAAGGGGCGCATTATAGCCCGAAGCGACGCCCCGCCTCAATTCGCGGAATCTCAGTGATGGTCGCGCGTCAGGAACGGCGGCAGCGGCGTGAAGTCGATCCCCTCGTCGCGCAGCGCCTCGGCCTCGTCCTTCGACGCGTGGCCGCGGATGGGACGCCCGGGCACTTCCTCGTAGTGGATCTTGCGCGCTTCCTCGGGGAAGCGGCGGCCGACGTTCTCGGTGTTGCGCACGATCTCGCGCAGCTTGCGGACGAGTTCGTCGGGGAGGCCCGCGATGGTCGCCTCGGCGTCGGGCTCCTCGGCCGCGCGGGGCGTGTCGATCGTCGCCCGGCCCACGTGCACTTTCGCCGACGGCAGCCGCACCACGCTCGCGTCCTCGCAGACCGGGCAGCGGACGAGCACAGCCTTGGACTGGCGCTCGAAATCCTCGGCCGACGCGAACCAGCCCTCGAAACGGTGGCCGTGCGTGCAAGTCAGATCGAAGACGATCATCGCCGAATCATCCCGTTTGCTCGACGCGCCAGCTCTGGTACCGCAACGCGGCCACGCAGCCGGCGACGATTCCGCCGGTCGCGAGGAACGAGCCCGCCGCAAGCGTCGACAGGCCGGACAAGCCCTGGCCGATCGTGCAGCCCAGCGCGGTCACGCCGCCGAAGCCCATAAGGATACCCCCGACCACGTGATTGCCAAGGTCCTCGGTCGTCGCGAAACCCTCCCAGCGAAACGACTTCGTCGCGATCGCCATGCCCGCCGAGCCGACGAGCATCCCGAGCACGGCGGCGATGCCAAACGTCATGACCCGGGACTGGTCCGTCCAGAACAGCAGCAGCTCCATCAGGTACGCGATCGGCGCGGTGAAGCTCAGCGATTCGGCGCGGCCCGAGTTGGTCGCGACGAATTTCTCCTCGAGCGTCGCCGGATCTTCGGCGAGATAGCCGATGTGGCCCGAGATATACCAGCCGCCGACGATCAATGCGCCGATGAGGATTCCGCCGACGATCATCTCCCGCGTCGCGCGGAACTCGCGGCTTGCGAAAACCCACGCGGCGATCGCCGCCGCGCTCGCGAACGGCAACCAGAGCTTCGCCGCGCTTCCCCCGCCCAGTGCAGCGACGATCGACGGCAGGTCCGACGTCTTCGCGCCGAGGGCCGCGACATCGAAGCGCAACGGATCGAGGGCGACCGTGCGCCAGAGCGCGAACAGGCCCTTCAGCGTCATGTACGCGGAGATCGCGAAGAACACGAGCACGATCAGCGATTTCAGGTTGCCGCCGCCGATCCGGATCAGCGTCTTGCTGCCGCAGCCGGAGGCGAGCGTCATGCCGAAGCCGAACAGGAACCCGCCGAGCGCGAGCGATAGCCACGCGATCCGGTTCCCGGTGTAGAGCGTTTTCGACAGATCGACAAGCCCCGCCGCCTGCAATGCGCCCGTGCCGGCGATCGCGACCGCCACCGCCAGCATCCACATCCGCAGGCGGCGGTCGTCGCCGAAGTTCACGACATCGCTGATGGCGCCCATCGTGCAGAAGTTGACCCGGGCGCCGATCGCGCCGAACGCCGTGGCAAGGAGGAACGCGAGCCCGGTGACGAGCACCGGTAGCTGGCTGACGTCTGGCATCGGCAAATTATGGCACGCGCGGCCGGCACCCCCCGAAAGAGCCGGCCCGCCGCTTGACCCCGTTCGGGCGGGACCGCCGTTACCAGTGGCACCGGCGGCATTCCTGCCGAAGCCGCGACCACCGATGGAGAACCGACATGGCGACAGTCATCGACAAGATCAACCCCGCATCCCCCGCCCCTCACGACAGCAGGCCGCCACGCCGCTTCGCGACCGCCGCCGCCGCGCTCGCGGTCGCGGCAGCGTTCAGCGCCCAGCCCGCCGCTGCCGGGCAACTGGGCAACATCGAGCTCTTGACCCGGCCGGACGGCCGCGTGCTCGCGCTGCACGAGAAGGACGGCCGCCGGTGGGTCGTCGGGACGCCGGGCCAGGAGTACGCGATTCGCGTGTGCAACACGTCCGGCGGCCGCGTATTGGCGGTGATGAGCGTCGACGGCGTCAACGTGGTGTCCGGCGACACCGCATCGCCCGCGCAATCCGGATACGTGCTCGGCGCATACGAGTGCGCGGACATCAACGGATGGCGAAAGAGCCGTGCCTCCACGGCGGCGTTCTATTTCACCGAGCTCCCGGATTCCTACGCGGCGCGAACCGGGCGCCCGGAGAACGTCGGCGTCGTCGGCGTCGCGTTTTTCCGCGAGCGGCCGCAGCCCGTCGCGTGGAAGGACGCGGACGCGAAAGTCGCCGCGAGCCCCGCCGCCGAGCCGGCCGCCCGCCAGGAAGGCGCGGCCGGCAGCGTCGCGGAGAGGCGCGCCGGGAATGCGCCGGCGGCACGCGACAACCTGGCCGGCGACGCGCAGGCGTCTGCGCCGATGGCAAAGATCGGCACGGGCTACGGCCGCCGCGAAACCTCCTACGTGCAGATGACGCGCTTCGACCGCGAGAGCGAAACCCCCAACGAGACCGTTGCAATCCATTACGACCGGCGCGAAAACCTGATCGCGATGGGCATCCTGCCGCGGCCGTCGATCGCACACACGCCGAACCCGTTCCCGGCGTGGACGCCGCGGTTCGTCCCGGATCCGCCGGCGCGCTGAGAGGCGGCGAAAGCAGCACCCGGCTCGACATTTCGCGGATGCGCGTATCGGGCGAGCCTTCCGGACAGGAAGGGAGGGCCGCCCTCGCGCAGGAGGGCCAATCCCTCCGTGGTTTGCGCCGGGCGCGGGCCGCTCGCATACTTGCGGGCGATGCCCGGTTTCGT
>JANMBN010000113.1:0-15392 GCA_031360485.1 Betaproteobacteria bacterium | reverse complement strand
GGCAGGGCGCGGCTCAGGTGCGCCGCCTCATCCCGGCGGCAGTGCACATCTTCATCCTCCCGCCATCGCTCGCGTCGCTGAAGGAGCGCCTCGAAAAACGCGGCCAGGACTCGCCCGAGGTGATCGAACGCCGGCTCGAAGCCGCGCGCGAAGAGATGCGGCACTGCACCGAGTTCGATTATGTTATTATGAATCAGGACTTTGCACGAGCCGTCGACGATCTGTGCGCAATCGTGCGCGCAGCCCGGCTGACCGCCGCGCGTCAGGCGGTGCGTCATGCGCAACTCCTGCAGCGGCTGCTCGACCAATGATTTCAACGAGGATTCCATGGCCCGCATCACGATCGACGACTGTCTCGAGAAAATTCCCAATCGCTTCGAGCTGACGCTCGCGGCAACCAATCGCGCGCGGCAGATTTCCGCGGGCAGCTCGCCGCTGGTCGAAACCGACCGCGACAAGCCGACGGTCGTCGCGCTGCGCGAAATCGCGGCCGGCAAGGTCGGCATCGAAATGCTGCTGAAAGCGCAGAGCTGACGCGGCACCATCGGCGGCAATGAGGCATGCCGGAAATCGCGGAGTTCACTCGGCACCTCGGCAATTACCTGCCGCCGCCTGATATCGCGCTCGTCGAGCGCGCGTTCCAGTTTTCCGACTCTGCCCATCGCGGGCAGTTCCGCAAGTCCGGCGAGCCGTACATCACGCACCCGCTCGCGGTCGCGAGCATCCTGGCGCAATGGCGGCTGGATGCGCAGGGGCTCGCCGCCGCGCTGCTGCACGACGTGATGGAAGACACCGCCATCACGAAGTCGGAGATCGAGAGTTCCTTCGGCAGGCCCGTGGCCGACATGGTCGACGGCGTCTCCAAGCTCGACCAGATCGAGTTCACGTCGCGCGAGGACGCGCAGGCCGAAAGCTTCCGCAAGATGCTGCTCGCGATGGCGCAGGACGTCCGCGTCATCCTGATCAAGCTCGCGGACCGGCTGCACAACATGCGCACCCTCGACGCGATGGCGCCGCCGCACCGGCGCAGGATCGCGCGCGAAACGCTCGACATCTATGCCCCGATCGCGAACCGGCTGGGGCTGAACGCGCTGTACCTCGAGCTGCAGGACCTCGCGTTCAAGCACCTCAACCCGATGCGCTTCCGGATTCTCGCCAACGCCATCAAGGCCGCGCGCGGCAATCGGCGCGAAGTGATGAACCGGCTGCTCGACGTCATGCGCGACGGTTTCGCCAAGACCGGAATCACCGCCGTCGTGTCCGGGCGGGAAAAGACGATCTATTCCGTCTACAAGAAGATGCGCGAAAAGCGCTACACGTTCTCCCAGGTGTTCGACATCTACGGCGTGCGCGTGCTGGTGCCGGACACGACCACGTGCTACGCGGCGCTCGGCGCGCTGCATGGACTCTACAAGCCGATTCCGGGCAAGTTCAAGGACTACATCGCGATACCGAAGGCCAATGGCTACCAGTCGTTGCACACGACGCTCTTCGGCCCGTTCGGCACGCCGCTCGAAACGCAGATCCGCACCCACGACATGCACCGGATCGCCGAGGCCGGCGTCGCCGCGCACTGGCTCTACAAGTCGGGCGGCGAGCTCGACCTCGCCGAAGCGCAGCGCGAAACCCACCGCTGGCTGCAGAGCCTGCTCGAAATCCAGTCGGAGTCGCGCGACTCGAAGGAGTTCCTGGAGAACATCAAGGGCGACCTCTTCCCCGACGAGATCTACGTCTTCACGCCGAAGGGCAAGATCATGGCTCTGCCGCGCGGCGCGACCGCGGTCGATTTCGGCTATGCGGTGCACACGGACGTCGGCCACCATTGCGTCGCCGCGCGGATCAACTACGATCTGATGCCCTTGCGCACCGAGCTCAAGAACGGCGACCACGTCGAGATCCTGACCTCGCCGACCGCGCGGCCGAATCCGTCGTGGCTGTCGTTCGTCGCGACGGGCAAGGCGCGCTCGCGGATCCGGCATTTCCTCAAGGGGTTGCAGCAGAAGGAATCGGCGGCGCTCGGCGAGCGCCTGCTCGATCAGGCGCTGGCGACGCTGCGGGTCGCGCCGGAGACGGTGACCTGGGAGCGTTGGGAATCCCTGCAGAAGGAATTCGGCGCCAAGAGCCAGCTCGACATTCTCGCCGACATCGGGCTCGGCAAACGGCTGTCGTTCGTCGTGGCGCAGGCGCTGACGCGCCCGGCCGGAAAGTCCGATGACGACGCCGGCGTGCAGGCTGCGGCAGCGTCCGCCAAGCCCTCGGCGCTGACGCTGCGCGGCGTCGAGGGCGTCGCGATCCAGTACGCGAAGTGCTGCCGTCCGATTCCCGGCGACAAGGTCGTCGGCCATTTTCGGCGCGGCCAGGGCCTGTCCGTGCACACCCGCGACTGCGTCACGCTGAAGAAGCAGCGGGGCGACATCGAACAGCTCGTCGACGTCGAGTGGGCGCAGGATGTCCAGGGAGTGTTCGACGCGGGGATACGGGTCCTCGTCGCCGACCGACGCGGATTGCTCGCCGACCTCGCGACCGCGATCGCCGAGGGAGAGGCCAACATCGACAACGTCTCGATGGAGCGCCCTGACGGCGGCGGTCTCCTCGCGATGTTCTTCAGCGTCCAGGTCCGCGATCGCGGCCATCTCGCGCACGTGATGCGCGGAATGAAGCGGGTGCCCGAAGTGCGGCGCATCCAGCGGGCGCGCACCTAGGGAACCTCCGGACCGGTCCCGTGGGCCGGTTCGCCGACTCGCTGGAGCGCGCACGCCGGGCCGGCATCACCCGGGTCACCACGACGTTTCGCGGTCTGCCGTCGCGCTGATCCGGTGGATCGTGAGGTCGGCGCCATTGAACTCCTCTTCGGGATCGAGCCGCAGGGCGACGAACTTCTTCATCGAGCCGTAGACGGCCACGGCGCCGACCACCGCGACGCCGATCCCCAACAGGGTGCCGAGAAGCTGCGAGCCGAACGCGACGCCGCCCAATCCGCCCAGGGCGCGGCTTCCGAAGATTCCGGCGGCGATGCCGCCCCAGGCTCCGCAGATGCCGTGCAGCGGCCAAACGCCCAGCACGTCATCGATCCTCCACCGGTTCTGCGTCTGCGTGAACATGAAGACGAACAGCCCGCCGGCGATCGTGCCGGTGGCCAGCGCGCCCAGCGGGTGCATGACGTCCGATCCCGCGCAGATCGCCACGAGCCCCGCCAGCGGACCGTTGTGAACGAATCCCGGGTCGTTCCTGCCGGCGACAAACGCGGCAATCGTCCCGCCGGCCATCGCCAGCAGCGAGTTGACGGCGACGAGTCCGGAAATCTTGTCGATGGTCTGCGCGCTCATGACGTTGAACCCGAACCAGCCCACCGAAAGGATCCACGCGCCCAGGGCGAGGAACGGGATCGACGACGGCGGGTGCGCGGACACGCTACCCTCCTTCGAGTACCGGCCGCGCCGCGCGCCGAGCAGCAGCACCGCGACGAGCCCGATCCATCCGCCGACCGCGTGGACGACCACGCTGCCGGCGAAGTCGTGGAACTCCTCGCCGAAGGCTCCCTTGAGCCATGCCTGGACGCCGTAATGCTGGTTCCACGCAATGCCCTCGAAGAACGGATAGACGAAGCCCACGAGCAGGAAGGTCGCCGCGAGCTGCGGGTTGAATCGCGCCCGCTCGGCGATGCCGCCCGATACGATCGCCGGGATCGCGGCGGCGAACGTCAGCAGGAAGAAGAATTTGACCAGCTCGTAGCCGCTCTTGAGCGCGAGGGTCTCGGCGCCGGCGAAGAAATTGACGCCATAGGCGATCGAGTAGCCGATGAAGAAATAGGCGATCGTCGAGACCGCGAAATCGACGACGATCTTCACCAGCGCATTGACCTGGTTCTTCTTGCGCACCGTTCCAAGCTCGAGGAAGGCGAAGCCCGCGTGCATGGCGAGCACCATGACGGCGCCCAGCAGGATGAACAGAGTGTCGCTGCCTGTCTTCAAGGTTTCCATGGTGTCCCGATGGCGTTGGCGCCGCATCCGGCGCAAGGATTGGACGGCGGAATCGAGTTTCCGGTCCGCGTCGGTCGGAAGGTGCGAAACGAAGTCGGGCGACGGCGGGCTCGCCCGGCAGCAGCTACCGGAGCGGCTCGGGGGAAGCCGCGGGCACGCGGTACTTCGACACGACGCCGGGCTCCCTGCGATCGCGGTGACCATGCGGCGACACGGCCAGCGCACGCACCCCGTCGGCGACGAACGGATCGTGAAGCTCCGACCGCAGCGGATCGGTGTCCGCCCAGGTCAGCAGGCAAGCGAGGCGACCGTCGATCCCGATCGCGTCAACGGGCGCGACCGCGACGCAATTCAGACCGGCTGCTTGGCGAGAAGCGGCTGCAATTCGCCTGCCTGATACATCTCGCGCAGGATGTCGCAGCCGCCGACGAATTCGCCGTTCACGTAGAGCTGCGGGATCGTCGGCCAGTTGGCGTACTCCTTGATGCCCTGGCGAATATCCGGGTCCTGCAGCACGTCGACCGCCTGATAATCGGTGACCCCGCATCGCTTGAGGATTTCCACCGTGGTCGCCGAAAACCCGCATTGCGGGAAATCGGGCGTGCCCTTCATGTAAAGCACGACTCGATGGCCGGTGACTTGCGCGCGAATCTTGTCCTGGACGGTCATGGTTGGCTCCGTGTTTCGTGGTGCGGAATCCGCCTATTCTACCGCATCGCGCGAGCCGCCCCGGCGGCGGCGCGATGGCGCGGCGGACAGGGAGAATGGCGCGCGGCGAAGCGGCGGCGGGCGGCGCACCGGCCGGGGCGCTTCATCGCGTCATTCCTTTACGGCCCCCGTGAGACCCGACACGTAGTACTCGACGAAGAACGAGTAGAGCACGGCCACCGGCAGCGATCCGAGCAGCGCGCCGGCCATCAGCGATCCCCAGTGGTAGACGTCGCCTTCGACGAGCTCGGTCACCACGCCGACGGGCACCGTCTTCACCTCCGACGAGGAAATGAACGTCAGCGCGTAGATGAACTCGTTCCACGACAGCGTGAACGCGAAGATGCCCGCGGAGATGAGACCCGGCACCGCGAGCGGCAGGATGATCTTCACGAGAATCTGCAACCGCGACGCGCCGTCGATCAGCGCGCATTCCTCGAGCTCGAGCGGAATCGACTTGAAATACCCCATCAGCAGCCACGTGCAGAACGGGATCAGGAACGTCGGGTACGTCAGGATCAGCGCGAGCCGCGTGTCGAACAGCTGGAGCTTGTAGATGACCGCGGCGAGCGGAATGAACAGGATCGACGGCGGCACGAGATAGGCGAGGAAGATGCTCATCCCGACATAGCGCGAGCCGCGGAACCGCAGCCGTTCGATCGCGTACGCCGCGAGCACGCTGGCGAACAGCGAAATGAACGTCGCCACGACGGACACCAGGATGGTATTCCAGAGCCAATCCGGATAAGCGGTGTCGAACAGCAGCTTCTTGACATGCGCCAGCGTCGGATTCTTGACCCAGAACGGGTTGCCTTCGCGCGACAGAAGTTCCTCGTTCGGCTTGAACGTCGTGACGATCATCCAGTAGAAAGGGAACAGCAGCACGATCAGAAACGCCGCGAGAGGCGCGTAGACGGTGACGATCCGGCGCGGCAGCGAGACGAGATAGTTCATCCCCTGCGAGTCGGCTGCCTCGGGCGCGCCGCCCGCAGAATCGGATTTCGTCGTCATTTGTCCGTCCCGCCCTGTTGCCACGCGCGGCGCTGCAGCCCGAAGTAGCTGAGCAGGATCACCGCCAGCAGGAACGGGACCATCGCGGTCGCGATCGCCGCGCCCTCGCCGAGGCTCCCGCCCGAGATCGCGCGCTGGAACGACAGGGTCGCCATCAGGTGCGTCGCATTCAGCGGCCCGCCGCGCGTCAGCACGTAGATCAGCTGGAAGTCGGTGAAAGTGAAGAGCACCGAGAAGGTCATGACGACAGCGATGATCGGCGTCAGCAGCGGCAGGGTGACGTAACGGAACTGCTGCCACGGCGAAGCGCCATCCAGGCTCGCCGCCTCGTAGTACGACGGCGAAATGGTCTGCAGCCCGGCCAGGAGGCAGATGGCCACGAACGGCACGCCGCGCCAGATGTTGGCGGCGATCGTCGCGAAGCGCGCGTGCCACGGCTGGCCCAGGAAATCGATGTATTCGTGGATGAAGCCGAGCTTCAGCAGCGCCCAGCTGATGATCGAGAACTGCGAATCGTAGATCCACCAGAACGCGATCGCCGAGAGCGCCGTCGGCACGATGAACGGCAGCAGCACGACGGCGCGCACCGCCGCCTTGAACGGAATGTGCTTGTTCAGCAGGAGCGCGAGCCAGAGGCCCAGGCCGAACTTGATGACGCTGGCGACGACCGTGTAGAAGAGCGTGTTGAAGAGCGCGAGCTGAGTGACTGCGTCGCCCCACAGGTACTCGAAGTTCTCGAGTCCGACCCATTGCCCGGGCCGGCCGATCTTGGCGTCGGTGAAACCGAGATAGGTCCCCAACCCGAGCGGATAGGTGAGGAAGAGCAGCAGCAGCACCGCCGCGGGCAGCATGAAAAGCCCGCCGAGCACCGCGCGATTGTCGAGCGCGCGGGAAAGCGCGGAAGTGTGGGCTGGCATGTCGTGAGTCAACGTGGGAATAGGCCCGGTAGCGCGCCGAGGGTCGGCCCCCACGCGCGCGCATCATGCAAGATCAGCGGACGCTGCATCGGCGTCGCGCGGGTTGAACGTCGCCGGCAGGCGACGCTCCCATCCGCGCAGATATTCCGTCGCGCTCGCCGCCCCAAGAGCGGACGCCGGCGGCGCGACGAAATATCACAGCTTGTAGTAACGCTCCGCCCGCTTTTGCGCCCGTTCCGCGGCTTCCTTCGGCGTCTTCGACCCCGACGCGGCCTCCGCGACCATGTTCGGAATGATGAAGTCCGCCACGCATGCCGCCGACGCGTAGCCCAGCGTGCCCGCATAGCCGTTGGGCGTCATGTTCTTCATGCAGTCGCGGTACGGCGTCTTCTTCGGGTCGTCCGTCCAGAACGCGCTCTTTTCGTAGGCGGCGAGCGGGTGGCAGACGTAGCCGATCGAAGCCTCCTGCCACGGCACGTACTGCTCTTTCTCCATCATGAAGCGCAGGTACTCCTTCGCCGCATTCGGGTACTTCGAGTACTTGAAGATCATCATCGGGAACACGAGGTTCAGCTCGCGCGCCTTGCCGTCGACACCGACCGGGAAATAGGCGTGCTGGATGTCCTTCGTCATCTCGATCAGCTTCTCGTCCTTCGACGTCTTGGCCGCGTAGTAGATCGAGATGCCGTTCGCAGTGAGGCTCAACTGGCCGTCGAGGAACGCCTTGTTGTTGTTCGGGTCGAGCCATGACAGCGTGCCCGGAATGAATGTTTCGTAGAGCGGCTTCGAGTACTCGAGCGCGGCGATCGTCTCCGGGCTGTTGATGACGACGTTGTTCTTCGCGTCGACGAGCTTGCCGCCGTGCGCCCAGACAAGCCAGTGCGTCCAGCTCGAGTCGCCCGTCGCGTTGCCCAGCGCAAAACCGGCGGGCGTCCCCTTCGCTTTCAGCGCCTGGCAGAGCTTCAGGAACCCGGCCATGTCCTTCGGCACCGTATCGAAGCCCGCCGCCTTCACGTGGCTGTCGCGGTAGACGAGCGCATTGCCGGCGGCGCCCTGCATAATCGCGACCCATTTCTTGTCGTGCATGCCGTAGGCCTTCGCCGCGTCGAACCAGCCGCCGTACTTGTTGCCGAGATAGTTGGCGACGTCCGACACGTCTACCAGCTTCTCCGGGTACATGTGCGCGTCTTCCATCGTGCTGATGATGATGTCGGGACCGCTGCCGACGTTGGCGGCCACCGCGGCCTTGGGGCGGACATCCTCCCAGCCTTCGGCGTCGACGCGCACTTCGATTCCCGTCAACTGCGTGAACTTCTTCGTGTTCTCCGCCCAGACGTCTTCGTCGCCCTGCACGAAGCGTTTCCAGCGCAGCACGCGAAGCTTGGCGCCTTTTTCCGGGACGATCTTGAATTGCGCTTCGGCCTCGTGCGCGAAGAGCGCGGAACCGCCGCCCAGCGCGGTGCCGGCGGCCACGCCGGCGGTAGCCTTCAGGAAGTCACGACGCTTGATCTCACTCATCCATTCCTCCGTTGGTTTGCGGGCTGCGGGGATGCCCCGCGCCCATCTGACACCTCACGCGACGAGCCGCGAACCGGTCGCCGCGTCGAACAAATGCGCCCGCCCGAGATCGGGCGCCAGGTTGATCCGGTCGCCGGGGCGGCAATTGGTGCGGTCACCGATGGTCGCGGTGACCTCCTGCCGGTTGAAGCGACAATAGAGCTGCGTGTCGGCGCCGGTCGGCTCGACGACGACGATTTCGACCGGCAGGCCGGCGGGCGCGAGCGCGCAGTGCTCGGGCCGCAAGCCGTAGAGCACGGGCTGACCGTCGTCGGCGCGGGCGCCGACGGGCGAGGGCAGCACGACGCCGTCGCCGAACTCGACGGAGAGCGCGCCGCCGGCGGTCCTTGCCGTGCCGGGAATGATGTTCATCGCCGGCGAGCCGATGAAACCCGCGACGAACGTGTTCACCGGATGATCGTAGAGGTCGAGCGGGCCGCCGGTCTGCTCGACGATCCCGTCGCGCATCACGACGATCTTGTCGGCCATCGTCATCGCCTCGATCTGGTCGTGCGTCACGTAGATCGACGTGGTCCTGAGCCGCTGGTGCAGTTCCTTGATCTCCGTGCGCATCTGCACGCGAAGCTTCGCATCCAGATTGGACAGCGGCTCGTCGAACAGGAAGACCTGCGGGTCGCGGACGATCGCCCGGCCCATGGCCACGCGCTGCCGCTGCCCGCCGGAAAGCTGGCGCGGATAGCGGTCGAGATAGGGCGCGAGGCCGAGGATGTCGGCGGCCTTCTGCACGCGCTCGGCGATGTCCGCCTTCGACCGCTTCGCCAGCATCAGCGCGAACGACATATTGTCCCGTACCGTCATGTGCGGATAGAGCGCGTAATTCTGGAATACCATCGCGATGTCGCGCTCCTTCGGCGGCACGCGATTGACCACGGTGCCGCCGATCGCGATTTCGCCGGTTCCGATCTCCTCCAGCCCGGCGATCATCCGCAGCAGCGTCGACTTGCCGCAGCCCGAGGGGCCCACCAGCACGCAGAACTCGCCATCGGCGATTCCGATGTCGACGCCGCGGATCACGTGCGTGGAACCGAAGTGCTTGTGCACCCCGCGAATGCTGACGCCTGCCATCCTGCCGCCTTCCCCGTTATCGCCAGTGTAGTGCTATGGGCGTCGCGTCCCGGCGACCACCACGTAATCCGGCCGCCCGGTCTTGAGCCAGGTCACTATGTTCTGCGCCGCCTTGCGCCGCAACTCGCGCTCCGCCTCGACCGAGAAGAACGCGGCATGCGGCGTCAGGATAACGCGCGGATGCCCGAGGAGCTTCGAGCCCGCCGGCACGGGCTCCGTGGGCAGCACGTCGAGGCCGAGGCCGGCGAGCTTGCCGCTGTCCAGCAGCGACAGCGCCGCCTCGACGTCGACCACGGCGCCGCGCGCGGTATTCACCAGGAACACGCCAGGCTTGGCCGCGCCCAGCACCTTCGCGCCGATCATTCCCCGCGTCTCGCTGTTGAGCGGCACGTGCAGCGAGACGACATCGCTTTCCGCAAACACGCGGGCCAGGTCGCGGCGCTCGACGTACGCCGGGAAGTCACCGTCGATGATGTACGGATCGCAGGCGACGACGCGCTTGAACACGTTGCGGCCGACGTGCGCCATCCGCTTGCCGATCCGGCCCAGGCCGACGATGCCGAGCGTCATGTCGCCGACGCGCCGCAGCGGGCCCGACGACAGGTAGTGCCACTTGCCGGCGTGGATGTCGCGATGGTAGGCGACCACATTGCGCACGAGCGCCAGCGCCAGCGCGAGCGCGTGGGTCGCGACCTCGCCGACGCCGTAGTCCGGTGAATTCGCGACCCATATGCCGTGTCTGGCGCAGGCATCGGTGTCGACGGTGTCGAAGCCCGCTCCGACCCGGCTCACGATGCCGAGATGCGACAGCGCGGCGACGACGCGCTCCGTGATCGGCGCGTACTGAAGCAGGATGCCGGCGCAATCGCGCGCGGCGGCGATCACGTCGTCCTCGGTCCTGCACTGACCGGTCGCGAGATCGACACCGGCAGCGGCGAACAGGTCGCGCTCGATCCCGATGTCCGGGAAGGTGTAGTCGGCGAGCAGGACCTTGGGCATGGAGCGTTCTTGGACGATCGGAGTGGCCCGCCCGCGTGCATCGGGCTGGCGGCGACCCGCAACGGTACGTGTCGCAGGGGGCATTGGTCAAGTGGCCTGACCGATTCCGCCGCGGGCGCGAAGACCGGCGACTATAATCCCGATGCCCTCCGGCCGGTTCAGGCTCACCCACCCGTCCCACTGGAATCCGATGACCAAGGTCCTGCAAACGACCATCGCCGGCAGCCTGCCCAAGCCGGCGTGGCTAGCCGCACCCAACGAGCTCTGGGCGCCGTGGCGGCTCGACGGCGAGGCCCTCGTCGAGGGCAAGCGGGACGCCGTCCGTTTGGTGCTCGCCGATCAGGAGCAGGCCGGTATCGACATCGTCACCGACGGCGAGCAGACGCGCCGGCATTTCGTGACGACGTTTCTCGAGGGCCTCGACGGTGTCGACTTCGCACACAAGAAATCCGTGCGCATTCGCAACCGCTACGACGCCGATGTCCCCGTCGTCGTCGGCCCCGTCGCGCGCCGGCAGCCGGTGTTCGTGGACGACGCGCGATTCCTGCGCGCCGCGACCGGCCGGAAGGTCAAGTACACGCTGCCCGGACCGATGACGATGGTCGATACCCTCTACGACGCCTACTACAAGAGCCGCGAAAAGCTGGCGGGCGCGTTTGCCGAGATCCTCAACGACGAGGCGCGCGCGATCGAAGCCGCCGGTGTGGACGTCATCCAGTTCGACGAGCCCGCCTTCAACGTCTATTTCGACGAGGTGCGCGACTGGGGCGTGAAGACGCTCGAACGCGCCGCGCGGGGTCTCTCCTGCAAGACCGCCGTCCACATCTGTTATGGCTATGGAATCAAGGCGAATATCGACTGGAAGAAGACGCTGGGCTCCGAATGGCGGCAATACGAAGAGACGTTTCCGCTGTTGGCGCGGTCCGCGATCCGGCAGGTCTCGCTCGAATGCGCGAATTCGCGCGTTCCGATCGAACTTATCGGGCTCCTGGACGGCAAGGACGTGCTGGTCGGAGCAATCGACGTTGCCTCGGACCGGGTCGAGACCCCCGAGGACGTCGCGGCAACGATTCGTGCGGCGCTGAAATACGTCCCCGCCGAACGTCTGTACCCCTGCACCAACTGCGGCATGGTGCCTCTCGCCCGCGACGTGGCCCGAGGCAAGCTCCGGGCGCTCGGCGCGGGCGCCGCGATCGTCCGGGCCGAGACGCGCGGGCCGTGAATGGCCTCCCGCGTGGCCTTTCCGGTCGCCGGACGGGCCGCGCACCGGGGGATAAGCCCCGGCACGAGCCCTGCAAATACCACTAGCGCAGGCGGGCCGAGTTGTGTATCCTCCCCAAAGTGTTTTAGTTTCAAGGCAGTAAGTACGCCCTGTACGACCGCTTTGCAGTCGTTCCACCGTCGTTCTTTCCTTGAGATCAAAACATTGGCCGGGATCCGTCCCGATTTCTATTTTGTTCGTGAGGAAATACTGAAATGGCAACAGGCACTGTGAAGTGGTTCAACGACGCCAAGGGCTTTGGATTCATCACGCCGGATGGCGGTGGCGAAGACTTGTTCGCGCACTTCTCGGCGATCAACATGCCGGGATTCAAGACGCTGAAGGAAGGCCAGAAGGTCTCGTTCGAAGTGACGACGGGCCCGAAGGGCAAGCAAGCGAGCAACATCCAGGCTGCGTGATTCCCCGATAACGGGAAGCAACAGCCAAGAAAAGCCGGGCGCGATGCCCGGCTTTTTCTTTTGGGTGCGGCGCTTGCAGCGCCCCTGCCGCTCCGGAGCGGGAGGGTTGGCGGCGCACGCCCCGTCAGCCGCGTGTACGATTGCGCTGCGAGCGCTTTCGCGGCCACCCTTTCGGCCGCTCGAAGAACCGGTAGGACTGTGAAGGCGGCACGATAGTACCGCCCCGTCGCGCGGTTTTCGGCGAGCACGGGCCGCGCCTTCGCCAGCGACCGCACCAGCATCCGCCACCCGGCACGCGCCCTCCATGCCGCCATCGCCTCTACGCAACGCTCCGTGCCCCTGCGGCAGCGGAAGGCGCTTCCGGGATTGCCACGGGACGCTGCAGACCCTTTCGCCGGACACGCCGCGGGGCGAGCCGGCGACGGCGCCGCGATCCGTGGAGGACTGCCGCGCCGCCCTCGAACGCGCACCGTCCGACGTCGCCGCCTGGAACCGGCTGGGCGAATTGCTGCGCGCGACCGATACCGCCGCCGCGGAGGCCGCATGGCGCCGCGCGATCGAACTCGCGCCGGACAACGCCAAAGCGCACTTCCATCTCGGCAACCTGCATCGGGAGCGCGGCGAGCCCCATGCTGCACGGGCGGCGTACGAGCGCGCGCTGGCATCCGCACCGGACCACGCCGGGTCGATCAACAACCTCGGCCTCGTGCTGGAGGCGCTTGGCGATCGCGATCGCGCCGAAGCGTGCTACCGCCGTGTGCTCGCCGCGAATCCGCAGCATCCCGACGCGCTCGGCAACCTCGCGAGCCTGCTGTTCGAGCGCGAGGCGTTTCGCCAGTCATCCGCGCTCTACGAGCACCTGTGCGCCGTCCGCCGCGACATTCCCGCGCCCGTCCGGGTGCGGCGCGGGTTGGCGCACCAGCGTGCCGGCGACCTCGCGGCCGCTGAAGCCTGCTTCCGCGTAGCCGCCCGGTTGCTGCCGGACGACGCGTCGATTCAACGGAATGTCGGCTCTATCTGCTTCGAGCAGCAACGCTACGCCGACGCCGAAGCCGCATGGTTGCGCGCGATGGAGCTTCGCCCCGAAAACCTGCACGCACTGTCGATGCTCGCCCACGGGCGCCAGCTTCGGTGCGATTGGCGCGAGCTCGACGAGCTGCACGCCAGGATCAATCGAGCGATCGAGTCCGACGTCGATGGGGAGGACGGCCGGATCAACCCGTTCACGCTGCTCTCGATGCCGACGTCGCCTGAGGCACAGCTCCGCGCGGCAAGGCGATGGGCCCGTGGGATCGCGCCGGCGGCGCCGGCGGCGCGACCACGCGTCGCCTTTCGGCGAGGGGAGCGGCTGCGCGTCGGTTTCGTCTCGTCGGACTACCGGGCTCATCCGATCGCGTACCTGTCGATGGAGCTCTGGGAGCGCATCGACCGCGACCGGTTCGAGACGTTTGCGTATGGAATCCGTGAACGCGACAACGGCCCCATCGGACGGCGCATCGAGAGCGCGTTCGATCACTTCGCCGATGTGAGCGAAGCGCCCGTCGGCGAGATCGTGCGGCGGATCCGGGCCGATCGCGTCGCGATCCTGGTCGACCTCAACGGTTACACGAAGCACTCGCGGGAGGCGATATTCGCGCATCGCCCGGCACCGGTACAGATCAGCTGTATCGGATATCCGGGCACCTTGGGCGCTGATTGGTACGACCATATCGTCGTCGATCGTTTCGGTGCGCCGGAGGCGTCCCAACCGCACTTCGCCGAGCGATTGCTGCACCTGCCGCAGATGTCGTTTCCCAGCGATACCCGCCGCGCGCCCAAGGGCCCGCCACCCTCGCGCGCCGAGTGCGGGCTCCCGGACGGGGCGTTCGTCTTCTGCAGTTTCAACAACGCGTACAAGATCCTGCCCGACGTATTTGCAGCATGGATGCGACTCCTCCACGCCGTACCGCGAAGCGTCCTCTGGCTTGCGCAATCCGGCTTCGAAGCCACGGAGAATCTGCGCCGCGAAGCGCGGCGGACGGGCATCGATTCCGATCGCCTGATCTTCGCGCCGCGCGTCGAGCCGGTGGAAAGCCACGTCGCCCGCATCGCCGCCGCCGACCTCTTCGTGGATTCCTACCCGTACGGCGCGCACACGACGGCCAACGACGCGTTGCTGGCGGGTCTGCCGGTGATCACGCGCGCAGGGCCGACGCTCGCCAGCAGGATTGCCGGAAGCCAGCTCCATGCGATCGGATTGCCCGGACTGGTGACCTCGAGCGGCGCCGACTACGAATCGCTAGCGCTTCGGCTCGCGCGCGACCCGGCCGAGCTCGCGTCGCTGCGCGCCCGGCTTGCCGCAAACCGGGAAACCTGCCCGCTTTTCGATATGCCGCGATACACCCGCGATTTCGAGGAGGCCCTCCGGCAGGCCCTAGGAAGCTCGCCGGCACTGGGGCCGGAACTCTCTGGGCAATAGGTTGACTAATTCAATCGGGTATCGTATAGTTGATCGAATTGATCACCTATTGGGTCCGATGACGTAGGCCGTTGATTATTATGAGAGGATTGCGATGAGACTAACGACCAAAGGACGTTTCGCAGTCACCGCGATGATCGATCTCGCGATGCAGCACGGCAGCGGCCCGGTGACGTTGGCAGAAATCAGCCAGCGGCAGAAGATTTCGCTTTCCTATCTCGAGCAGTTGTTCGCCAAGCTGCGCCGCCGCGCGCTCGTCGACAGCGTGCGCGGTCCGGGCGGGGGCTATTGCCTCGCCAAGGACATGGCGCAGGTGTCGGTGGCTGAAATCATCCTCGCGGTCGACGAACCCATTGACGCCACTCAATGTGGAGGCAAGGAAAACTGCCAGGATGACCAGAAATGCATCACCCACGATCTGTGGGCCAAGCTCAACGACCACATCCTCGACTATCTCGGCGCGGTCACGCTGAGGCAGCTGGTCGACGGTCAGAAAGCGAAGGCGGCGGGCGTCGCGCCGGTCCAGGACATGCGCGAGACCGTGCCGAAGCGCGACCGCACGACGGTCTCCGCTTGAGTTCCCGGAGAGAATGAACATGGCCATCACATTGACGGAAAACGCGGCGAGGCAAATCAAGGCGCAGCTGGCGCGGCGCGGCACGGGGCTGGGCTTGCGGGTCGGCGTCAAGAAAGTCGGCTGTTCGGGCTTTGCCTACACGTTCGACTACGCGGACGAAGTGCGTGACGGCGACCGGACCTTCGAAGCGCACGACGCAACCGTCGTCATCGCCGCCGACAGTCTCCGGTTCCTCGACGGCTCCCGCCTCGACTTCGTCAAGGACGGATTCAAGCAGATGTTCGCCTTCGACAATCCCAATGTCGAAAATACCTGCGGCTGCGGCGAGAGCTTCAACGTGAAGGAAGCGACCAAGGCCTAGTACCGCGGAGGACGCGTCGCCGATTCGGGTACCGGAAGATGCCGGAGCGATTTCAATG
>JANMBN010000106.1:0-12490 GCA_031360485.1 Betaproteobacteria bacterium | reverse complement strand
CAGCCGGCACGGGTTGGGCGGCGCCCGGCACGGGAGGTGCCGGCGCCGCCACGGCGACGACGGGCTGCACGGTCGGGCGGGGGTTGGTCGCGACCTTGAGCACGAGCTCCTCGGAGTCGTCGCCCAGCGTGAGTTTCACGCGGTCCGGCTTGACTTCCGCGACCCTCATGCCGTTGATCGTTTCGCCGGCGTGCACGCGCCGCGACTTGTTGCCGGCCACCTCGCGCAGGAACGCGGTGTTCTTGCCGTCCACGATCGTCGTGCCGGTCAGCGCGAATTGCCCGCGCTGGATCTTCGCGGCGGCGTTCTCCTGCACGGCCGCCGGCGCGGGGCGGCGCGTCGGGTTGAAGAGCGTGCGCTGGACGGTCTCGGTGCGCGCGTCCAGGCCCCCGGGAATCGCGTACTCGGGCAGGAGCGACGCGACGACCGGTGTCGGCGCGACCGCTTCCGCGGGCTGCGGCCGCTTGTCGACGGCGCGTCCCCAGTCGGTTTCCCAGCCGACCACGGCAGCGAGCGCGGCGAGCGGCAGTAGCCACCAGAGGGCGGCTTGAAGGCGGGCGGATAGATGGCTCATGGCGTCACTTCTTTTCCGGTTCGACGAACGCAAATGCCGCGACGTCGAGTTGCACGTTGATCTCGGGTTCCTGTCCCGGCCCGGGCTTGAAGCCACGGAACGCGTTGAGCGGCCGCAGCGTCATGTTTTCGACGACGAGATAGGGCGGCTGGGCCTCGAGCGCATGCAGAATCTTCTGCAGGTTTGGCGTCGACGCGAAGAATTGAACCGAGACGACGATCTGCCGGAACCGGCCTTCGTCCTTGGGACTCTGGTTCTGGCTGGTCGTGATGCGGCCGCCGTTGCCCTCGATCCCGGCGCGAACCAGTTCCTGCAATTCGGCGCCCGCGAGATTGGGCGCGGTGTTCTTGAGGAAGAATCGGCGCCCGTCCTTGGCACGCATCGCGTCGAGCGCCTTCCGGTACTCCGGCGCCTGCGCGATGACACGCCGATAGCGGTCCAGACGGTCGGCAAGCGTCGCGATCGTGTCGTCGTAGTGTTTGTGCAGGAGCACCAGCGGGACCAACAGCGCCGACAGCGCGAGCACGACCGCGCCGATGAACAGCGCCAACGCGAGCGAGCGCTGCCGCGACGGCGAAAGCCGGGCGATCGCGGCATTCATTGTGTGGCCTTGGTCTCGGATGCGGCCGGGTCGCCTCCGGAAACCGGCGCGGCAGCGGGGGATTCGGGCGGCCTCATCGCAGGCGCGGCACCCACGGGCGGCACGGCTTGCGGTGCAGCTTGCGGTGCAGCTTGCGGTGCAGCTTGCGGTGCAGCTTGCGGTGCAGCTTGCGACGCGGCTTGCGGTGCGGCTTGCGGTGCAGCTTGCGACGCGGCTCGCAGCGGGGCTTGCGGCGCAGCTGGCGTTGTTGCCGGCGGCCCCTGCTCGCCCGCGGGCGGGGCTGGCAACCCCGGCGACGCGACCGGCGCTGCGTCGCCCCCCGCCGGCTCGGCTACCTGAACCGGCTGCGGCGGCGGCAGCGCCTTCAGCTGCGCGCCCAGGTCGAAAATCTCGCCGGGACCGGGCTGAATCTTCGTCGTCGGCGACCGCGGCGCCGCCTGCTCGACGAGCTTCGACTCCTCCAGCAGCGAGATCAGGCGGCCGGCATTGGCGCTTTCGCCGCGCAGCAGGATCTCGCGCCGCGGATCCTTGCCCCGGGCCGTCGTCTTCATCTCGAGCTGCGTGAGCCAGGTGTCGTCGGGAAGGATCTTCGTCACGTCCTCGACCACTTGCACGGCGGCGGGGAACGCGTACTTCCGCTGGAGCGCGAAGTTGTAATCGCCGGCAAGCCGCTCCATCTGCTCGCGCAGCGCGTTCGACGCATCGGCCTGCACGCGCGCCTGTTCGGTGATCTGCATCAGCGCGATGGCGTAGCCGCGCTTTTGCCAGACCGGGAGCGCCGTCGCAGCGAGCGCCACGGCGGCGATCAGCGCCAGTGGAATCCAGATTTCCCTCCGGCGCCACACCGACACGTCGGTTCGCTCGCCTTCAGGGAGGAGGTTGAGCGTCTGTCCGGCGAGCGCGGCGGCGCCGGTCGGCGATTCGGGCGTCACGCCGGCGACCGCCGCGCCCCAGCTTTCGGCCTGCCGGCGCGCCTGGTTCACGACGGATTTCAGCGCTGCCGTCCAGTCGATGCGAATTTCTCTCTTCGCCGGATCGCGCCCTACTACTACCGCATCGAAATACACTTCATCGGCCTTGAACGGCGTGTGGCGGTCGAGGTCGTAGGCGAGCACCTGTCTCAGGTTCTCCTCGACCGCCGCCGGCAGCGTGATCGTCTTGCGCAAGACCCCGCTGGCAGGCAGCGCCACGATGACCCTTGTCTCGGTCGCGGTGCCCCCCTGCATGGCGCGCGGCAACGCGTCGATCGCCGCGCGTCCCGACATGGCGACCACCGCAGGATCGCCGGCGAGCGGAATGCGCGCGGTCTCGGCGAAGGCCAGTGTGCCGTTGACGACGCCGGGCGCCCAAAGCACCGCGGCGTCCGGCTCGAAGGCGAGTATCGGCCGCAGGCGTCGGCGCCGCAGGGCGTTGCGCGGTCCCTCGGGGATCAACGGCACGAGCTCGCCCATCCACCAACGCCAGAAGGTACCGAGTCCGAGGCGCTGCATGGCATTGCGAATCGACTGCCGAAAGTCAGGGTTTGCCTTGTCCATTCGCTTGTGTTGCGTTTTCGCCCGGAGGCGGAGGTTCGGGCTGCGGCGCGCGCGCGCCCTCCTGCCAGAGGAGCACGACCAAGGGCCGCTGCGGGTCGGCCAGCGGACGCACAACGGCGTCGCGGGCAAAGGTTACACCATCGGGCAACCGGGCTTCGACGTGGATCCGCCAAACCTGTGACGGGCCGGTCGCGAGCCCGTGTGCCGCGGCGAGCGGCGGCACGGGCAGCCGGTTCGCGAGGGCGTCGCGGCGCGCGGCGATGAAGGCGTCGACCTGCTCGGGCGTGATGCCCGGCAGCGCGAGCAGGACATCCCGCGTGGCAGTCGACGGATTGATCCCGCGTTGCCGCGAGTGGACGGTCAGGCTGTCGGAAAGCTTCGTCATCAGCGCCGAAGTCATCCCGAGCACACGGCGCAACTCGCCGGTGGTCTCGAACCGCGCGTTGGAGGGGACGTATTTCAATCCTGCGGCGCGGTAGTCCGCGGCCTCGGCCCCATTCGGCCGGCGCAGGTCGTCGGGGTCGCGCCAGTCGAGGATGGCTTCCAGCAACCGCTGCGCGGCGTCCGGATCGAGGCCGCCGACATTCTGCAGCAGGTTCTTCAGCAGCGGCTCGGGCGCCGAATTGAGATCGATCCGCGCGGCCTCGTCGACGGCGATCGCCGTAATCGCGACATCGCCGTCGTTCCAGGCATGCGGTTGGCCGTCGGCATTCCACACGTCGGGAGAAATGCGCGGGCGCGACAGCTCGTAGGCCACGCGTTCGACGGCGCCGTCCGCCGCCGCGCGCGCCTGCGACAGCGACATCGTGTTGCGCGCGGCAAGCGCCCCGCCGCGCATGCTGTACGCGAACCCGCTCGCGATCACGGTCAGCAGCACAGTGAGCCACAGGACCGCGATGAGGGCGATACCGCGTTGGTAGGAGGAGGGCCGCAGGCCGCGACCCGGACAACGCGGAAACTCGGCCGACAACGCGGCGCCGGGAGTTCGCATGGCGGTATACGGAGGCCGACCGCGTTGGAAGTTCACGCGTGCGCGCATCACCCCGCCCTCGCGCAGCGGTTCTGGGCGGGATCCCATGCGAGGCAGCCCGCTTCCGGCCCCGGCCGCGGCTCGACGACGAGCGTGGGCCATGCGGCTCCCTTTGCCGGCTTCACGTCGATGCGCACAAGCAGCGGCAGCCGCTGCTTGTCATCCCAGCGGTCGCGCCACGTCGGCCTGTCGACGTCGGCCGCCGCCGGGTCACGACCGAAATACGCGATACGCAGCTCGGCGATGTCGTCGGCGAGCACCGAACGCTCCGCATCGCGAAATTCCGGTTCCTGCAGCGCGGTGAGGTCGGGAATCGCGCGTTCCTGCACGAGCTGAGATTTCTCGCCGGCGCGAACGACGGCAAGGCGAAAATGGTAGATGCCGCCCTCCGCGACGCGGGCCGGAAGGACGGCGGCATAGCGGATTTCGTCGCGCTCGCCGGCGAACAGCAGCGGCATCTCGACCGCCTTCCACAGGCGTTGCGGAAATTCCGCGGAGAGCTGCTCGCGCAGATAAGTCTGCGTCGATCGCATGTCCGACGTCTGCAGCGCCTTGGCCTCGCCGCCGTCCCAGCTCCGCGCCGCGAGGGAGAGCGAGCCGAAAAGCACCGCCGCCATGCCGGCCATCAGCACGAGCGCGACGATGAGTTCGACGAGCGTGAACCCGCGTGCGGGCGCGCGCATCGCTCTCATTTCGCATCCCTCGCGCCGAGGCGCATCGTCGCGAGCGCGTAACTGCGCCGGCCGCCCGACGGCGACGGGAAGGTGACTTCCGCGGTGATCCGGTAAAGCCGCGTCGGCAGGGTCTCCGCCGCGCTCTCCAGATCGGGAGAGACGCCGGGCGGCGAATACGCGGCGACGCGTGTCGTCCAGGCGATCCTGCCGTCGTCCGCCGAGCCGGACTGCGTCTCCTCGCGAAGCGGCCGGTTAGCCGCGGCTTCCGCCAACGCGCTCTCCGCGACGAGCACCGCGCGCGTGTATTCGTCGGCGGCCGACGCATTGCCGAGCGCTCCGGAAAACAGCCGGAACAGCGCCGTGGCGACCAGCGACACGATCACGAACGCGACCAGCACTTCGAGCAGCGAGAAGCCGCGCGAGTTGCGGCGGGCGCGGGAAACGTCGCGGCAGGGCGGACGGGATGCTGGGGCGGCGAATCGGCGCGCGGCGCGGCGTTGCATCGACGGGTCAATCCAGGATGGCGACGCGGCCCGTCAGCCAGTCGATGTCGACGTCGTACTTGCGCTCGCCGGCGCCGAGGGTCACGCGACCGCCGTTCGAGCCGCCGTCGGGAAAGAACCGGATCGAGCCGACCTTCTCGGTGACGAGATCGCTCTGCGCCGTGAAGAGCTTGATCTCGATCTTCGGCGGCAACGCCTGCTGGCGCGGGTCGCGCTCGATCTGGAATGTGCGGTGCTCGAGGTCGAGCGTCACCCGCGTTTCCTGCCGCGTCGCGAGCGCCTCGCTTCGGGCAAGGCGGAGCCCCGCGGCCACCTGGCGCGCGGCGCCCTTCAGTTCCGCGGTCGACACGCCGCCGCCGAACAGGGGCAGAACGAGCGCGGCGACGATCGCCATGATCGAAAGCACGATGAGGAGTTCGAGCAGCGTGACGCCCGCACTGGCAGTGCGCGGAGCAGCCACGGTCCGGGCGAGCGCGAAAGTCGTCATTGCTGCGAGCTGGAAAGATCCTTGTTCGGCCCCTCGCCGCCTTCCTTGCCGTCGGCGCCGAGCGAGGTGATTTCGTACGGCGCGTTCTGGGCCGGCGAGATGTACTTGTATTCGTTGCCCCACGGATCCTTCGGCACCGTCTGCTTCTTCCAGTACGGTCCGTTCCAGTTGGCGACGCCGGCGGGTGCGCTGATCAGCGCCTGCAGGCCTTCCTGCGTCGACGGGTACCGGCCGACCTCGAGCTTGTAGAGATCGAGCGTCTGGCCGATCTGGCTGATCTCGATCTTCGCGGCATCGGCCTTCGCCTTTTCGCCCTTGCCGATGAAGTTGCCGCCGACGATTCCGAGGACGACCCCGATCAGCACCAGGACGACCAGGATCTCGATCAAAGTCATGCCGGCGTTCCGGCTGCGTTCAAGGCGGCGCATGGGGATTCCTCTAGGGGGTGCCGCCCGCGGATCCGCGGGCCGCGACTTCAGGCGAAAGAAAAGTTTAGACATGCATTACTGGACAAGTTCGCTCATGCCCATCACGCCGAGAAGAATCGAGAACACGATTCCGCCGATCAGCACCGCGAGGGAGAGGATCAGCGCGGGCTCGAGCACGGCGAGAAACCGTTTGACCGCCATCTGCACTTCGCGGTCGTAGACGTCGGCCACGCGCGTCAGCATTTCCTCGAGCCGACCGGATTCCTCGCCGACCAGGATCATCTGCACGGCAAGCCTCGGATAGAGCCCCGTCTCCGCGAGCGGCCGGCCGAAGCCCTTGCCCTCGCGCAGCCGCGCGGTCACGCCGTCGAGCGCGCCGGCGAGAACGCTGTTGCCGAACGTCTCCTTGAGGATCGCCAGGCCCGAAAGCAGCGTCACGCCGTTTCCGAGGAGCGTCGCCAGTGTCCGCGCGAAGCGCGCGACCTCGACCTTCGTCACGAGATCGCCCACGAGCGGCATCCGGAGCACGCGCGCGTCCCAGCGGTTCCGCACGGCGGGCTGCGCGAGCCGCCGCCGCGCCCACCAGACGGCCAGCACGACGAAAGACGCAAGCGCCCACCACCAGTGCCGCAACCCGGTGCCGGCGACGATGACGATCGTCGTCGCCAGCGGCAGCGCCTTGCCGGCCTGGGCGAAGGTCTGCTCGAACTGCGGCACGACCCAGACGAGCAGCACGAGCACCGACATCACGGCGACGCCGATCAGGATGGACGGGTAGATGAGCGCGGACTTCACGCTTTCGCGCAGCTCCTTGTTCCGCTCCATCGTGTCGGCGAGCCGCGTGAGGACGACGCCCAGCGCGCCGCCCGCCTCGCCCGCGCGCACGATGTTGACGTAGAACCGCGAAAACACGTCGCGCCGCGCATCGAGCGCCTGCGACAGCGACTTGCCCCCGCGCACGTCGTCGCGCACCTGCTGCAGCTGCGAGGCGGCCGGCGGCGCGGACGCGAGGCCGATCAGCACTTCGAGCGCGCGGTCGAGCGGCAGGCCGGCGCGGAGCAGCGTCGCGAGCTCGCGCGTGATCGCCAGCAGCTGATCGCGGGTCACCGTCTTCGACGCGAACCAGCGCTGCCGGATCGCGCGCGGGCCGCGCGCGTCGGCCGCGGAACCCGCGGCGCCGCCCGCCGCGCGCGCCACGTGCATGGGCATCATGCCTTGGTCGCGCAGGCGATCCACGATCTCGCTCTCGTTGGCCGCTTCGAGTTCGCCGGTGGCGAGATCGCCCGCCGGGTTGACGGCCTTGTAGCTGTAGAGCGGCATCCTAGGGCCCGTTCGCGCGTGCAGACATGGTGTGCGCCGGTCCTAGCTCTCGCGCGTGACGCGGAGCACTTCCTCGAGGGTCGTGACGCCGCGGACCGCCTTGCGCAGGCCGTCCTCGTACATCGTCAGCATCCCTTCGCGGATCGCTTCGCTGCGCAGATCCGTCGCGGTCGCGTGTTTCATCACGAGGCTCCTCAGCGGGTCGGTCACCACGAGCATCTCCATGATGCTGATCCGGCCCGTGTACCCGGTCTGCGCACATTGCGGACAGCCGATCGGCCGGTAGAGCGTGATCGGGTCGTCCTCGGTGAAGCGGGAGAGGCCCATCTGCTGGACGATCTCCGGCAGCGCCGGATGCGGCTCCTTGCAGCTCGCGCACAGCGTGCGCACGAGCCGCTGCGCAAGGATCCCGATCACGGTCGACGTCAAGAGGTAGTCCTCGATGCCCATGTCGAGAAGCCGGTTGACCGTGCTCGCCGCGTCGTTCGTGTGCACCGTCGACAGCACGAGGTGGCCGGTCAGCGCCGACTGCACGGCGATCTCGGCGGTTTCGAGGTCGCGTATCTCGCCGATCATGATCACGTCCGGATCCTGCCGCACGATCGACCGCAGCGCGTTGGCGAAAGTGAGGTTGATCTGCGGCTTCACCTGGATCTGGTTGATCCCCGGCATCTGGTACTCGACCGGGTCTTCGACCGTCAGGATCTTCACGTCGGGCTGGTTCAGACGCTCGAGCGCCGTGTAGAGCGTCGTCGTCTTGCCGGAGCCCGTGGGTCCGGTGACGAGCAGGATTCCGTGCGGCTGCATCAGCACGTCGACGAACCGCGCCAGGATGTCGTCCTCGAAGCCGAGCCGCTTGAAGTCGAGGGCGACGCCTCCCTTGTCGAGGATCCGCATGACGAGCGACTCGCCATGCATCGTCGGCACCGTGGACACGCGGAGGTCGATCTCCTTGCCCTGCACGCGCAGCCGGATGCGGCCGTCCTGCGGCAGCCGCCGCTCGGCGATGTCGAGGTTGGCCATGATCTTGATCCGCGAAATGACGGCGGCCGACAGGCGGCGCGGAGGCGACTCGACCTCGTGCAGCACGCCGTCGATCCGGTAGCGGACCGCGAGCCGGTTTTCGAACGGCTCGATGTGGATGTCCGACGCGCGCGCTTCGAGCGCATTCGTGATGATGAGCGAGACGAGCCGGATCACCGGCGCCTCGGAGGCGAGGTCCTTCAGGTGCTGGACGTCGGCGTCGAACGCGAGCTCGTCGCGTTGCTCGACATCGCCGACGATCTGTCCGACCGCGGTGCGCCCGGTGCCGTACAGCCGCTCCAGCGCCGCATCGAGCTCGGATGGAATCGCGACCAGCGGTTTCACCTCCCGGCCCGTCACCATCCGGAACGCGCCGATCGTGTACTCGTCGGTGGGATCGGCCATCGCGAGCGCGAGTTCGCGCTCGTCCTCCTTCACCGGCAGCGCGCGCGCCTCGCGCAGGAAGCGCGGTGAAATGCGCTCCTCGAGGATCGGGAACTCGGGGTAGCCGGCCGCGTCGAGCAGGGGCAGCTGCAATTGGGTCGCGAGCGCCTCGGAAACGTCGCGCTGCGCGCAAAGACCGAGGGTGACGAGCAGCACGCCGAACTTTTCCCCGCCGTCCTTCTGCAACCGCAGCGCGCGCTCGACCCCCGCAGCATCGAGCTTTCCACGGGCGATCAGTATCTCGCCAAGGCGCATTCTTTCGGGTGCATTCACACGATCCGCCACACGAAAATCGACGGGCGAATGATAGCATGGCGACGTCCGGTCCGATGCATTTTCACCGCACGAATCAAGGCTTTGCGTGTGTTTCTTGCGGCGAACCGTCGCCGTCTCCCGACGTTGCCACGGTAGAATGTCGCCGTCTCCCGACGAAACCGGCCGCCGGCCGCCTCATGAAGCTCGTCTGCTACTCCTTCACCGCCGATCCGTTGCCGCTCCGGCCGGCGCCGCTGACGCGCGAATGGATGGATCGGATACCGGATCGTCACGCCTATCGCTGCCTTCCGCTCAACATCGCGAATGCGCACGGCTGGGAGATCGCCTCGCCGTGCGCATTCGAGGTCGAGTGGGATGGCGGGCCGCGGACGCAGAGCATGGCGATTCGCGCGCTGGACGGTTACCCGCAGCTCGAGAAGGTCGCGGTTTCGCATTTCGCTTTCGGCATCGTCACGTTTCATCTCGGTTATCTGTTTCGCACCGAGCCGGGATGGAACCTGCTCGCGACGGGGCCTCTCAACCAGCCGAAGGACGGCATCGCGCCTCTTACCGGCGTTATCGAGACCGACTGGCTTCCCTATCCGTTCACGATGAACTGGCAGATGACGCGGCGGGGAACCGTTCGCTTCGACAAGGACGAGCCGCTGTGCATGGTGTTCCCGGTCGCGGCCAACGCGCTATCGGCGACGGCACCCGAAGTCCGAAATCTTTCCGACGATCCCGCGCTCGAAGCCCAGGCGTTCGCCTGGAAAAAACGCCGCGACGAATTCATGCAGCGCTTCAATGCAGGTGACGCGGCCACGCTGAAGGAGGCCTGGCAGCGCTTCTATTTTCTCGGAAAGATGCCCGACGGCACTGACGCCGGCGCGAGCCACGTCAACAAATTGCGGCTTGCCGATCCCGTCGACCGGCGCGGTCAGGGCCCGGCCGAATAGGGTCGGCCGCGACGGCAAGACATCCGGCGAAGAAATGTCCGAGTTCGAGACCAGGCTCATCGCGTTCTACCTGCCGCAGTTCCATCCGATCCCCGAGAACGACGCGTGGTGGGGCAAGGGTTTCACCGAGTGGCGCAACACGGTTCGCGCGCGGCCGCTCTTCGCCGGGCACTACCAGCCGCACCTTCCGGCGGATCTCGGCTTCTACGACCTGCGCGTTCCGGAAACGCGGATCGAGCAAGCGGCGCTCGCGCGCCGTTACGGGATCCACGGCTTCTGCTACTACTACTACTGGTTCGACGGACGCCGGCTGCTGCAGCGGCCGCTCGACGAGGTCCATCGCAGCGGCGAACCCGACTTTCCGTTCTGCGTGTGCTGGGCGAACGAGAACTGGACGCGGCGCTGGGACGGGCACGACAACGACATCCTGGTGGCGCAGGCATACGCACCCGACGCCGACCACCGCCTGATCACCGATCTCGCGCCGCTCTTTCGCGACCGGCGTTACATCCGCATCGACGAACGCCCGCTGTTCGTCGTCTATCGCGCCGGCTCGCTGCCCGATCCGCGGGCCAGCGCCGCGCGCTTCCGCGAGCAGGCACGGCGCGAGGGCATCGAGGATCCGTACCTCGTCTTCATCCAGCTTCCCGGCATGCCGTCGCCGGCGGAGTGGGGCTTCGACGCGGCGCTCGAGTTTCCGCCGCACAGCCTGGAATTGGGAGACGTTACGCAATCCGTGTCGTTCGGCGTGCCCAGCCACGTCAAGGTCTGGGACTACGTGTACAGCGCGAAAGCCGCGATCGCCCGCCCGCTGCCGGAATTCCCGATGTTCCGCGGCATCATGACGGGCTGGGACAACACGCCACGCTTGCCGGGCAACGGCCACGTCTTCGTCAACGCCCACGCCGCGAACTACGAGCGCTGGCTGACGGCGCTCGTGGCCCAGGCGCGACACCGCCCGCTCGACCAGCGTTTGCTCTTCGTCAACGCGTGGAACGAATGGGCCGAGGGTTGCCACCTCGAGCCCGACGAGGCGTACGGACACGCGTTCCTGGAAGCGACGCGGCGCGCGCTCGAAGAGGGCGAACGGCGGTAGGACCCGGTCTTCCGGCCGCTCAACCGGCGCGCATCGCGTTTGCCGCGAACCCGACCGTCGCCCCGATGTCGTCCGCCGTATGCGCCGCCGACACGAATCCCGCTTCGAATGCCGAGGGCGCGAAGTACACGCCGGCGTCGAGCATCGCGTGGAAGAAGCGGTTGAAGCGATCCTTGTCGCAGGCCATCACTGCATCGTAGGTGTCGGGAACCGCGTCCGCGAAATAGAGCCCGAACATCCCGCCGACCGACTGCGCGGCGAACGGCACGCCCTCGCGCGCCGCGGCGGCCGTGAGGCCGTCGGTGAGCGCCCGGGTCGTTTCCGCCAGCCGGTCGTAGAAACCCGGCGCCTCTATTTCGTGCAGCGTCGCGAGTCCCGCCGCCACCGCGACCGGATTGCCCGACAGCGTCCCCGCCTGGTAGACCGGTCCGAGCGGCGCGATCTTCTCCATGATCTCGCGCTTGCCGCCGAACGCGCCCACCGGCATGCCGCCGCCGATCACCTTGCCCAGCGTGGTCAGGTCCGGCGTGATCCCGTAGAGGCCCTGGACGCCGCGCACGTGCACGCGGAATCCCGTCATCACTTCGTCGAAGATCAGCACGGCACCGTACCGGTCGCACACGCTGCGCAGGCCGTCGAGGAACCCGGGGCGCGGCACGATCAGGTTCATGTTCCCGACGATGGGCTCCACGATGATGCACGCGATGCTGTCGCCTTCCGCCTTGAACGCGGCCTCGACCGCGGCGAGGTCGTTGTACGCGAGCACGATCGTCTCGTTGGCGATGGCCGCGGGCACCCCTGCCGACGATGGCTGGCCGAAGGTCAGCGCACCGGACCCCGCCTTGACGAGCAGGCTGTCGCCATGGCCGTGGTAGCAGCCCTCGAATTTCACGATCTTGCTGCGCCCCGTGTAGCCGCGCGCGAGGCGCAGCGCCGACATCGTAGCCTCGGTGCCGGAGGATACGAGACGCACCATTTCGATCGAAGGCAGCAGCCGGCAGATCGTCTCGGCCATCTCGATCTCGATCTCCGTCGGCGCGCCGAAGGACAAGCCGTGCTTCGCGGTTTCCTGCACCGCGCGCACGACCGCCGGGTGCGCATGGCCGAGGATGGCCGGGCCCCAGGACCCGACGTAGTCGATGTAGCGCGTGGTGTCGGCGTCCCACAGGTAGGCCCCTTCGCCGCGCACGAAGAAGCGCGGCGTGCCGCCGACCGAACGGAAGGCCCGGACCGGCGAGTTGACGCCCCCCGGAATCGTGCGCTGGGCGCGTTCAAAGAGGATTTCGTTGCGGCTCACGGGGGGACTCGACCAGTCGTTGGAGGGAAGCGGAGCGGGGAAACGGGTGACGGGCGCGCGGCGGCGCGGTCGCGGTTACCCGCGATACGCCAATGATACCCGGCGTCCTTCGCGGTTCTGCGGATTTTCGCGCTGCTGCAAGATCCCGTGCCGGATGTCCGCACACGCGTTGCGCGATCACGCTCGCCGCGCTGCGCCCAGGCGATCCAGGCGCGCGCCGGCGTGCGGATGCGCCGGGGAGAGCGCGAGCACGCGCCGGTACGCCGC
>JANMBN010000059.1:0-26781 GCA_031360485.1 Betaproteobacteria bacterium | reverse complement strand
GGAGGCGATCCTGCAGATCGACCCGACCAACCAGATTGCCTGGAACAATCTCGGAAACGCGAGACTCTCGGCGGCGTGGGGATTATGGAGGGCGGGACGCGTCAGCGAGAGTCAGCAGGAATGGGTTGCGGCGCTCGCCGTCGAGAAGCAGACGACGCCATCGCCGATGATATCTTCGATGCTGTCGATTCCAGCCGCCAACCTCGTCGGTCTGGAGGCTGATCGGGGCAACCCGGAGGCAGCGGGGAGAGCCCTGGCGGACTACAAGAGGCTCGTTGACTCGGCGATACGCGAGTTTCCGCCGGATTCGTTCCCACGGTCCGCCATCCGGGAGTTTGGCGTCTTTGGAAACGGTATATCCGCCACCTATGCGCTTCCTATCGCGGCCGCGGACTATCTGACGGTCCGGAACATGGCCCAGGCGTCGATCCAACGCGCCGAAACATTCAAACCCGGGAACCCGCTGCAGGAATTGGTCAAGAACCGAGGGCTCGGAGGGACGTATGCAGTCCTCGCCGACGCCGCGTACAACCTGAAGGACTATGCGGCGGCGGACGCGGCGATCAAGCGCGCCATTGGCTTTCGCCAACTCGTGCCGAAGCGCACGCTGCAGGACGAGCGCGACGCAAGCGATGAACTTATCCTTGCGGCGATGATTGCCGCGCGGCTTGGACGTGCGACCGAGGCACAGCAGATCATCGGTCCGGTGCTGAAATTTCATCGTGGTCTCTACGCGCGCGGCAACGACGATCTCGGCCAGCATCTCCAGCTGGCGCGTGCGCTCTACGTCTCCGCGCTCGCCTCGCCGGGGCAATCCCGGTCAAAGGCGCTGGCGGAGGCCGCCGCGCTCATCGACAGGATGCCCTCGATGGTGAGGGGATTGAGGAGCACCGCAGTGCTGCGTGGCTGGATCGCCGACGAGCAGAAGAGAGCCTAGCGCCGAAAGGGTCGGCCATGAAGTGGCGCAAAGTCACTCCGAGAGCCATGGTCATCGTCTACTACGGCTGTTTTGCCGTATTTTGGACCGGCATCGCCGCGACCCTGGTCAACGCCGACGACTTGGCGGGCGCATTCGACGCCCTGCGACGCGGCGGCGGAAGCCGTCATGCATCCATCGGGATCATCGCGCTTGCCGCGCACGCCGTCGCGGTCGTGCTGCTCGCGTGGAAGGCGAACCGCTGGTTCTTTGCCCACGGACCCCTCGCCGTCGCGTTCTGCGGCGTCGCGCTGGTTCCGCTGGTGCGCAACGTCTGGCTCGTGCCGGCGTTCCTGTATCTGATCGCCGTCCTGCATGTCTGGCTCGCGTCGCGGCGCGAATCGCTAGGCAGCGTCCAGACCACGCGCCGGCATTCGACCGCGTCCGGGCCGATCTGACGATTCCCGGGAGCGCGTCCGGTCGATCCGTGACCCGTCCTACATGTTCGGATAGTTGGGCCCGCCGCCGCCTTCGGGTGTGACCCAGTGAATGTTCTGCAGCGGGTCCTTGATGTCGCAGGTCTTGCAGTGAACGCAGTTGGCCGCGTTGATCTGCAGGCGCTTGCCTGATCCGTCTTCCGCATCGACGAACTCGTAGACGCCCGCCGGGCAATAGCGCTGCTCGGGGCCGTCATAGAGCGCGAGATTGATCGTGACGGGAATCGTCGAGTCGCCGAGCTGCAGGTGCACCGGCTGGTCCTCCTCGTGACTCGTGTTCGACACGAACACCGACGACAGCTTGTCGAACGTCAGAACGCCATCGTATTTCGGATAGTCGATCGTCGGCATTTCGCCTGCGGGCTTCAACGACGCGCAATCCGGCTTGTCGTGGCGCAGCGTCCACGGCACCAGCGCGCCGAGGCCGAGGTCGTTCAGCCACATGTGGATGCCGCCGTGGATCGTGCCGGCCCACAGGCCCCACGACAGGCCGGGCTTCACGTTGCGCACCTTGTACAGATCCTCGTACACCCACGATTTGCGGAACGCGTCGGGGTACGACGCCAGCTCGTCGTGGTGGCGCCCGGTCGCGAGTGCGGCAAATGCCGCTTCGGCGCCGAGCATTCCGGTCTTCATCGCGTTGTGCGAGCCCTTGATCCGCGGCAGATTGACAAAACCCGCCGCGCAGCCGATCAGAGCGCCTCCGGGAAACGCGAGCTTCGGCACCGACTGCAGTCCGCCTTCGTTGATCGCGCGCGCGCCGTACGCGAGCCGCTTGCCGCCTTCGAACGTGCCGCGGATCGCCGGGTGCGTCTTGAAGCGCTGGAACTCGTCGTAGGGCGACAGGTGTGGATTCTCGTAGTTGAGGTGGACGACGAATCCCACCGATACGAGATGCTCGCCGAAGTGGTAGACGAAGGATCCGCCGCCCGTCCTCGCGTCGAGCGGCCAGCCCTGGCTGTGCAGGACAAGCCCTTTGCTGTGCTTCCCGGGCGCGACCTGCCACAGCTCCTTGAGGCCGATCCCGTATTTCTGCGGGTCGACACCGTCGCGCAGGTTGAATTTCTGCATGAGTTCCTGCGACAGCGAACCACGGCAACCTTCGGCGAACAGCGTGTACTTCGCGACGAGCTCCATCCCGGACTGGAATTCGCCCTTGTGCGACCCGTCCTTCGCCACGCCCATGTCGCCCGTGGCGACGCCGCGCACCGCGCCGTTTTCGTCGTAGAGAATCTCCGCGGCGGCGAATCCGGGGTAGATCTCGACGCCGAGCGCCTCGGCCTGCTGCCCGAGCCAGCGGCAGACGTTGCCGAGGCTTGCGATGTACATTCCGTGGTTGTCCATCAGCCGCGGCATCGACCAGCTCGGAATTCGATATGACTTTTCCGGTTTGAGGATCAGGAACCGGTCCTCGGTCACTGGCGTATCGAGCGGTGCGCCCAGCGCCTGCCAATCGGGGATGAGCTCGCCCAGCGCGCGCGGATCCATGATCGCGCCCGAGAGGATGTGCGCGCCGACCTCGGATCCCTTTTCCAGCACGCAGACGGCGACTTCGCTGCCGGCCGCCGCGGCGAGCTGCTTCAAGCGGATCGACGCGGCGAGTCCCGAGGGGCCGCCGCCGACGATGACGACGTCGTACTCCATCGTTTCGCGTGGCACGATTCGAATTCCCTTCGTGGAAATGACCGCGCGGCTCTCGCGCGGGTATCGGATTGTATAATGTGGCGGCCCCGGCAACGATCGACGTTTCGGGGCCGGTGCCCCGCCTGCAACAACCCGACCCGCCGATGAGCCCCCTCGGAATCTCGCTGCTGATGCTCGGCGCCTTCGCGGGGTTCGGTTATCTCGCGGCGCGCAAGCTTCGAATCGTGGCGAGCCTGTCGCCCGAGGTCCGCTGGGACCACCCGGGCGCCCGCCTGATGGCGGTCGTGACCAATGGCTTCCTGCAATCCCGGATGATTCGCCGGGACTGGAAGCCCGGCATCATGCATGCGGTGATCTTCCTGGGTTTCATGGCGCTGCTTGCACGGAAGCTCCAGTTGATCGTCATCGGATTTTATGAGCCTTTCGTGTTCCCGGGCCTGCCCGGCGGATGGTTTGCGGCGTTCAAGGATGCGGTCGAGATCGCCGTGCTGGCCGCGCTCGCATACGCGTACTGGCGGCGCTACGTGATGAGACCCAGGCGCCTCGAGGGCAATCGCGAGGCGCTGCTGATCCTGTCGCTGATCCTCGCGATCATGATCACCGACCTGCTGTTCGACGGTTTCCGGTTTGCGCTATTGGCCGGCGGCGACCCGGGCATCGCGCACGAACGCGACTACGCCTTTGCCGGGAGCCGCGTGGCCGCGGCGCTCGCCGGACTCTCGCCGGCGGCGATGACGGCCGGGTACCAATTGTCGTACTGGACGCAGCTCGTCGTCGTCTTCGCGTTCCTCGTGCTCCTGCCGACCGGCGAACATTTTCATATCGTGACGGCGTTGCCGGCGCTCTTCTTCCGGCGCGGCAGCGCGGCGAACACGGTGCCGTTCGTCGACCTCGAAAAGCTGATGGGCGACGACGCCGCGGCCGCGGAGATGCGCGTGGGCATCGATACCGCGACGGACCTGACCTGGAAGGACGGTCTCGACGTCTTCACCTGCACCGAATGCGGCCGCTGCAAGGACGCGTGCCCGACCTTTCTCACCGGCAAGCCGCTGTCGATGAAATGGGTCAACGACAGCCTCAAGCAACACCTGCTGGAAAAGCGCCCGCAGATCGTCGCCGCCGCCGCGCCCGACGATGCGCTGCCACCTCTCGTCGGCGACGTCATCAGCGAGGATACGCTGTGGGCGTGCACGACCTGCGGCTACTGTGAAGCCGCGTGTCCGATCGAGCTCGAGCACCTCCCGCGGTTTTTCCGGATGCGCCAGCATCGCGTGATGATGGACGGCCAGTTTCCGCACGCGCTCAAGGCCGTCTTCGAGGCTTACGAGTCGCAGAGCAACCCGTGGGGTTTGCCGGCCGACACGCGCGGCGACTGGGCTCGGGGTCTCGGCGTGACGGTCGTGGACAATGCGGAGCAGATGCGCGGGCTCGACTACCTGTTCTACGTGGGATCCGCCGAGTCGTTCGATCCCCGCGGCCAGAGAATCGCGCGTGCCTTCGTGGAGATCCTGCAGCAGGCGGGCGTCAGGTTCGGCACGCTCGGAGCGGCCGAGACGTCGACCGGCGAATGCGTTCGCCGCGCCGGCAACGAGATGCTGTTCCAGCAGCTGGCGACATCGCTGACCGGCGCACTCAACGGACTCGGTGTCACGCGGATCGTCACCTGCGATCCGCATGCGTTCAACACGCTGAAGAACGAATATCCGGCATTCGGCGGCCGGTGGGAGGTGGTTCACCACACGCAGCTCATCGCGCGGCTCGTCGCCGAAGGACGGATCAAGCTCGACCCGGGTGCCGAGCGCGTCATCTACCACGAGCCCTGTTACCTTGGCCGGCACAACGGCGAATACGATGCGCCGCGCAGGGTTCTCCGCGACCTCTCGCGAGACCGGCCGCTGGAGTTCGACCTTTCCCGCGAGAAGGCGATGTGTTGCGGCGCCGGCGGGGCGCGGATGTGGCTCGAGGAATCGATCGGCACGCGGATCAACGTGACCCGCGTCGAGCAGGCTTTGCCGCACGCGCCGCGCGTCATTGCCACCGCGTGCCCGTATTGCGCGGTGATGATGGCCGATGGCGTTTCGGCTCTGGGCAAGGCCGACGAGATCGCCGTCCGGGATATCGCGGAACTTGCCGCTGCCGCGATGGTGCGCAACACAGCGGCGGTGCGCGCACCGCCGGGCGCAACCGGGTTGCCCGCGGAGTCGTTGCGATGACGCAAAAGCCCCGGATCCTGGTTCACACGTCGCGCCAGCCGATCCGGTGGGGCGACATGGACATGCTTGGCCACGTCAACAACACCGTCTACTTCCGCTTTCTCGAGCAGGCGCGGATCGAGTGGATCTACGGAACGTATCCAAGCGGCGCGGCGTATTCCGGAATGGGGCCGGTGATCGTCAACGCGAGCTGCACGTTTCTCGCGCCGCTCGTCTACCCGGGCGAGGTCGAAGTCCGGATGTTTCTCGGCGATCCCGGTCGCACGAGCGTCGGGAGCTATTACGAAATCTGGATGAATGGCAAGAAGTACGCCGACGGCGCGGCGAAGATGGTCTGGATCGACCTTGCGACGGGCCGCAGTGTCCCTCTGCCCGATGCGGTGCGGGCGGCGTTGCGAGAGCCGGAACCGGCGCGAGCCGCGACGGCACGCAATGGCTGACCGTCCGTCCACGATGACGGGTCAACGATAGGACGCGCCGATGACGACCAACCCGCTGCTCTGGCAGCCATCCCCCGAGCGCATCGCGCGGGCGAACATCACCGAGTTTGCGCGCCGGGTTTCGGCGGCCACGGGCAGGCCGCTTCCGGACTACGCCGCGCTCTGGCGTTGGTCGAATGCGGAACGCGAGGCGTTCTGGCGCGCCGTCTGGGACTTTGCGGGCGTCGTCGGCACGCCGGGCGGGCGCACGCTCGTCGAGCCGTCGAGGATGCCCGGCGCGGCCTGGTTCCCCGATGCCCGTCTCAACTTCGCCGAGAATCTGCTCGCGCGCCGCGCCAGCGGCGACGCGGACGACGCCCTGGTGTTCCGCGGCGAGGACAAGCTCGCGCGGCGCGTTTCGCATGCGGAACTGATCGCGGCGACGTCGCGGGTCGCGGCGGCGCTGAAGGCGCACGGAATCGGTATCGGCGATCGCATCGCGGCGTACCTGCCGAACGTGCCGGAGGCGATCGTCGCAATGCTGGGCGCTTCGAGCCTCGGGGCGATCTGGTCGTCGTGCTCGCCGGACTTCGGCGTGCAGGGCGTGCTCGACCGCTTCGGCCAGATCGAGCCGCGCGTGCTCTTCACCGTGGACGGCTACTGGTACAACGGAAAGGCGCTGCCGATCCTCGACAAGGTGGCGGAGATCGTCGCGCGCCTCCCCACCGTCGAGCGCGTCGTCGTGATCCCCTACCTGGAACTGACAGGACAAGGCCCGCAGGATGCCGGGCGGGTGCGTGACGCGGTCGGCTGGGAAGCGTTCGTCGGCGACCGGCCGCCGGTTCCGATCGAGTACGCGCGCTTGCCATTCGAACATCCGCTCTACATTCTCTATTCGTCCGGCACGACCGGCGTGCCGAAATGCATCGTCCACGGCGCCGGGGGAACGCTGTTGCAGCATCTCAAGGAACACCTGCTGCACGGCGACATCAAGCCCGGCGACCGGCTGTTCTATTTCACGACTTGCGGCTGGATGATGTGGAACTGGCTCGCGTCGGGACTCGCGGCGGGTGCCGCGCTGCTGCTCTACGACGGCTCGCCCTTCATCGACCGTGGCAAGGTGCTGTGGGATTTCGCCGAAGCCGAGCGGATCACGCACTTCGGCACTTCGGCGAAGTACATCGACCACGCGAAGAAGATCGGTGTCGTGCCGCGCAAGGACTTTGGACTGCCGCATCTGCGGACACTGTTTTCCACGGGAAGTCCGCTCGCGCCGGAAAGCTTCGACTACGTCTACCAGTTCGTGAAGGACGATCTGTGCCTGTCGTCGATTGCCGGCGGCACCGACATCGTCTCGTGCTTCGCGCTGGGCTGTCCGACATTGCCGGTGTGGCGCGGCGAGCTCCAATGCCGGGGCCTCGGCATGCAGGTCGACGTTTTCGACGATGACGGCAAGCCCATCCGCGGCGAGAAGGGCGAGCTCGTCTGCAAGGCGCCGTTCCCGTCCATGCCGGTCGGTTTCTGGAACGACCCGGACGGCGCCAAATACCGCGCCGCGTACTTCGAACACTTCCCGGGTATCTGGTGCCACGGCGACTACGTCGAGCTGACCGTGCACGACGGCCTGATCTTCCACGGCCGCTCCGATGCGACGCTCAATCCCGGCGGCGTGCGCATCGGCACCGCGGAGATCTACCGGCAGGTCGAGCAGCTCCCGGAGATCATGGAGAGCCTCGTGATCGGTCAGGATTGGCCGCCCGGCGAAGTCGGCGACGTGCGCGTCATCCTGTTCGTGCGGTTGCAGGACGGCGTCGTGCTGGACCAGGCCCTCGTCGAGCGGATCAGGCAGCACATCCGCAGCAACACGACGCCTCGGCACGTGCCGGCGAAAGTGGTGCAGGTGACCGACATCCCTCGCACCAAGAGCAACAAGATCGTCGAGCTGGCGGTGCGCAATGTCGTGCATGGGCTGCCGGTGAAAAACCTCGAGGCGCTCGCCAATCCGGAGGCGCTGGAGGAGTATCGCGACCGCGAAGAGTTGAAGACGTGAAGATGCGGGAGTTCCTCCGCCGATGAACTTCATTGCCGTCCTTGCCGCGCTGGCGCTCGAGCAATGGCACGCCTTCCGGTGGCGCGCGAACGTGGAACGCCTTTTCGTCCGTTACGCGCGGGCCATCGAACGCCGGCTGAACGGCGGCACCGTACGGCACGGAACGATCGCGACGCTGGTCGCCGTGGGTCCGCCGGTCGTGTTCGCCGCGGCAATGTATTTCGCGCTGGCCGCGTTGCACCCGCTCTCGGGGCTCCTCTGGAACATCGCGGCGCTCTACCTGCTGATGGGCTTTCGCCGGTTCAGCTACGCGTTCACCGAAGTCCGGCAGGCGCTGAAGGAAGGCAATCTCAACGCGGCGCGGCGGGCGCTCGCCGCGTGGCGCGGCGGCGATACCGGCGAGCTGTCGGGCAGCGAGATCGCGAAGCTCGCGATCGACCGCGGCCTGATGGATTCCTACCGCCAGGTTTTCGCGACGCTGTTCTGGTTCACCGTGCTGCCCGGGCCCGCGGGCGCGGTGCTCTATCGCGCGGCGGCGCTCCTCGCCGATGAATGGCGGAGCGAAGCCCCTGGCGCCGACACCACGCCGATCGCACGGGCCCGCGCGGTTTTCGGCGGACCCGCACGCTGGCTGATATGGGTGCTCGACTGGATACCCGTGCGGCTCACCGCGCTCTCGTTCGCGATCGTCGGCGATTTCGAGGACGCCGTGTTCTGCTGGCGCACGCAGGCGAAGACCTGGACGGCACAGGAGGGCGGCGAACATGCCGGCATCGTGCTATCCGGCGGCGCAGGCGCGCTGGGCGTGCTGCTGGGCGGCGTGCTGCCGGTGGCAGGGGGCGAACCCGAGCTGCGGCCCGAACTCGGGGTCGGCGACGAGCCGGACGCCGACCTGCTGCCGGGCGCCGTCGGACTCGTCTGGCGCGCGCTGGTCCTTTGGCTGCTGCTGATGTTACTGCTGACGCTCGCGAACTGGGCGCCGTAGCGAGCCGGACGCTAGCGCGCCGGATCCCGCACGGCCGCCGATTCCCTGACGAGCCGGTGCATCAACGCGACGCGATGCGGCGCGACTTGGCCGCGCGCGACCGCCTCGCGCACCGCGCATCCGGGCTCGCGATCGTGCTGGCAGTCGCGGAACCGGCAATGGCCGAGCAGCGGACGAATCTCGACGAACGCGTGCGCGATGGTCTCCGGCGCGATGTGCCCGAGTCCGAACACCTTGAGTCCCGGTGAATCGACGATCCATCCGCCGCCTTCGTCGGCGGTCAACGGATAGAGCGTCGATTGGGACGTCGTGTGGCGGCCCGTGAGCAGCGCCTCGGAAACTTCCGCGGTCTTCGCGTTGGCGGTTGGCGCGATCGCATTCAGGATCGTCGATTTCCCCATCCCCGACTGGCCGACCAGCACGGTGCGATGGCCGTGGAGCCACGGGAGGAGCGCCGCGACGTCGCGCCGGGCCGACAGCGTGACGACGGCGTAGCCGAGCGCGGCAAACGGCTCCAGTCGAGCGAGGAGCGCCGCGAAGTCGGGCTTGTCGGCCTTGTTCGCGGCGAGCACGAAGCGGCATTCCTGTGCCTCGGCGGCGACGATCCAGCGGTTCACGAGCTCTTCGTCGACCGCGAGATCGGGTGCGACCACGCCGATCACCTGCGTGACATTCGCCGCGATCAATTTCTCCTTGAACGCGTCGGAACGGTAGAAAAGCGTCGAGCGCGGGTCGACGGCCTCGATCGACCCGCCTCCCGCCACCCGCGCGATCCGTACCCGGTCGCCGCAGGCGAGCGTCGTGCTGCGGCCCTTCAGCAGGCACTCGAGCATCTCTCCGTCGTCGAGCCGCACGGCATAGTGCCGGCGGCGGCTGGCGGTGACGAGCCCGCTTTCCAGCGCCTCGGAAACGCGATCGTCCGCGAGGCTCACGCCGCGATCGCTTCCGTCTTCGCGGCGCAGATGCAGTCGTTGAGGGTGACCCCTCCGGCGCTGTGCGTCGACCAGACGACGGCGCAGCGGTCATAGTGGACTGAGAGGTCCGGATGGTGGTCCTCGCGATGCGCGATGGCGGCCACCGCATTCACGAACGCCATCGTCCCGTGATAGTCGGCGAAGCGAAAGGTCTTCTCGATCCGGTTCCCGGAGTGCGCCCATCCGGGCAGCGCGGCAAGCCGGTCGGCCACTTCCCCGGCCGAAAGCCTGGGGGCTCCCGGCGCGCAATGCATACCGGCGAGCGCGCGCAGCGCCGCATTCCCGTCATCGCCGCGGGCGGCGGTCATGGCTTGAACTTGTAGAACTCGAGATTCAGGTACAGCGCGATGTGCTCCTCCTCCTCGGGGAAGTAGCCCTTCCCGAGATTCGTGTTGCACGCCTGCACCTGTGCGAGCAGCTGTGCAGGCGTCTTGACCCGGCGATCGGCACGAAGGTACATCTGGTCGGGGTCGCCCGCAAAACGCTGAGCATGGCACCCGACGCAGTCCTTGTCGACGAGCGCCTTTCCCGCCTTGAACGGCGCGGACTGCGGCTGGGCGATGGCGGCGCCGACGAAGACGGCCGTGGCGGACGCGATGGCGATGGAGATGAGTCGCGGCATGCGGGGTCTCCTGTGCTGCGGGCGTGGGTCAGGCCGGCTCGAGCCGCGCGATGCGCACGGCAGCCGGCGGATGCGAGTCGTGGAAAGCCGAGTAGAACGGGTCCGGCGTGAGCGTCGCGGCGTTGTCCTCGTAGAGCTTCACGAGCGCGTGGACGAGCGATGCCGCCGACGCATGCTTCGCGGCGAACGCGTCCGCCTCGAACTCGTGCCGGCGCGAGTAGAGCGAGGACAGCGGCGCGAACACGAACGTGAACACGGGCAGCACCAGGAAGAAAAGGATCAGCGCGACGCCCGGACGATCCTGCGCGGGAGGCACACCGAGACCTTCGTAGAACCATGGGGACGCAGCAAGCCAGGCGAGCAGCCCCAGGAACGCGAGCGAAAATGCCGCCATCCACAGCATTCGTTTCAGCACGTGCTTCAGCCGGAAATGCCCAAGCTCGTGCGCGAGCACCGCCTCGATCTCGTCCGGCGCGAGGCGCGCGAGCAGCGTGTCGAAGAAGACAATGCGCTTGGCGCGCCCGAAACCCGTGAAGAATGCATTTCCGTGGCTGGAACGGCGCGATCCGTCCATGACGAAGAGTCCGCGGTTTTCGAAGCCGCAGCGGGCGAGGAGCGCCTCGATCGCGTCGCGTGCCGAGCCCGCAGGCAGCGGCGAGAATTTGTTGAACAGCGGCGCGATCACCGTGGGATAGAGCGCCAGCAGCAGGAACTGGAACCCGATCCAGACGGCCCACGTCCAGATCCACCAAAGCGGCCCGGCGGCGCGCATCAGCCAGAGCACGAGTGCCGCGAGCGGCAGGCCCAGCGCCGCGCCGACGAGAATGCCCTTGATCAGGTCGGCCACCCAGAGCGCGCGCGTCGTCCGGTTGAATCCGAACTTCACCTCGATGCCGAAGGTCTGCCAATACGAGAACGGCAGCCCGACGACGCCCGAGAGCACGGCGACGGCCACGATGAGCGCGATGTCGCTGCCGAGTCCGCCGAGCGGCAGGCCGCCCGTCCACGCGACCAGCGCGGCGAGGCCGCCGCCCAGCGTGAGCGCGAACAGCAGCGCGGTTTCGACGAGCAGCTCGACGACGCCAAGCCCGGTGCGAGCCACCGTATAGTCGGCGGCCTTCCGGTGCGCCGCCAATCCGATGCGGTCGGCGAACGCGGGCGGCACCGCGTCGCGATGCGCGGCGACGTGCACGACGTGACGCCGCGCGAGCCATAGCCGCAGCGCCAGCGAGAAGCCGAGCGCGGCGATGAAAACGGTCGTGAACGTCGTTGCAGTCAAGGTGAATGTTCCGGAGCCGTCGGGGCGCCGGCGGGAGTGTGCGAGAATGCGCAACCCATTTTACGCGAATTCGCAATGCCCCAAGACGCAAGCCGCCTGATCTGGATCGACATGGAGATGACCGGGTTGAAGCCGGAGACCGACCGGATCATCGAAGTGGCGCTGGTCATCACCGATGGCGACCTCAACACGGTCGCCGAGGCCCCGGTCTGGGTTGTCCGCCAGAGCGACGAGGTGCTCGCCGGCATGGATGCGTGGAACCAGGGCACGCACGCCCGCTCGGGCCTGATCGACAAGGTGAAGGCGTCGACGCGGGACGAGGCCGCCGTCGAGTCGGAGGCGCTCGCGTTCCTGCGGGAGCACGTGCCGCCCAAGGCGTCGCCGATGTGCGGCAACTCGATCTGCCAGGACCGGCGCTTCCTCGCGCGCTGGATGCCCGCTTTCGAGGACTATTTCCACTATCGCAACCTCGATGTGTCCACGCTCAAGGAACTCGCACGCCGCTGGAAGCCCGATCTGATGAAAGGGGTTCCGAAGGAAGGCAAGCACGAGGCGCTGGCCGATGTCTACGAGTCGATCGTCGAGCTCAGGTACTACCGCGAGCAGTTCATCCGGATCTGATTCGATTCAGCGCTTGCGCGCAAGCATCACGCCGTCGCCGATGCTGACGAGGCAGGCGTCGACGCGCGCATCGTCGCGGATCTTCGCGGTGATCGCGCGCAGCGCCACGGTGTCGGGCCGGACGTCGGCGGGGTCGGCCACCGTCCCGCTCCACAGCACGTTGTCGATCGCGATCAGTCCGCCCGCGCGCAGCAGCACGAGGCACGCCTCGTAATAGGCGTCGTATCCGGTCTTGTCCGCATCGATGAAGGCGAAGTCGAATGTTCCGGCGCCGCCTTTTCGCACCAGTTCCGACAGCGTAGCCTGCGCGGGTCCGAGGTGCAGCTCGATGCGGTCCGCGACGCCGGCTTCGGCCCAATAGCGGCGCGCAATCGATGTCCATTCCTCGCTCACGTCGCAACAGACGAGCTTTCCGTCCGGCGGCAGCGCGCCGGCCACCGCGAGCGCGCTGTAGCCGGTGAATGTGCCGATCTCGATCGCGTGGCGCGCGCCGATCAGGCGGATCAGGAACGCGAGCAGCACCCCCTGATCGGCGCCGATCTGCATGCCGGCCTCGGGCAGTCGCGACGTCTCGGCGCGGAGCCGCTGCTGGAGGGCGGTTTCGCGCACGACGACGGTGCCGAGATAACGATCGACCGCTTCGGGCAGGAACGAGCGATGGGCCATGTTCTGTGCTTTCTGGAGGATGTTCGGCCGCGTGTGAGACGCGCATTCCGCCGCCGGCGACGTGTCGAGGGCGACCGCGGATTCGGCCACGGGTTCCAATATCGGAGCAAAATGGGGACCCGTCAAGTTCGCGAAGCGCCGGAACGGCGCATGCCGGCGCGAAGAGCGGCCGGTCGCACATCGGCCGCTCCCGACGACACGAGATGGAAGGCACCATGGAGGCCAACGCCGTGCTGAAACAAGCGACCCCGATGTCCGCGAGGACCCCGGCAGAACACCAATCGATGCTGCTTGCGGCGGCCGGGCGCTATATCGCCGGTGGCGGCCTGGGGCTGTTCGTCCTCCCGGCCGAGCTCAATCTCGTGATCGCGCGCGGTGAAGGCAGCCGCGTCTGGGACGTCGCGGGCCGCGAATACCTCGACTATCACCTGAGTTCGGGCCCGGCACTTCTCGGTCACGCCCACCCGGCGATCACCGCGGCCGTTGCCGCACAACTTCCGCAAGGAACGACCTACTACTTTCTCAACGAGCCGGAAATCGTGCTGGCGCAACGTCTGGTCGAGGCGATACCGTGCGCGGATGTCGTCCACTACACGGGCTCCGGCACCGAGGCGACGTTCTATTCGCTGCGCATCGCGCGGGCCTTTACGCGCCGCAACAAGATCCTGAAGTTCGAAGGCGCGTGGCATGGGATGCACGACTACGGGCTCTGGGGCACGGTGCCGAGCGTCCCGTCCGATTATCCGCACGCGAAGCCCGATTCCGTCGGCGTCCCGCCGCAGGCCGGCGAAACCGTGCTGGTCGCGCCGTTCAACGAGACCGCGCAAGCCGTCGCGATGATCGAGCGCCACGCGCACGAGCTGGCGGCCGTGATCGTCGAGCCGCTGCAACGGGTCCTGCTGCCCGAACCCGGTTTCCTCGAGGCCCTGCGCGAGGTGACGCGGCGGCACGGCATCGTCCTCATCTTCGATGAAATCGTCACGGGTTTTCGCATCGCCTGGGGCGGCGCCCAGGAGCGTTATGGCGTCGTTCCCGACGTCGCGTGTTACGGCAAGGCGGTGAGCGGCGGATTTCCGATGGCGGCCATCGCGGGTCGCGCCGACGTGATGGCGGTGCTCGACGCGCGGTCGCGTCCGCGGGCCGATGTGGTCTGGGCAACCAACACGCTCAACGGCAACCCGGTGTGCGCGGCGGCCGGATGCGCCGCGCTCGAAGTTCTGTCGCAACCGGGCGTCTACGATCGCCTTTCCCGCATCGGCGCCCGGCTGCGGCAAGGCATTGTCGAGTCCGGCACGCGGCATGGGTTTGTCGTGCAGGCGCCGGGTGAAGACGCCGTGTTCGGCGTGCGTTTCACCGGCCGGCGACCGCTGCGGACTTGGATGGATCTCACCACCGCCGACAAGGACCTCGGCTATCGCTGGGCGCTCGAGCTCCTGCGGCGCGGCCTGCTCGTCAACCCGAACGAGAAGTTCTACATTTCGATCGCGCACACCGACGCCGATGTCGACCGGACGCTGACGATCGTCGACGAGGCGTTCGCGACGCTGCGCGCATCCCGCTGACCCGGACGGGTCCGGAATCGCGCTTCCTTCGACAGGCCCTGCGATGGCGATTCCCGCGCCCGTGGTGATCAAATTCTGCAGCGCCTGCGGCGCCGATCGCATCGAATTCCGCGTTCCCGACGGCGATAGCCTGCCGCGCTTCGTCTGCGGCGCCTGCGGCGCGATCCACTACCAGAATCCCAAGGTTGTCGTCGGTTGCCTGCCCGAATCCGGCGACCGCGTGCTGCTTTGCCGGCGCGCGATCGAGCCGCGGCACGGACTCTGGACGCTGCCCGCGGGCTTTCTCGAGAACGGCGAGACCGTGACGGCGGGCGCCCTTCGCGAGACGCTCGAGGAAGCGAACGCGCGGGTCGCCATCGGCGAGCTCTACACGATGATCAGCCTGCCGCACATCAGCCAGGTCTACATGATGTTTCGCGCGCGTTTGCTCGACCTCGATTTCGGGCCCGGACCCGAAAGCCTCGAGGTGCGCCTTTTCCGCGAGGACGAGATCCCGTGGGAGGAGCTGGCGTTCCGCACGATCGGCCGCACGCTGCGCAACTACTTTCTCGATCGCAAGCTCGGTGCGTTCCGGACGCGGGTCAGCGTGCTCGAAAGGAAGACGCCGCGGCCGGACCTCGCTGGCGCGGCGTAACTGCGCCGGCGCCATTTCGCGTAAAATCGCCGCGAACAAGGCGGGTCGGACGCATCGCTCGCGGTGCATGCGCCCGGATGACGGCCACGGTATTCAACTCGGAGGATTCAATGCAAACGCTGCGCATACCGAACGTTTGGCTCGCGGGCGCCGTGGCGCTGGCTTTCGCACTGGCAATGCCCGTCGCGGCGCAGCAGCAGAGCCGCATCTCGATCACGACGGGCGGCACCGGCGGCGTCTATTATCCGATGGGCGGCGGGATGGCCAACATCCTGTCGAAGTACGTTCCCGGCCTCTCGGCCACCGCCGAGGTCACCGGCGGCTCCGTCGACAACCTGAAGCTCATCAACGCCGGAAAGTCCGAGGTTGCGTTCTCGATGGCCGACGCCGGATGGGAAGCGTACCAGGGCCTCGACAAGTTCAAGGACGGCAAGGTCAATGCGCGGACGCTGATGGTGCTCTATCCGAACAAGATGCACGTGGTCACGATTGAAGGAACGGGCATCAGCAAGCTGTCCGATCTCAAGGGCAAGCGCGTGTCGACCGGATCGGCTGGCAGCGGCACGGAGATTGGGGCCTTTCGCGTGCTCGAGGCCATCGGCATCGACGGCAAGAAGGACATCAAGCAGGAACGGCTTAGCGTCGCGGAGTCGGTCAACGCGATCAAGGACCGGAAGATCGACGCCTTCTTCTGGGTCGGAGGATTGCCTACCGCGGCCGTCACCGATCTCGGGGCAACGCCCGGCATCAAGCTCAGGCTGATCGACAACGACGAGGTGGTCGACGCGATGAACAAGAAATACGGGCCGCTCTACGTGAAGGGCGTCATTCCGGCCGGCACTTACCCAGGGCAGGACAAGGCCAATGCGGAGGTCGACGTCTGGAACATTCTCGTGTCGAGCGACAAGATGAGCGACGCGATGGCGTACAGCATCGTCAAGACGCTGTTCGAGAAAAAGGCCGAGCTTGTCGCCGTGCACAAGGAGGCGCAGAACATCGAGCTCAAGAGCCAGCCGCTGGGCTCGCCGATCCCGTTCCACCCGGGCGCAAAGAAATATATGGAGGAGCAGGGCGTCAAGGTTAACTGAACGCCTGCGACGCGTCCGTCTGGCGCCGTTCCCGGCAACTCCGATGACGGACCTCGCCCGACCGACAGCGCACGACGCGACGGAAACGGTTGCCGCGGAGCGGCTGCAGCAGGCCGCGACGTACATCGAGGAGGAGGAGGGCGCGACCAACCGTTACCGCGGCTGGCTCGCGCACCTCGCGACGGCGCTGCTCGTCGGCATGTCGCTGTTCCATCTCTACGCGGCGATCGAGATCGTGCCCGCGCAGGTGCTGCGCCCGGTGCACGTCGGGTGGACGCTGCTGCTCGTCTTCCTGCTCTTCCCCATCGCGGCCCGTTACCGCAACCGCCTGATGTGGTGGGATGCCGTATGCGCCGCGCTCGGCGTGGCGACGGTCGCCTACCTGCTCGCGGGCGGCGACGACATCTGGGACCGGAACACGCTGCCGAGCCAGGCGGACATCTTTTTCGGCGTGGCCTTCGTGCTGCTCGTGCTGGAAGCCGTGCGACGAACGTCGGGCTGGATCATGCTGTTCGTGATCGGCCTTTTCCTCGCATACGGATTCCTCGGACCGTGGCTGCCGGGACAGTGGGCGCACCGCGGCTACGACGTCTCCAGCCTGTCGGGCTTCATGTACCAGACGCTCGAAGGCATCTTCGGCACCGCCGTCGACGTCTCGTCCTCGCTCATCATCCTGTTCACGATCTACGGCGCGTTCCTGCAGCAGTCGGGCGCCGGCAAGTTCTATCTCGACTGGAGCTTCGCGGCGATGGGCAGCCGGCACAGCGGAGCGGGACGGACGGTGGTGCTCGCATCATTCCTCCTCGGCGGACCCTCCGGATCGGGCGTGGCGACGACCGTGACGATCGGCTCGGTCGCCTACCCGATGCTGAAGCGCGCCGGCTACGGCGCGGAAGCGGCGGGCGGACTGCTCGCGGCGGGAGGCCTCGGCGCGATCATCTCGCCCCCCGTGCTGGGCGCCGCCGCGTTCCTCATCGCCGAGTTCCTGAAGATCAGCTATCTCGACGTGCTGCTGATGGCGACGGTGCCGACGCTTCTCTATTACCTGTCGCTGTTCCTCATGGTCGAGCTCGACACCCGCAAGTTCGGTCTGCCGGACGTGGCCATCGCCGTCGAGGGGCAGCTCGCGCTGTTGACGAAGCGCTATTGGTACCACTTCGTGTCGCTGGTCGCGATCGTCGCTTTCATGGTCTGGGGCTTCTCGCCGATGCTCGCGGTCTTCTGGGCCACCGTCGTCACATTCGCGGTCTCGTTCCTGCGCCGCGACACGGCGATGGGATGGCGCAAGGTCGTCGCCGCGCTGCGCGACGGATCCGGTCAAATGCTGAGCGTCGCCGCCACCTGCGCCGCCGCCGGGATCATCGTCGGCGTCGTCGCCAAGACGGGCCTCGGCCTCAAGTTCAGCGCGATCGTCATCTCCTACGCCGGCGGCAGCCTGCTCCTGACCACGCTGTATACGGCGCTGATCGTTTGGGTCATCGGTCTCGCGGTGCCGGTGACGGCGAGCTACATCATCTGTGCGGTGATCGCCGCGCCGGCGCTGACGAAGCTCGGCGTGCCCGACTTCGCGGCGCACATGTTCATCTTCTACTACGCGGTGCTCTCCGAGGTGTCGCCGCCGACCGCGCTGTCGCCGTTCGCGGCGGCGGCGATCACCGGCGGCGACCCGTACAGGACGACGCTGCAGTCCTGGAAGTACACGCTGCCGGCGTTCGTCGTGCCGTTCGTGTTCGTCCTCGATCCGGATGGCGTCGGGCTGCTGCTCAAGATGCCGAAGGATGGATCGTGGCTGCACGTCGCGTGGATCGCGCTCACCGCCTGCATCGGGATCGCCGCGCTCGCGGCCGGCACGCAGAAGTGGCTGATCCGGGCGTGCTCGCAATGGGAGCGCTGGGCGCTCATCGTGTGCGGGCTGCTGCTCGTCTACCCGGCGCCGGCCGCCGACGCGATCGGTCTCGCCGGCGTCGGCATCCTGCTGGCGCTCCAGTGGTTCGGGCGGCGGCGAGCGGCGGCGTGAACGCGATGCGGGTGCCGGTCACGACACACGCGCGCATTTCGCGGGGATGAGTCCTGCGTACGGTTTGCGCCAGGACTTTCGCCTGCCGTTCCGAATCCCCTCAATCCGGCGTCACGGATGCCGCGCGCGCGCGGCGGCTCGCCCGCAGCACGTAGATGCCGGACGCGATGACGAGCGCGATGCCGGACCAGGCGAGCGCGTTCGGCCGGTCTCCCCAGACCATGAAGCCGACGATCGTGGCGAACAGCAGAGCGGAATACCTGAACGGCGCGATCAGCGAGAGATCGCCGCGCCGCGTGCTGATGACGATGAGGTAGTAGGCGGCTGACAGAAAGACGGCCGCGACGGCGAGCAGTCCCACCTCGAACGCAGCGAACGGCCGCCAGCCTTCGACGAGCGAGAGCCCGCCCGCGAGCAGCGTGACCGCGACCGTATTCGACAGCGTGATCAGTATCGAGGGAACGCCGGCGTGAACCCGCCGGGTCAGCAGATCGCGCACGGACAGCAGCACGGTCGCGAGCAGGCAGACCAGCGCGTAGACATTGAAGCCTTCGGCCTGCGGCTGGATGATCAGCAGGACGCCCAGGAAGCCGATGCCGACGGCCACCCACCGTGGCGGTCCGAGCCGCTCGCCGAGAAAGACGGCGGCCAGCATGGCAATGACGAGCGGCGACGCCATGTTGATCGCGGTGGTGTTGGCGAGCGGAAGATGGAACAGCGATACGAGAAAGAGGACGGTCGCGATCGCATCGATGATGGCACGGACCGCCACCCACCCGCGCGCGATTTCCCTGATCCGCCGGGTCGCGCCCATCGCCCGCGCCGCGGCCAGCACCAGCAGCGACGCCATGACGCCGCGGACGAGGATAAGCTGCGCGGCCGGCACCGTCTGGCTCACGTACTTGACGAGCGCATCGTTGACGATGAAACACGCCATCGCGCCGATCATCGCCAGAATGCCGAGGCGATTGACGCTGATGGGCGATGCGTGCCTGTCCGCAGCCGGCGCGCGCGGGCTCATGCGGCACATCCGGAGCTGAAGGCCATCGGGGCCGTAAGGGGCCGGAAAGGGGAATTTCCGCGATTGCGCGCCAATGTGTATGCCGCACCGATCACCGTACAGTTCATCAAACTCACGCACGACCGACCACCGGCGCGTGCGCATCGCGTACGGCGGTTCAACGCTCCGACGCCGAATCGACCGGCAGCCCCGCGGCTTGCAGCGCCTCGTGCAGCCGCTCGACGTGCGTATGCCCGGTGGTCTCGGCGACGCAGATGACGCGCACCGCGGAGAGATCGGGGCCCGAGAACGCGCGGTCGTGGACGATTTCCTTGATCGATGCGCCGGTCGACGCGATGAGCTCGGCTAGCCGGGCGAGACCGCCGGGCCGGTCGCTGATGGTCACGGTGAACCGGCAGAGACGGCCGTCGGCGACGAGGCCGACCTCGATGATGCGTCCCAGCGCCGACGAATCGATGTTGCCGCCGCAGAGCGCCAGCACCACTTTCCTGCCCTTGAGCGCGTCGAGCCGTCCGGCGAGGAAGGCCGCGAGCGGCGCGGCGCCGGCGCCTTCGACCACGCTCTTCTCGAGCTCGATCAGCCGCAGGATCGCGAGTGCGATCGACGCTTCGTCGACGGTCACCACGCGGTCGACGACGCGTTTGACGATCGCGAACGGCGCGTCGCCCAGCTGGCCGACCGCGAGGCCGTCGGCCAGCGTATGCGAAAGCTCGACCGTCGTCGGCGCATCCTTGGCGAGCGCGGCGGTCAGGCACGCCGCGCGCTCCGGTTCGACGCCGACGATCAGCACGTCCGGCGCTTTCGCCTTGACCGCCGTGCCGACGCCGGCGATGAGGCCGCCGCCGCCGACCGGGATGACGATCGCCTCGACGCCGGGCGTCTGCTCGAGGATCTCGAGCCCCATCGTGCCCTGACCGGCGATCACGTCGGTATTGTCGAACGGGTGGATGAACGTGAGCCCGTCGCGCTCGGCGATCTCGCCGGCATGCGCGCGCGCCTCCGTCAGGTCGGCCCCGTGCAGGACGACGTTGGCACCGAACTGGCGGCAGTTGGTGACCTTGATCAGCGCCGCGAAGACGGGCATCACGACGGTCGCGGGAATTCCTAGCAGCTTCGCGTGGTAGGCGATGCCCTGCGCATGGTTGCCGGCGGACGCGGCGATCACACCCCGCCGGCGCTGTTCCGCGGTCAGCATGAGCAGCGCGTTGCGCGCGCCGCGCTCCTTGAAGCTGCCGGTGCGCTGCAGATAGTCGAGCTTGCAATAGACGTGCGCGCCGGTGAGCTGCGACAGCGGGATCGATTCGACGCAGGGCGAGTAGTAGACGCCTCCCGCGATACGCTCGCGGGCGGCTTCGATGTCGGCGAGCGTCACCATCGCGGACGCGCTCAGAAGGGCAGCGCGATCCCCGGCTTGGCGGCCGCGAGCACGCGCCGGAACTCGGCCTTGATCCGCTCGAGAGCCGCCGCGTTGTCCGCCTCGAACCGCAGCACGATCACCGGCGTTGTGTTGGACCCGCGGGCGAGACCGAATCCGTCCGGATACTCGACGCGCAGGCCGTCGATGCGAACGATGTCGGTCGCGCCGGGAAATTTGGCGGTCGCGCCGAGCTTGGCGACGAGCGCGTGGTGCTCGCCCTCGGCGCACGCGACGTTGAGCTCCGGCGTCGACACGGCATCGGGCAGCGCGTCGAGCACCGCCGACGGATTGTCGTGGCGCGCGAGGATTTCGAGCAGCCGCGCGCCGGCGTACAGCCCGTCGTCGAACCCGTACCAGCGCTCCTTGAAGAACGTGTGCCCGCTCATCTCGCCGGCAAGCGCCGCGCCGACTTCCTTCATCTTGCCCTTGATCAGCGAGTGCCCCGTCTTCCACAGCAGCGGGACGCCGCCGTGGCGCAGGATCCACGGCTTCAGGTTGCGCGTCGACTTGACGTCGTAGATGATCGTCGCACCGGGCTCGCGCCCGAGCACGTCGGCGGCGAACAGCATCAGCTGCCGGTCCGGATAGATCACGCGGCCATCCCGCGTCACCACGCCCAGGCGGTCGCCATCGCCGTCGAACGCGAGCCCGAGCTCGTGCCCGCCCCGCGACAGAAGCGCGATCAGGTCGCGGAGGTTTTCCGGCTTCGACGGATCCGGATGATGATTGGGAAAATTGCCGTCAACCTCGCAAAACAATTCCGTGACGTCGCAGCCGAGCCGCCGAAAGAGCGTCGGGGCGAACGCGCCCGCGACGCCGTTGCCGCAGTCCACCGCGATCTTCATCGGCCGGGCGAGCCGGATATCGCCGACGATACGGTCGACGTACGCATGCGCGATGTCGGCGGTGCGGTACGCCCCGGCGCCGGATCGGAGGCGGCCGGCCTCGATGCGCGCGCGGATCGCCTGGATGTCGTCGCCGGACAGCGTATTGCCGGCCACGACCATCTTGAGCCCGTTGTAATCGGGCGGATTGTGGCTGCCGGTGACCATCACGCTCGATTGCGTGTCGAGATGATGCGCGGCGAAATAGGTCATCGGCGTGGCGACCATGCCGACGTCGATGACGTTCGCCCCCGAGGCGCGGATGCCGTCGGCGACTGCGCCGGCCAGCTCGGGTCCCGACAGGCGGCCATCGCGACCGACAACGAGCGTGTCGCGACCCTGCTCCTGCGCAAGCGAGCCCAGCGCTTGTCCGACCGCGCGGACGATGGCGGGCGTCAGCGTCTTTCCGACGACACCGCGGATGTCGTACGCCTTGAATATTTCCGGTGGCAGTTTCATGGGTCCATGCAGAAAGGTTTGGAATGCCGGGCGCGGTCGCGCCGCTAGCGGCGATGAAGGAAGAAGTCTAGCAGGCGCCGCGGCAGCCACCCGAGGTTGCCGGGAAATCGCCCCGAGAGGAACCCGACGTGGCCGCCCTCGTCCGGCTGCAGCAGCAGCACGTCGCGGCTCACGTCGCGCACGCCCGGCAGCGATTCACACGGGACGAACGGGTCGTTCCTGGCATTCAATACCAGTGTGGGAACGGCCACGCCGGCGAGCCAGGGTTTGCACGACGCCCGCCCCCAATAATCCGCCGCGCCGGCGAAGCCGTGGAGCAATGCCGTCACGGCATCGTCGAAATCGTACATCGTGCGTGCGCGCCGGATCCTCGCCGGGTCGAGCAATCCGGGAAAGCGCTTCGCCATCGCCAGGCTTTTCGGTATCAGCGTGCTCAGGAAATTGCGCGTGTAGATTCGGTTGAAGCCCTTGCCGATCGCAATGCCGGCACTCGCGAGGTCGAGCGGCGTCGACACCGCGGCTGCCGCGGCGATGCTGCGCGCGCCGTCGGCGCCGGCGCGACCGAGCCAGTTGAGGAGCACGCTGCCGCCGACCGAAACGCCGACGGCGTAGACGACGGTTTCCGCCGGGATGCGGGCGCGGACCGCCGCGAGCAGCGCGCCCAGTTCCTCGTGATCGCCTGAGTGGTAGGCGCGCGGCAGCCGGTTGGGCTCGCCGCCGCAGCCGCGAAAATGCGGTATGACGCCGCGCCAGCCGTGCGCTTCGATCGCCGCCATCAGCGTTCTCGCGTAATGCGATTCCGAGCCGCCTTCGAGGCCGTGGAAAAGTACGACCAGCGGTGTATCGCCCCGTGCGTGCGTCGACGCGTCGATCCAGTCGAAATCCCAGAAGTCGCCATCCGGCGCGTCGACCCGTTCGCGGCGGAAATGCACGGCAGGCCGTGGCAACAGGTACGGCCAGATCGTCTGCGCGTGCCCTCCGGGAAGCCACGCGGGCGCGGCGTACGGCGGCACCGAGGCAAGGCGCTCGCCGTGCGGCGGAAGGGTGGTGGCGGCGGCGTCAGTCAAGCGCCGCCTCGATCCGCTTGACGATGGTCCTGAGGATCTTGACGCGCGCGTAGTTCTTGTCCTCCGCCTCGACCAGCGTCCACGGCGCGATCTCCGTGCTCGTCCGGTCGACCATGTCGCACACGGCCTTCTCGTAGTCGCTCCACTTCTTGCGGTTCCGCCAGTCGTCTTCGGCGATCTTGAACTGCTTGAACGCGACCTTCTCGCGCGCCCTGAACCGTCGCAGCTGCTCGGCCTTGCTGATCTGCAGCCAGAATTTCACGACGATCGCGCCGCCGTCCGCGAGCTGCTCCTCGAACTGGTTGATCTCGTCGTAGGCGCGCATCCAGTCGGCGACGCTGCAGTAGCCCTCGACGCGCTCGACCAGGACGCGCCCGTACCACGAGCGATCGAAGATCGCGATCCCGCCGCAGGGCGGCACCTGCCGCCAGAATCGCCACAGATAGGGATGCGTGCGCTCCTCGTCGGTGGGGGCCGCCACCGGCACGGTTACATACTGGCGCGCGTCGAGCGCCGCGGTGACGCGACGAATGGCGCCCCCTTTGCCGGCGGCGTCGGCGCCCTCGAAGGCGAGGATCAGCGAACGGTCGGCGAATCGGCGATTCCGGGCGAGCTTCGCGAGCTTCCCCTGGAATTTATCGAGGTCGCGCTCATAGGATTTCTCCGGCAGCGCCTTCGAAAGATCGAGCTCGCGGATCAGCTTCACGTTGTCGATCACCGACGGCGCCACGGGCGCGACGGCATGCGCCGGCGCCCGCGGCCGCGTCGCGGCGAGCGTCCGCTGCATCGCGTCGAGCAGGATCTTGCCGACCGTCAGGTTCCGGTAACGTTCGTCGGTCCCCTCGACCACGTACCATGGGGCCTCGCCGGTCGAGGTTTCCCGCAACACGAGTTCCCAGAGATCGTGCGACTTGCTGTACCGGCGCCAGGCATCCCAGTCGCGGCGCGTGACCCGCCAGCGGGTGCGCGAGTCCCTTTCCAGCTTCTCGAGGCGCTCCTGCTGATCCTTCTTCGACAGGTGGACCCAGAATTTGAGCAGGACGATTCGCTCGTCGACCAGCATGCGCTCGTGGTGCCGGACCGCTTCCAGCCGAAGCTGCAGTTGCTCGTCGCCTGCCTCACCGCGAAGCCGCGCGGCGAGCGCCTCGTTGTACCAGGCATTCATGAAGATGCCGACCCTGCCCGCCGCCGGCAACGCGCGCCAGTATCGCCAGGCGATCGGGCGCACGACCTCGTCGCCGGTGGGCGGGCCGAAGGCGACGACCCGGATATGCCGCGGGTCCATCCACTCGGTCAGCTTGTTCGCCGTCTCGCCGCGGCCACCCGCTCCGACGCCCGAGATGATCAGCAGCACGGGTCCGCGCTTCGACTGGCTCAGGTCCCATTGCGCGTTCAGGAGCGCCTCGCGCAGCTTCGGCTCCTCGCGCGCGTAGACCTGTTTCGATATCCGGTGGCCGATCTCGGCAGATTCGAGCATCGCGGAACTCCTAGCTTCGCGTCCAGAACGGCTTCGCGCCGGCAAAGCGACGCGAGACCGATGCGAGTTCCGGTTCCAGCGCCGCCGCATGCGCCGCGACCCAGCCGCGAAGCGCGCCCGCGGCCGAGTCGTCCTTCGCGCCGCCGGATTCGCTCGCGAGGCGCAGCGCCGTCGTCGCGTCGTTGATGCGCCCGAGCACGTCCTGCATGGCGGCCAGCGCCTCGAGATACGCCTTGCCGCGCTTTTTCGGAAAGAGCGGGGCGAAGAACTCGGCAACGTAGCGAAGGCGCTTGGCGGCGATCCGGGCCGCGTGACGCTCCTCGGGCGACGCGCGCACGAGCGATGCGGCGCGCCGGTCAAGCTTGCGTCGGCGGCGCGCCAGCAGCGCGGCCGCAAACGTGTCGGCGCGGCCATCGAGCACCTCCGCCTGTTCGCTGCCGACCGCCGGACGGCCGGCGCCGAAACGCGTCGCGCAGAGAAGTCCGCCGGAGAGCAGCAGACGCTGAAAACGGGCCGATCGCACGGCACTCCGGGCGGATGCCCGCGCGACGCGGCGGCGCGCGTCGGCGCGGGCGCGCAGGCGCCTGAGGCCGGCGGCCGTCGCGGCATCCTGCGCAACTCCGGCAGCAAGGGGCGGGAGCGTTTCGCGCACGAACACGTCCCAGTCCCGCGCCGATCCGAGCACGTCCGCCAGCCACCGGGTCTCGGCGAAGAGGTCGTCGAGGGCGACCGAGGAGGCGAAGGGCCGGACGAGGGAAAGGCAGGAGCGCAGGCGCCGCGTTCCGATTCGCATCTGGTGAATCCACTCGGGGTCGTTGTCGTCGAGGAGCCCGGGTGCGTTGGCGGCGATCTGCTGCAGGCATTCGCGCACCAGCGTCAACAGCGCCGCGGACGTGGTGGCATCGCCGGCCAGCGCGACGCGGTGCGCCTTGACCGGAGCGCCGACGATATCGCGTTCGCCGCGCACGAGCGCGTGTCCCCGCTCGGCCTTGCTGGCCGTCAAAACCCGGACAGGAAGGTCCTCGGCCAGCCGGAGCGCGAGGTCGAACAGGTTGGCGGCAGCACCGGATTCGAGTTCGATTTCGATTTCCGCGATGGCCGCGCGCCGCGTCCGACCGTCGACGAGCGCATGTATCTTGCCCTGGTCTATGCAAAGCTCGGCGCGCGTGCCGTCGGGAAAGCCGAGCGGGATCGTCCGCCGCTCGAAATCGGTGGTGAAGCAGCGCGCGAGCCCGCCCCGCTTTGCCGCCTTGTCGATCAGCTTGCGCCAGGGCGTCGCGGAAAGAGGCTCGAGGTCGAGCGCGGAACGGGCCAGCGGCCATTCGAATTCGGCGCGCGCATGGAGGCCGGCGCCCGCATCCGGTTCGGGCGGACCCTTGAGGGTCTGCACCCAGCGCTTGCCGACGCGCCGCACGCGGAGCGCGACGCCCGCGCGCGCGAGCGTCGAACCGGCCGTGTCGTAGTAGCTGCTTACGAGGTGCTCCGTCCGCGCGCGGCCGCGACGCAACGCCTGCACGGCCGGATGGCGCACCAGAGCGGAGGTGGCAGTCAGGTCGAGCGCGAGCTTGAGTTCGATTTCCGTGGGCACTGGACCCGCCCGTTCCAGGGGCGTTGCGGCGGGCCCGCGCCCGCGCGACGCATTCACTACGCGTCGTCGGCGTGCTTCAAGCGGCGCGCGCGCACCGCGTCGGCCAGGGTCTTGAGCACCTCGACGGTCATGTCCCAGCCGATGCACGGATCGGTGATCGATACGCCGTACTGGAGCGGCTGGCCTGGCACCAGATCCTGCCGGCCGGCATTGAGGTGGCTCTCGATCATCACGCCGCAAATGCGGTCGTCGCCGCCGGCGATCTGCGTGGCGATGTCGCGCGCGACGTCCGCCTGGCGTTCGTGCCGGCGCTGGCTGTTGGCGTGCGAGCAGTCGATCATCAGTTTCGCCGCGAGGCCGGCCGCCGCCAGCTCCTTGCACGTCGACTCGACGCTCGCGGCATCGTAATTGGGGGACTTTCCGCCGCGCAGGATGATGTGGCAATCCTCGTTGCCCGCCGTGTGCACGATCGCCGAGTGGCCTCCCTTGGTGACCGAGAGGAAATGGTGCGGCGCCGACGCGGCCTTGATCGCATCGACGGCGATCTTCACGTCGCCATTGGTGCCGTTCTTGAAACCGACCGGGCACGAGAGACCCGATGCGAGATCACGATGCACCTGGCTCTCCGTCGTCCGAGCACCGAAAGCGCCCCACGCGATCATGTCGGCGAGGTACTGCGGC
>JANMBN010000055.1:0-3456 GCA_031360485.1 Betaproteobacteria bacterium | reverse complement strand
AGAAGATTGAGGAGCTGATTGCGCGCATCGCGCAGAAGGCGCGCGCGGCGGGCATCCATCTGATCCTCGCGACGCAGCGGCCGTCGGTCGACGTGATCACCGGGCTCATCAAGGCCAACATCCCGTCGCGGATCGCGTTCCAGGTGGCGAGCAAGGTCGACTCGCGGACGATCCTCGACCACATGGGGGCCGAAACGCTGCTGGGCCAGGGCGACATGCTGTTCCAGCCTCCGGGCGTCGGCTATCCGCTGCGGGTGCACGGCGCCTTCGTGTCGGATGCCGAGGTGCACAAGGTCGTCGAGCACCTGAAAGCCCAGGGCGGGCCGCAGTATCTCGAAGGCATTCTCGAAGGCGGCGCGAACGGCAGCGGCGAGGAAAACATCAGCATCGAAGGCGCGGACGCGGAGTCCGACCCGATGTACGACCAGGCTGTCGCCCTGGTCCTGCAGACCCGGCGCCCGTCGATCTCGCTCGTCCAGCGCCACCTGCGGATCGGCTACAACCGTGCCGCGCGGCTGATCGAGCAGATGGAACGCGCGGGCCTCGTGACGCCGATGCAGACCAACGGCAATCGCGATGTGCTGGTGCCTGCGGGCAGGGCCGACGGCGCGTGAGGCGAGCCGGCGCGGCGATGTTCGCGGTCCTGGCGCTGGCCGGCGCGACCGTGGCGCATGCCGGCGGACTCGAGCAGCTGAAATCGTTCCACGCGACGACGAAGAGCGGCAAGGTGACGTTCCGGCAAGCCGTCGTCGGCAAGTCGCAGCAGGGCGCGCGGGAATCGACGGGGACGTTCGCGTTCCAGCGCCCGGGAAAGTTTCGCTGGACGTACACGACGCCGTTCGAGCAACTGATCGTCGGCGATGGCGAGAGGCTCTGGGTCTACGATCGCGATCTCAACCAGGTCATCGTTCGCAAGCTCGACCTGGCCCTGGGCTCGACGCCCGCCGCGCTGCTCGCGGGCGACAGCGCGCTCGAGCGGAATTTCGACCTCGCCGACGCGGGCAGCAGCGACGGTCTCGAATACGTCGAGGCGAAACCAAGGTCCCCGGACACCGGCTTCGAACGCGTGCGCATCGGTTTTGCCGACAACGCGCCGCGCACGATGGAGCTGAAGGACACGTTCGGCAACGTGACGACGCTGACCTTCGGCAGCTTCGAGCGCAATTCGCAGCAGGATGCGGGTCAGTTCCGGTTCGTTCCGCCGAAGGGGGCCGACGTCGTCGGCGAAAAATAGGGTCAGAGACGACTTTTGGCAGAAGGGATGCTCCTCGCCGGGGACGCCATGAAGTCGTCTCTGACCCTACTTTTCCTACTTTTCACGCGCCGGGGACGCAATGAAGTCGTGTCTGACCCTACTTTTCACGAACCCGCGGATGGTCCAGGACCTCCCGGTTCACGACGAATTCGGGTTGGCGCCCGGCGAGCGCATCGACGATGCTCGTGAGCCCGGTCGCGGCCATGTTGTGAAAGCACTCGTCGGTCCAGCAAAGCGAGTGTGGCGTGACGATGACGTTGTCCATCGCGAGAAGCGGGTTGTCGGGAGCGACCGGTTCCTGCTCGAACACGTCGACCGCCGCTCCGGCGATCCGCCCGGCGCGCAGGGCCTCGACCAACGCGGCCTCGTCGACGATCGGTCCGCGCGCAACGTTGATGAAATAGGCGGTCGGCTTCATCCGCGCGAACTGCGGCGCGCCCACGAGATGGCGTGTCTCGTCGTTGAGAAGGCAGCAGACGACGACGAAATCCGACTCGCGCATCGCCGTGTCGAGATCCACCTTGCGCGCGCCGAGATAGCCGAGTTCGATCGCGTTGACGTACGGGTCGGCTGCGACAAGCTTCAGGTCGAACGCGCGCGCCATGCGCAGAAGTTCCTTGCCGATGCGGCCCGCGCCGACGACGCCGAGCGTGCGCCCGGTCAGGCCCATGCCCATGTTGTCCATGCGCTCGTGCCAGCGGCCCGTGCGGGTGAGGCGATCCTTGAGGACCAGACGGCCCGCCAGCGCCAGCATGAACGTCAAGGCGATGGTCGCCACCGGGCGTGGCATCGAGCTTGGCGTATGCGTGACGATGACGCCGGCGCGCGTCATTGCCGGGACGTCGACCGAATCGTAGCCGACCCCGTGGCGCGCCACGACCCGCAGACGGCAATCGCCGCGCGCCACTGCGGAGTCCCGAACACGCGGGAGATTTACGTAGATGGCGTCGTAACGCGCCGCATGATCCGGGGTGATTTCCGGAACGATCTCGGGCAGATACTCCCATTCGATGCCGGGCGCGCGGTCGAGAATGTCGAGCGCCGCCTTGCCGAACGCCGGTTCGCCCCGCGAATCGAGGATGTCCCGGGTGAGGCCGACGCGACGCTTCGAGGTCATGGCCGATCGCGCCGGGTCTTGGCTGCGTTGCGCATGATGCTCAAACCGTCGCCCAACGCGCGCTGCAGCATCATCTGGTCGAGGCCATAGGCCATCAGGCGGAATCCCCTGGCCACGTAGTCGCGTGCCCAATCGTCGTCGGTGGCGATGAACGCCGCGGCCTTTCCGCGCGCCTCGCACGCGGCGACGATGCGGTCGACGCCCGCAAGGAAGTCCGGATGCTTGAACTCCCCCGGAATGCCCATGAAGTTGGTGAGATCGAAGTGCCCCAGCCATAGCGCGTCGACGCCCGGCACCGCGGCGATGGCCTCCACGTTGGCGAGGCCCTCGACGGTCTCGATCTGGGGAATGACCATCGTGCGCGCGTGCAGCGCCGCAATTTTCGCCACGACATCGCCGCCCTCGTAGTCGTCGTGCGCGAACCCGAACGCAGCGCCGCGACGGCCCTGCGGCGGGTAACGCGTGCAGGCCACGATGTGCGCCGCTTCCTCGGCGGTGCCGACCATCGGCACCATCACGCCCATCGCGCCGACATCGAGCGCGCGCGCGATGAAGTGATATTCGCCACGGGGCACGCGCACCATCGGCACGATGCCGAGGCCGCGGCAAAGCGAAAACTGCGTCTTGAGCGTCTCGAATCCCAGCCCGGTGTGCTCCATGTCGAACAGCACGAACTCGGCACCGGCGTTTTTGCAGATCTGCGGGAGGCCGGGCGAGAAGAACTCGAAGATCATCGCGCCGAACGCGCAACCACCCGACGCGAGGCTGCTTTTCACGGGGTTATCGCGCATTGGCGAGCCTGGAGAGGTAGGCACGGACACGGCTTGCGTTGGTCCCCAGGTCGCTCTTGCCCACGCGCGACACCGAACGGACGTCGATCCTGCTGCCCGCGGTCGCCGGCGCCACCCGTATCACGACGTCGTCGCGGAAGCCGAACCAGGGTGTTGTGGCCGTCGCCTCGATGCGGCCGCTTGCCGCGTCGGCCGCATCGATTTCCCAACCCGCGCTCCTCGCGGCGTCGAGCGCGCGCGCGAACGCGGACGAGATCGGCAGCGCCAGCTCGAGCGGGCGGATGTCCGGATAC
>JANMBN010000505.1:0-27683 GCA_031360485.1 Betaproteobacteria bacterium | reverse complement strand
ACTGCAGGCCGCGGCCGGCGATCACGGCCGGCGAATCACAAAAGGGAAAACCATGGACAACCCCATCAGCCGGGTGGTCGAGCCCGTCGCGCGCTGGGCCGCGATCGTCTGCGGCTGGGCGGTGCTGATCTACTCGTTCGCCGTCGCCTACGAGATCCTGGGCCGCAAGCTGTTCGGGTTCTCGTTCCAGGGGATCGACGACATCGGCGGCTATGTGCTCGCCATCACCGCGGCCATCGGCGCGTCGTTCACGATGGCGATGCGCGGCCACACCCGCGTCGACGTGTTCCTGGTGCGCATGCCGATCGGCTGGCAGCGCGCGCTGAACACGGTTGCGATGGTGTCGATGGCCGTCTTCGCGTGTTACGCCACGTGGCGCGGTCTGGCCGTCCTGCGCGAATCGATCGAGTTCCAGAGCGTCGCCACCAACCCGCTGCAGACCCCGTTGTGGCAGCCGCAGGTTCTCTGGCTGACCGGACTCTCGCTGTTCGCGCTGATTTCGCTCGCGTACGCAGTGCATGCGCTGGCACTTTACTTCCGCGGTCGCCCCGAGCTCAACCGCCACTACGGGCCGCAGAGCGCGCAGGATGAGCTCGAGGCCGAGCTGACCGCCCGCGCCGAGCGCGACGCGCAGATCGACGAAGGGGCCCGCCCATGATCACGATGACCGCCGCCGCGACCGGTTTCTTTCTCCTCGTCGGACTGATGGCGCTGGGCCTGCACGTGGCGTTCGTCATGTTTGCCATCAGCATGCTCGGCGCGATCTTCTATCTCGGCTGGCCCGCCACGCTGGAATTCGGCACGCAGTACTGGGGCGCGACCAACAATTTCGTGCTGGTGGCGATTCCGCTGTTCGTACTGCTGGGCGAACTGCTGGTGCGCGGGGGCTTCACCGACCGCATGTACCGGTCGCTCTCGGACTGGTTGAATCCATTGCCGGGGGGGTTGTTGCACACCAACATCGGGGCCTCGGCGATGTTCGCCGCGGTATCGGGTTCGTCGGTGGCCACCGCGGCGACCATCGGCACCGTCGCCATCCCGGCGTTCAAGGGCCGCAACTACGATCCGCGGCTCGTGCTCGGTTCGATCGCCGCCGGCGCGACGCTCGGCATCCTGATCCCGCCGTCGATCAACATGATCATCTACGGCGCGATGACCAACACCTCGGTCGGCCGCCTGTACGCGGCGGGAGTGATACCGGGACTGCTGCTCACCGCGCTGTTCATGGCCGTGATCGTCGTCGCCTGCTGGTGGAAGCCGGCGCTTGCCGGCGCCGTGGCGGCACCGGCGCCGCTGCGCGACCGGCTGCTGCGCCTCATCGACCTGCTGCCGCCCACGGTGATCTTCATCGTGGTCATGGGCAGCATTTACCTCGGCTGGGCAACGCCCACCGAGTCCGCCGCGCTCGGTGTCGTCATGTCGCTGATCCTGTGTGCGGCGTACCGCAAGGTCAGCGTCAAGATGCTGCACGAGTGCTTCGTCACCACCGTCTCGGTCACGGCGATGATCATGCTGATCGCCGCCGCGGCGTTCTATCTCAATTTCGTCCTGGGGCTCATGGGTGTGCCGCAGGCGCTCGCCGATTTTGTCAGCAAGCTCGGCGCCTCGCAGGGCCAGATGATCCTCATCCTGACGGTCTTCTACCTGATTCTCGGCTGCTTCCTCGACGCGCTGGCAATGATCATCGGCACGATCCCGATCGTGTTTCCGCTGGTGGTCGCGCTGGGAATCGACCCGGTGTGGTTCGGCATTTTCCTCGTCGTGATGGCGGAGCTGGCGCTGATCACGCCGCCAGTGGGAATGAACCTGTATGTGGTGCAGGGCATCCGCAAGGAAGGGCTGATCACCGACGTCATCGTGGGGACGCTTCCGTTCCTTTTCATGATGCTGCTGCTGGTGCTGTTGTTGTGGCTGTTTCCGAATCTCGCGCTGTGGCTGCCCCGCGTGTCGTTCGGCTGAATCGACACCCCGGCCGCAACGCGACAGCCCGCGGCGAACAGTCCGCCGTGTCGCAGGGACCCCGCCAACTCGAATCCTCACACGATAGCCGACCACCATGCCGAACCGAATTCTGCTGGGGATGCTGACGCCCTCCTCCAACACCACACTCGAGCCGGTGACCACCGCGATGATCGCCGGCGTGCCCGAAGCGAGCGCGCATTTCGGCCGTTTCCGGGTCACCGAAATCGCGCTGTCCGACCGGGCGCTCGGTCAGTTCGACGACGGTGAAATCCTGCGCGCGGCCGACCTGCTGTCCCACGCCAAGGTCAAGGTCATCGGCTGGAACGGCACATCGTCGGGGTGGCTCGGCTTCGAGGCCGACGAGCGGCTTTGCCGGCGCATCACCGACGCGACGGGAATTCCGGCCTGCACATCGGTGCTGGCGTTGAATGAAATCTTCCGGCTCACCGGCGTGAAGCGCTTTGGGCTCGTCACGCCGTACCTCGACGACGTACAGGCTGCCATTGTCAGGAATTACGCGGCATCCGGGTTCGAATGCGTAGCCGAACGCCATCTGCGCAAGCAGGATAATTTTTCCTTTTCCGAAGTCGGCGCCGACGAAATTCGCCGGATGGTGCGCGAAGTCGCCAGGGAGAGCCCGCAAGCCATCACCATCTTCTGCACCGGCCTGCGCGGCGCGCCGCTGGTCGACGAGCTCGAGACCGAAACCGGCATTCCGATCTACGACACGATTGCGACGGTCGTATGGAAGTCGCTGAAGCTCGCCGGAGCCGATCCGCGGCGCATCGAAGGCTGGGGCCGGCTCTTTCGCGAGGTGTCCTGATGAATGGGTTCGAACTCGTCGTCCGCAACGCGCGCGTCGCGACGGCGTCCGACGTGTTCGAGTGCGATATCGGCGTCACCGATGGCCGCGTCGCGGCGCTGGCGCGGGATCTCGATCGCGGCGCGCAAGACATCGACGCCGGCGGCCGCTGGGTGCTGCCCGGCGGTGTCGACGGCCATTGCCACCTCGACCAGCCGATGACCGACGGCTCGAAGATGGCGGACGATTTCCACACGGGAACCCTTTCCGCCGCGTGCGGCGGGACGACCACGGTGATCCCGTTCGCGTGCCAGCTCAAAGGGCAATCGCTGGTCGCGGCCGTCGACGATTACCATCGGCGCGCCGACGGAAAGGCGGTGATCGACTACGCGTTCCACCTGATCGTCACCGATCCGACGCCGGAGGTGCTCGAGAGCGAGCTGCCGCAATTGATTGCGCAGGGCTATACGTCGTTCAAGATCTACATGACCTACGACGACCTCAAGCTCGACGACCGGCAGATCCTCGAGGTGCTTGCGGTGGCGCGGCGCGAAGGCGCCCTGGTCATGATCCACGCCGAGAACACGGACTGCATCGCGTGGCTGACGGAGCAATTGCTGGCCGCCGGCCACACCGCGCCGAAGTTCCACGCCGCGGCGCGGCCCATGCTGGTCGAGCGCGAGGCGACGCATCGCGCGATCGCCTTCGGCGAGCTGGTCGACCTGCCGGTGCTGATCGTCCACGTCTCCGGCCGCGAGGCGGTCGAGCAGATTCGCTGGGCGCAGGGGCGCGGACTGCGCGTCTACGGCGAGACCTGCCCGCAATATCTGTTTCTCACCGGCGAGGATCTCGCGGCGGACGGTTTCGCCGGCGCAAAATGCATCTGCAGCCCTCCCCCGCGCGACGAGGCCAACCAGCAGGCGATCTGGGATGGCCTGGAGAATGGCGTGTTTCAGGTGTTCTCGTCGGACCACGCTCCTTTCCGTTACGACGGCCCCGACGGGAAGCGCGTCGCGGGAGTCGGCGCCGCCTTCAACAAGGTTCCGAACGGCATCCCCGGCCTCGAGACCCGGCTTCCGCTGCTCTTTTCCGAAGGCGTGCTGAAAGGCCGCATCGACATCAACCGGTTCGTCGCGCTGACATCGACCAACGTCGCCAAAATGTACGGCCTTTACCCGCGCAAGGGCACGATCGCGGTCGGGGCCGATGCCGACCTGGTGATCTGGAACGACGCGCTCGACGTGCAGATCACCAACGCGATGCTCCACCACAACGTCGACTACACACCGTACGAGGGGAGAAAGCTGACCGCGTGGCCGGAGATCACGATTTCGCGCGGCGAAATCGTGTGGAGTCGGCCCGAATCGAGCGCAGTCATGGGGCGCGGCCGCTTTCTTCGCTGCGAACGGCCCGCGCCGGCAGCCCCCCGACGATGACCGAATGCGCGTGCAGGACGGCGACATGGCGAGCACTTGCCGAAACCGTGCCGTCCCGGGCCCGCGTGGACGCGCATGGCGCGCGCTGGCGGGGCCCGGCGAAGGCACGGACGCGCTGATGCGGGCAGCGGCGTGCGCCGGCGGTGGCGGGCGCGTCCCGAACCCGGGGACAGAGAGGACTATGCATGGTATAATTTCGAGTTAACTTGCATTAATTCCCTCGGAGCCGCAAGCATGGCCGTCGAACGCACCCTTTCGATCATCAAGCCGGATGCCGTTGCGCGAAACGTCATCGGAAAGATCTACTCGCGCTTCGAGACAAACGGCCTCAAGATCGTCGCCGCCCAGATGCGCTGGCTGTCGCGTGCCGAGGCCGAGGGCTTTTACGCCGTCCACCGCGAACGGCCGTTTTTCAAGGATCTGGTCGATTTCATGATATCGGGACCGGTGATGATCCAGGTGCTCGAGGGCGAGAACGCGATCGCGAAGAACCGCGACCTCATGGGCGCCACGGATCCGGGGAAAGCCGCTCCCGGAACGATCCGCGCCGATTTCGCCAAATCCATCGACGCGAACGCCGTCCACGGTTCCGACGGGCCCGAGACCGCAAGCGTGGAAATCGCCTATTTCTTTCCGGCGCACTCGATCTTCCGCCGGTAACACGCGATCCGCGGCGATGGCGCACCCCGCGCAGTTACCGGTGCCCGGAATGCCGCCCGTCGCTGGAGTTCTTCCCGGCCTTTTCCGACGCTGACGTGACGAACCTACTCGACCTCGATGCCGCGGGCCTCGCGGCCTTTCTCGCCGAACTGGGCGAGAAGCCGTTTCGCGCGAAGCAGGTTTCGCGCTGGGTCCACCAGCGCCTCGCCGGCGAGATCGCGGCGATGTCGGACCTGTCGAAATCGCTACGGGAGAAGCTCGCGGGATGTGCCGAGATCCGCGGGCCGGCCGTGATCAGCGACACGACGGCCTCCGACGGCACGCGCAAGTGGCTTCTCGACGCCAGCAGCGGCAACGCGGTCGAGATGGTCTACATCCCCGAGGACGACCGCGGCACGCTGTGCATCTCGTCGCAGGCGGGGTGTGCGCTCGACTGCGCGTTCTGCTCGACCGGCAAGCAGGGATTCAACCGCAACCTGACGACGGCCGAGATCGTCGGACAGCTGTGGCACGCGAATCGCGCGCTCGCGGCCGACGGCGTCACCGCGCCATGGATCGAGCACGGCCGAGCCCCGATCACCAACGTCGTGATGATGGGCATGGGAGAGCCGCTGGCCAATTACGAGAACGTGCTGGCCGCGCTCAAGGTGTTCCTCGACGACAACGCGTACGGACTTTCGCGCCGGCGCGTGACGCTGTCCACGTCGGGGATCGTGCCCGCCATCGACCGGCTCCGCGACGACTGTCCGGTGGCGCTCGCGGTTTCGCTGCATGCGGGAAACGACGCGCTGCGCGACCGCCTGGTGCCGATCAACCGGAAATACCCGCTCGCCCTGCTGCTCGCGGCGAGCGTTCGCTACCTTGAGCGGGCGCCGCGCGATTTCGTGACGTTCGAATACGTGATGCTCGACGGCGTCAACGACACGACCGGCCACGCGCACGAAGTCGCGGAGCTCGTCCGCGGCGTGCCGTGCAAATTCAACCTGATTCCGTGGAACCCGTTTCCGGGCGCGGAGTTCGGCACCAGCCCCAGGTCGCGAATCGAGGCGTTCCAAAAGACGCTGATCGATGCAGGTTACGTGACGACCATTCGCAAGACGCGTGGCGACGACATCGCGGCCGCATGCGGCCAGCTTGCCGGCCGGGTGAACGACCGCTCCAAGCGCCACGTCCGGATCCATCCGGCGCCCAACGCGCCGGCCGCCCGGTGATTCGCACCGCAACGAAGGTGACCATGAATTTTCTGCGCCGAAGCCTCGCCATCGCCGGTCTCGCGGCATCGTTCGCCGTTGTCCTTGGCGCCTGCACGTCCGCGCCGACGGCGCCCACGCAGCGCCAGCCCGATCCGCCGCCCCCCACGGTCAAGCTGCAGGAGGTGACGCCGCAGGACCGCGCGATGCTCCACGTCGACCTGGGGGCCGGCTATTACGAACGCGGCCAGATGGAGGTCGCGCTGGAAGAGCTCAACGAGGCGGCGAAGCTCGACCCGAACAACGCGCGCATCTACAACATCTACGGGCTCGTCTACACGACGCTGGGCGAAAACGCCAGGGCGGAACAGAACTTCCAGCGCGCGCTGGCGCTCGCGCCGCAGGACTCCGACATTCGCCACAATTGGGGCTGGTATCTGTGCAGCAACGGGCGCCCGCGCGAATCGATCCCCGAGTTCGAGCTGGCGCTGCGCAACCCGCTGTACAAGACGCCGGAGATCGCGCTCGTCAACGCTGGCCGATGCAGCGTCGCGGCCGGCGACATGGCGGGCGCCGAAGTGTTTTTCCGACGCGCGGTGGGAGGCGCGCCCAACAGCGCGGGCGCCAACTACGGCCTGGCGCTGATCGCTTACCGCTCCGGGAAGCTCGACGAGGCGCGCGGCTGGACCCGGCGGCTGACGCAGCAACCGGCGCCGGCGCCCGAAGCGCTCTATCTCGCCATGTGCATCGAAAAGAAGACCGGCGACCGCGGCGCCGAGCTCTCGTATGTTTCGCAGTTGCGCAACCGTTTCCCGGACTCGGCCGAGACCAGGGCGATCGCGACGGGTGTGTGCGAGTGACCGAGCGCGAAATCGCCGCCAGCGTCGACGACGCGGAGCTGCCGCCCCCGGGCATGGCGGGCGCGCTGCTCCGCGCCGCGCGCGAGGCCGCCGGAATGTCGGTCGACGCCGTTGCCCAGCAGCTGAAGCTCGCGCCGCGCCAGGTGAAGGCGATCGAGGAAGGCGACTATACGCACCTGCCGGGCAGGACATTCGTCCGCGGCTTCGTCCGCAACTACGCGCGGCTCGTCCACCTCGATCCCGAGGTGATACTTGGCGCATTGCCGGCCGGCGCGTCCGCGCCGACGCTCGAGGCGCCGATGCTGCAGCAGACCGCCCAGACGATGGGCGAGCTGCCGACGAACGAACATTCGAAGTCGGGCTGGACGCGCTGGGCGATACCGCTGACGCTCGCGGCCATCGTCGCGGCCGCCGCCCTCTACGAATGGTTGCGGCCTCCGGGCGAATCCCGCGCGACGCCCGGCAAGGACCCGGCCGCCGGCATCGAGCGTCCCGCCTCGGCCGCCACGCAGCGCGAGGCAACGGGCATCTCGCTGCAGAATCCCTTCGCCGCAGGCGCCCCCGACACGTCACTCTCTGCGCCGCCTGCCGCGGCCCCGTCCACGGCGCCGACCGCGTCGTCCGCTCCGGCATCGGCCGAGTCCGCCGCTCCCGTCGATATCCCGCCGCCGGCGCTGACTCCCGCCGCCGGGCCCGCCGTCGCCGCCGATGCAGCGGCAGTCGATCAACCGCTGGTGCTCGCGTTTCGCGATTACTCGTGGACCGAAGTGCGGGACCGGAATGGACAGATCCTGCTGTCCGGAATGAATCCCGGCGGCACGGCCCAATCCGTGTCGGGGAAGCCGCCGCTCGAGATCGTGATCGGCAATGCGACCGATGTCAGCGTGCGCTACAGGGGCCAGGCGGTCGACCTCGCCCCTCATACGCGGCAGAACGTCGCCCGGTTCACGCTGCCATGACCGCCCCGGTCGCCTGAGGCTGCGATGGCATCGACAATCAACGCCGTCCGTGGCATGAACGACGTGCTGCCCGACGAAGCGGCGCTGTGGGAGCGTTTCGAAGACGAGGCGCGCGCCGTGTTCGCGCAGTACGGCTACCGGAATCTGCGCGTCCCCATCGTCGAGGCGACCCCGCTATTCGTCCGCGGCATCGGCGATGCCACGGACATCGTCGAGCATGAGATGTACACGTTCGAGGACAAGTTGAACGGCGAGAGCCTGACGCTGCGTCCGGAAGCGACGGCGGGCATCGTCCGCGCCGCGATCGAGCATTCGCTCACGTACGAAAGGCCGCAGCGCGTTTGGACCGGCGGCCCGATGTTCCGCCACGAGCGCCCGCAGAAGGGCCGCTACCGGCAGTTTCACCAGCTCGACGCCGAGGCCCTCGGATTCGCGGGTCCGGACGTCGACGCCGAGCAGATCGTGATGCTCGCGCGGCTATGGCGCGCGCTGGATCTCGCCGACGGCCTCCGGCTCACCGTCAACTCGATCGGCGACGCGGACGAGCGCCGCGCGCACCGCGCGGATCTCGTCGCGCATTTCGAGCGTCACCAGGATCTGCTGGACGACGATTCGAAGCGCCGGCTGCATACGAACCCGCTGCGCATCCTCGACTCCAAGACCCCGGGCTTGCAGGAGCTGATTCGTGCCGCGCCCAAGCTCGCCGAGCGGCTCGGCACCGCGTCGCGCGGGCATTTCGAAGGCCTGCAGCGGCTGCTCGCGGATCGCGGCGTCGCGTATGAAATCGACGCACGACTCGTGCGCGGCCTCGATTACTACAACAGGACTGTGTTCGAGTGGGTTACGGACCGGCTCGGTGCGCAGGGCACGGTCGCAGGCGGAGGGCGCTACGACGGGCTGTTCGAGCAGCTCGGCGGGAAGTCCACCCCGGCATGCGGTTTCGCGATCGGCGTCGAGCGGATGATCCTGCTGATGCGGGACGCCGGCGCGGTTTGCGCCAGCACGCCGCTCGCGTACGTCGTGCACGACGGTGACGCCGCTTCCGAGCTCGCGTGGCGCGCCGGCGAAATGTTGCGTGACGCCGGATGCAGCGTCGTCGTCAATGCGGGCGGGGGCAGCTTCAAATCGCAGATGAAGAAGGCCGATGCGTCGGGCGCGCGGTACGCTCTCCTCATCGGCGCGGAAGAAGTCGCGGCCGATGCGGTGAGCGTCAAGCCTTTGCGCGAGTCCGGCGAGCAGAAGACCGTTCCCTTCGCCGGTCTCCGGACGGCTCTCGAAGAACGATAGAATTCAAACAAGGAACAGCAATGGCCGTCTACGATCTCGAAGAGCAGGACCAACTCGAAGACCTCAAGTCGTGGTGGAAGCAGTGGGGCAACACCGTCGCCGGCGTGGTCCTGGCCGTGTGCCTCGGCATCCTCGGCGTGCAGGGCTGGCGGTGGTGGTCGCAGCACCAGGCGGAGCAGGCTTCGGTCCTCTACAACGCGGTCAGCACGGCGGCCCGCGCCAACGACGTCGCCAAGGCAAAGGACGCGATGGCGCAGCTCGCCGACAAGTTCGGCGGCACCGGATACGCGCCGCGCGCGGCACTGATCGTGGCGGCGCTGCTCTTCGAGGCCGGCGACGCGGCCGGCGCCAAGTTGCAGCTCGCCTCCGTCATCGACAAGGACGCCGACGACGAGTTGAAAGCGATCGCGCGGCTGCGTCTTGCGGCAATCCTCTTCGATGAAAAACAGTACGATGCAGCCTTGCGCACGCTCGATGCCAAGCATGGCGAATCCTTTGCCGGAATCTACGACGACGCACGCGGCGATATCCTCGCCGCGGCGGGTCGCGCCGAGGAGGCGCGCAAGGCCTATCAGGCGGCGCTCGCGCACCTCGATGCGAAGAGTCCCTACCGCAATTTCGTGCAGTTGAAACTCGACACGCAGGGTGGCCCGGTCGCGGTCGCCGCCGGCGCGGAAGCCGCTGCCGGAACGGCGGCACCGGCAGCAGGCGTCCCCGCGGCATCCAAATGATCGATTTCGCGCCCCGCGGCATCCGTCGAATCGTCGTGCGGCTGGCCGCCGCACTGGCCGCCGCGCTGGCCGTTTCGGGCTGCTCGTCGCTCTCGTCGTGGATTCCGACGATCCCGGTACCCTCGTTCGGCTGGTTCTCCAGCAGCAAGAAACACGGGCCGCTGCCCGAAAACAAGGCCACGGCCAGCGCGAAGATCGCGTGGCAGGTCCCCGTCGGCAAGGCGACGCCGGGGCTCGCCCCTGCCGTTGCGCCCGACGCGATCTACGCCGCCGCCGCGAGCGGCACGATCGTGCGCGTCGATCCGGCGACCGGCCGGACGGTCTGGCGGATCGAGTCGGGGAAACGTCTTTCGGCCGGGGTCGGCGCCGATGCCACGCTCGTCGCCGTCGGCACCGACAAGGGCGACGTGCTCGCGTTCACCCCGGACGGCAAACCGCTCTGGCAGGCCAAGGTCACGAGCGAGATCGTGAGCCCCCCGAAGGTCGCCGAGGGCATCGTCGTCGTGGCGTCCGGCGACGGCCGGGTGTTCGGCCTCTCGGGCGCCGATGGCAAGACCAAGTGGGTATACCAGCGTGCGAACCCACCACTCACCGTCCGCAATTACTCCGGCGGCACGATCAGCCGTGGCGGCCTGTTCGTGGGGACGGCAGGCGGCAAGCTCGTCGCGCTCGACCTCGCCACCGGCAACGTCGGCTGGGAAGGCAACGTCGCAACGCCGAAAGGCGCGACCGAAATAGAACGCATTGCCGACGTGACTTCGCTGCCGCTCATCGAGGAGCGACAGGCCTGTGCCGTCGCATACCAGGGCCGCGTCGCGTGCTTCGAGATCCTTCGCGGCACGCTCAACTGGTCGCGCGATCTGTCGAGCCTCGACGGCCTCGCGGTCGACTCCCGCTACCTCTACGTGACCGACGACAAGGGCGCCGTGCATGCGCTCGACAAGGCGACGGGCGCGTCCGCCTGGAAGCAGGACAAGCTCGCGCAACGCCGTCCCAGCGGCCCGCAGATCCTGGGCGAGCACGTCGCGGTTGTCGACGTCGAGGGATACTTGCATCTTCTCGATCCCAGCGACGGCAGTCTCGTCGGGCGCATCGCGACCGACGGCGTTCCCGCGACGGCCCAGCCGGTGCAGCTCGGTGCCAACGCGATCTGGCAGAGCGCGGGCGGGACTCTGGTCTCCGTCGGCGAGCGCTGAACCAAAAAGTAGGGTCAGATACGACTTTTGGCAGACCGTTTGTTCCTGATCGACGGCGCAAAAAAGTCGTCTCTGACCCTACTTTCCCATGCTGCCCACCCTAGTCCTCGTCGGGCGCCCCAACGTCGGCAAGTCGACGCTGTTCAACCGGCTGACGAAGACGCGCGCAGCGCTCGTCGCCGACTTTCCCGGCCTGACGCGCGACCGTCACTACGGACGCGGCCGCGTGGGCGACCGGCCGTTCCTGGTCGTCGACACGGGCGGGTTCGAACCCGTGGCGAAGGACGGCATCCTCCACGAGATGGCGAAGCAGACGCGGCAGGCGATCGCCGAAGCCGATGTCGTCGTCTTTCTCGTCGATGCGCGCCAGGGTCTCACCGAGCAGGACAGGAATATCGCGGATCTCCTGCGCCGGTCCGGCCGGCCGGTCGTGCTCGCCGCCAACAAGGCGGAAGGACTGGCGCCCGAGCGCGCCGCGAACGAATTCTACGAGCTCGGGCTCGCGGAGCCGCACCCGATTTCCTCGGCGCACGGCGACAACGTCAGCGCGGTCGCCGAACTCGCGCTGTCGCTCGTTCCCACGGAAGCCGGCGACGCCGGCGCGGTCCATCCTGCGACCGACGCCGGGGCGATCAAGGTCGCGATCATCGGGCGCCCCAATGTCGGCAAGTCGACGCTGGTCAACACGCTGCTGGGCGAGGAACGCGTGATCGCGTTCGACCAGCCGGGAACGACGCGCGACTCGATCTACCTCGATTTCGAGCGCAACGGCCGCCAGTACACGCTGATCGACACCGCCGGCGTGCGTCGCCGCGGCAAGGTGCTGGAAGCGGTCGAAAAATTTTCGGTGATCAAGACCATGCAGGCCATCGAGGACGCGAACGTCGTCGTGCTGCTGTTCGACGCCGAGCAGGGAATCTCCGAGCAGGATGCGCACCTCGCGGGGTTCATCCTCGAGGCGGGTCGCGCCCTCGTCGTCGCCGTCAACAAATGGGATGCCGTCCCGGTCGATCGCCGCGACGAAGTCAAGCGCGACCTCGATCGCAAGGCGGCGTTTCTCGCGTTCGCCAGGCATCATTACATCTCGGCCCGCGACGGGCGCGGCGTGCCGGGCCTGCTCCGTTCGGTGGACGGCGCCTATGCGGCGGCGATGGCCAAGCTTTCGACCCCGAAGCTCACGCGGACGCTCGCGGCCGCGGTCATGCGCCAGCAGCCACCCCGCGCGGGCATGGGCCGGCCCAAGCTCCGCTATGCGCATCAGGGTGGCCAGAATCCGCCGCTGATCGTCATCCACGGGTCGGCGCTCTCCCATATCCCGGCCACCTACCGGCGGTACCTGGAACATTTCTTCAGCGAGGCGTTCCAACTCCGCGGGACGCCCCTTAGGATACAATTCAAGACCGGCGCAAATCCGTACGCGAGCGCGCCGAAACGCCGGCCCGGCCGTTGATGCCCCGTTTTTCGGCCCCATGTTGGACGGGCGGGGCACCGACCGACAGGGCGCCCCGTTACGCGCCGGTCCAACAACAACCGCGGAGCATGCGATGAGCAACAAAGGGCAAATGCTACAAGACCCGTTTCTGAACACCCTGCGCAAAGAGCACGTTCCGGTGTCGATCTACCTCGTCAACGGCATCAAGCTGCAGGGGCAGATCGAGTCGTTCGACCAGTACGTCGTCCTGCTCAAGAACACGGTCACGCAGATGGTGTACAAGCACGCGATTTCCACCGTCGTCCCGGCACGGTCCGTCGCGATGCCGCATCACGTCCCTGCCGGCGATACCGAAGTTTGACCGGACAACCGCCCCTGATTGGCGTTGCCGCGTGCGCGGCGACGAACGCCTCGCGCCCGGGTCCGGCATCGTTTCCCCTGATCCGGCATGTTTGAACGCCCGCAAGGCGGCGACCGCGCGCTTCTCGTCGCGCTCGATTTCGGCGACGCCGATCCCGTGGAACGAATGGCCGAACTGGACGCGCTGGCGGTATCGGCGGGCGCGACCGTCGTCGGAACGGTCACGGGCCGCAGGCAGCGCCCGGACGCGGCGACCTTCGCCGGCAAGGGCAAGGTCGAGGAAATCGCGTCGAAGCGCGGCGAAGCCGGCGCCGACCTCGTCATCTTCAACCATCCGCTCACGGGAGCGCAGCAGCGCAACCTCGAGAGCGGGCTCGAATGCCGTGTTGTCGACCGGACGAGCCTCATCCTCGACATCTTCGCGCTGCGCGCGAGGAGCGCGGAAGGCAAGCTCCAGGTCGAGCTCGCGCAGGTCAGGCACCAGATGACGCGCCTCGTCGGCGGCTGGACCCACCTCGAGCGGCAGAAGGGCGGCATCGGTTTGCGCGGCCCGGGCGAAACCCAGCTGGAAACAGACCGCCGCCTGCTGGGCGAGCGCGTCAAGGTGCTGAAGGAGCGCCTGACGCATGTCGAGCGGCAGCGGGCAACGCAGGGCCGGACGAGGCGCCGGGCCTCCGTGCGCACGGTGGCGCTCGTCGGCTATACGAATGCCGGCAAGTCGACGCTGTTCAACCGCCTGACCGGCGCCAAGGCCTACGCCGCCGACCAGTTGTTCGCCACGCTCGACACGACGCTGCGCCGGATCTACGCGCCGGGCGCCGCGGCGATCGTGCTTTCCGACACCGTCGGCTTCATCCGCGAGCTGCCGCACGATCTCGTCGCCGCATTTCGCGCGACGCTCGCCGAAGCCGCCCAGGCGGACCTGTTGCTCCACGTGATCGACGCCGCCCACCCGTGCCGCGACGAGCAGGCGGCCGCCGTCGACGCGGTTCTGCAGGAGATCGGCGCCGACCGCGTGCCCCAGATTCGGGTCATGAACAAGATCGATGCCGCGAACCTCGAACCGGGAATCGCGCGCGACGAGTCTGGTATACTGCGGACCGTCCGCCTGAGCGCAGTTACAGGCGCCGGTTGCGCAGATTTGCGCGCCGCGCTTGCCGAGTGGTTTCCGGCCGATGCCCCGCATTCCGACACCCGCGTCGTTCCCACGCTCGACGCGTGACGCGCGACGCCACAGACGCTTTTCCGATCCCGGTCAATCTCCATGTCGCTGAACGATCCGCAGTGGGGCAAGCGAGGCAATAGCGGCGGCCCCCCCGATCTCGACGAGATCTGGCGCAACGTCAACCGCCGCATCAACGAACTCCTGGGCCGGAAGGGCGGCGGGGGCGACGAGGTTCCGGGCGGCGATGGTGGCGGCAGCCGCTCGAGGATCCCGCTCTCCGGCGCCGGAATCCTGGTCGCGCTCGTGCTCGTTGTCTGGCTCGCGAGCGGGTTCTACATCGTCGACGAAGGCCGGCGCGGCGTCGTCACGCGCTTCGGCAAGTACACCGAGACCACGCAGCCCGGCGCGCGCTGGCACCTGCCCTATCCCATCGAGGAGAAGGAGCTCGCCGACTTCTCCCAGGTGAGGACGGTCGAAGTCGGCTATCGCAACACGCCCAAGAACAAGAAGGAGAACGAGGCGCTGATGCTGACGGACGACGAGAACATCATCGACATCCAGTTCGCCGTCCAATACAACCTCAAGAATGCCGAAGCGAACGTCTTCAACGTTCGCAAGCCGGACCTGATCGTCCAGTTCATCGCGCAGACGGCGATGGGCGAGGTCGTCGGCAAGGCGAAGATGGACTTCGTGCTGTACGAGGGCCGCGAGCAGATCGCGAAGTCGGCCGAAAAACTGATGCAGGAGATGCTCGACCGCTACCAGACGGGTGTCTACGTGCAGAAGGTGACACTGCAGAGCGTGCAGCCGCCCGACAAGGTGCAGGCGGCATTCGACGACGCGGTGAAGGCCGGCCAGGACCGCGAACGGTTCCGCAATGAAGGCCAGGCTTACGCCAACGACGTCGTGCCGCGCGCCCGAGGCAACGCGGCGCGCCTGATCGAGGAAGCCAACGGCTACCAGGCCGAGGTCACGCAACGGGCCGAGGGCGACGCATCGCGCTTCCGGCAGATACAGGTGGAGTACGCGAAGGCGCCGGGCGTCACGCGCGAGCGGCTCTACCTCGACATGATGCAGACCGTCGTCGGCAATTCGAGCAAGGTGCTGGTCGACCAGAAGGCCGGCAGCAGCAGCCTGCTCTACCTGCCGCTCGACAAGCTGATCCAGCAGAGTCTTCCGGCGGCAGGCGCGCCCGCCGCCGCCGGCGATCCGTCGGCCGCGCGGCAATCGACGCCGCCCGCGACCGAGCCGACTGTCACGCTCGACCCGGGCCGGTCGAGGGAAGCGCTGCGCGCGCGCGAACGCGGCGGGGATTCGCGATGAAATTCACGATTCCCGTTCTCGCGCTCGTGGTCGCGCTGCTGCTGGTGGCGTCGCAGTCGCTCTACACGGTCGACCAGCGCCAGTACGCGATCAAGTTTCAGCTGGGCGAGATCGTCGAGACGCTGCCGAACGCCGGTCTCTACGCTAAAGTGCCGCTGTTGCAGAACGTCAAGTTCTACGACAAGCGAATCCTGCTGCTGGACAACCCCGAGCCCGACCGGATCACGACGTCGGAGAAGAAGCCGCTGCTCGTCGACTTCTTCGTCCTGTGGCGGATCACCGACGTCAAGCAATACTACATCAGCGTGCAGGGCGACGAGGAGGTCGCGCGCCGCCGTCTCTCGCAGACGGTGCGCGCCAATCTCGCCGAGGAATTCAACAAGCGGACCGTGCACGAGGCGATCTCCACCGAGCGCGACAAGATCATGACGACCACGCGGCAGAAGGCCGACGCCGACGCCAAGACGATCGGCGTCGAGATCGTCGATGTCCGGCTCCGCCGCGTCGAATTGCCGCCCGACGTGACGGGTCCCGTGTACGCGCGGATGGAATCCGAGCGCCGGCGCGTCGCCAACGAGCTGCGTTCGCTCGGCCAGGCGGAGTCCGAGAAGATCCGCGCCGACGCCGATCGCCAGCGCGTCGTGATCCTCGCCGACGCGTACAAGACGGCGCAGAAGACCAAGGGCGACGGCGATGCCAAGGCGTCGGCGATCTACGCGCAGGCTTACGGCGCCAACCCCGAGTTCTACGCGTTCTACCGCAGTCTCGAGGCGTACAAGGCAACGTTCCGCAACAAGAGCGACGTGATGGTGCTCGACCCCAGCTCCGAGTTCTTCCGTTACCTGAAGAGTCAGGGCGGCCAGGGTGCGAAGACGCCGAAGTAGTTGTGCGGCCGCGGTCGCGCGCGAGGGGGACGGAGTGCCGGATTCGCTGTGGGCGGCATTTGCGCTGGTGTTGGTCGTCGAGGGATTGCTGCCGTTGCTCGCCCCGCGGCTGTGGCGCGACAGCTTCGCCAGGCTCGTCGCCTTGAGCGACGGACAGCTCCGCTTCATCGGCCTCGTGTCGATCGCAGTCGGTCTTGTCGCCTTCTGGCTCCTGCGCAATGCGTAACTGGATACTTCCAGAGTACGTCGAGGACGTCCTCCCCGCCGAGGCGGAACGCACCGAGACGCTGCGGCGGGTGCTGCTCGATCACTTCCGCGCGCAGGGCTATCGACTCATCCAGCCGCCGCTGATCGAGCATCTCGAGTCGTTGTTGACGGGCACGGGTCGCGACCTCGAATTGCAGACGTTCAAGGTCGTCGATCCGCTGTCGGGCCGGATGCTCGGCGTGCGCGCCGACATCACGCCCCAGGTCGCGCGGATCGACGCGCACCTCCTGAACGAGCCCGGCGTCACACGCCTCTGCTACGCGGGCAGCGTGCTGCGCGCCGTTGTCACCGGCAGCGCGAAAACGCGCGAAGTGATGCAGATCGGCGCCGAGCTCTTCGGCGAGCCGGGTATTGCCGGCGATGTCGAGGTCCTGGGTCTCCTACTTTCGGCACTCGCGGCGGCCGGCGTTCGCGGTTTGCACCTCGACCTGGGGCACGTCGGCGTCTATCGCGCGCTCGCCGCCGGCGCCGTCATCAGCGGCAACGTCGAGGACTCCGACCTCTTCGCGGCGCTTCGCGCGAAGGACGTGCCCGCCGTGCGGGAACTCACCGCCAAGCTGCCCGCCGCGTGGCGCGACGCACTGACGGCGCTGCCGGCGCTGTACGGCCCGGCGGAAGACGTGCTGGCCGCGGCGCGCGCGAGGCTCCCCGACACGCCGGCGATCGGCAACGCGCTGGCGGCGCTCGCGGCACTTGCGCGATCGGGAGAGCCGCGGGTCGAGGCGCTGCACATCGATCTCGCCGATCTCACCGGCTACCATTATCACAACGGCGCGATCTTTTCGGTGTTCACGGCCGGAGAGACCGGCTCGATCGGCAGAGGCGGACGCTACGACGGCGTCGGCAAGGCGTTCGGGCGGGCGCGACCCGCCACCGGCTTCACGCTGGACCTGCGGCAACTCGCCGGGGTCGTTGCGCGCGAAGGCGTGTCAGGCTGACTCAACGAAAATCAGGGTCGTATTTGCATTTCGGCGTGGCGCACGGAAACTAGCGCCGATCGCCGCATCGAAACGTGACACCGGCCGCGGGAAGGACGCATGGGGAAGAACGTCGTCGTCATCGGCACGCAATGGGGCGATGAAGGCAAGGGCAAAGTCGTCGACTGGCTGACGGAACACGCGCAGGGCGTCGTGCGGTTTCAGGGCGGGCACAATGCCGGACACACGCTCGTCATCGGCGGCAAGAAGACCGTGCTGCGGCTCATCCCGTCGGGCATCCTCCGGCCGGGCGTGTCCGTTTACATCGGCAACGGGGTCGTGCTGTCGCCTTCCGCCTTGCTGCAGGAGATCGGCGAACTCGAGAACGCCGGCGTAACGGTTCGTTCACGGCTGAAGATCTCGCCGGCGTGCCCGCTGGTCCTTCCGTATCACGTCGCGCTCGACCAGGCGCGCGAAGGAGCGATGGGCGACGCCAAGATCGGCACGACGGGCCGCGGCATCGGACCCGCGTACGAAGACAAGATCGCGCGCCGGGCAATCCGGTTGCAGGACCTGTTCTACCCGGACCGCTTCGCCGCGAAACTGGAGCCGCTGCTCGAGTTCCACAACTTCGTTCTGACGAAGTACTACAACCGCGATCCCGTGCCGTTTGCAAAGACGCGCGACGATACGCTGGCGCTCGCAACGGCGATGGAACCGATGGTGGCCGACGTCGCGGCGCTTCTGCAGGATGCGCGGACGCGCGGGCAGTCGCTGCTGTTCGAGGGCGCTCAGGGCGCGCTGCTCGACATCGATCACGGCACGTATCCGTACGTGACGTCGTCGAACTGCCTCGCCGGCGCCGCCGCGCCTGGCGCAGGCGTCGGACCGCAGTTCCTCGACTATGTGCTCGGCATCACGAAGGCGTACACGACCCGCGTCGGGACCGGCCCGTTTCCGACGGAACTCACCGACGACGTGGGCGCGGGACTCGCAAAGCGTGGCAACGAGTTCGGCTCGGTCACCGGCCGGCCCCGTCGCTGCGGCTGGCTCGACATCCCGGCGCTTCTCCGCTCGTTGCAGTTGAATGGGGTGACGGGCCTCTGCATCACGAAGCTCGACGTGCTCGACGGCATGCGCGAGATCCGCATCTGCACCGGCTACACGGTGCACGGCAGGCCGGTTGCGCTGCTTCCCTCGGGCGCCGACGCCGTCGCCGAATGCGTGCCCGTCTACGAGTCGTTGCCCGGATGGAGCGAAAGCACGGTCGGCGCCAGCACGATCGACGCGCTGCCGGCGAATGCGCGCGCCTATCTCGCGCGGATCGAGGCGCTCACGGGAGTGCCGATCGCGATGGTGTCGACCGGGCCGGACCGCGACGAGACCATTCTGCTGCATCATCCGTTCCATTGACGCGCGGCCCGAAAATCGCGCGCACCGGGGAGATCGAATGGCGAGCCTTCACGTCAGCTGGGACCAGTACAACACCGCCGTCGAACGCCTTGCGCTCGGCGTCTACGAATCAGGCTACCAGTTCAACCAGATCATATGCATCGCGCGCGGCGGCATGCGCGTCGGCGACGTGCTGTCGCGAATCTTCGAGACACCGCTCGCGATCCTGTCGACGCACTCGTACGCCGCCGAAGGCGGGACGGTTCGGGGCGAACTCGTCATCGCCGAGCACATGACGATGACGTCGCCGCGGCTGGGCGAGCGGGTGCTGCTGGTCGACGACATGGTCGATTCGGGCCACACGCTGGCCGCGGTGGCCAAGGCGCTGCCCGAGCGCTGGCCGGTGATACGGAGTTGCAGGACGGCCGTGCTCTGGTGGAAAGCCTGCTCGACGGTGGAGCCCGACTACTACGTCGACTACCTCGCCGAGAATCCGTGGATCCACCAGCCGTTCGAAGTCTACGACACGCTGCGGCCGGACCGCCTGAAGTCGCGCCTCGAAAAATAGCGGAATCAGCGCTCGACCCAACGCTACAATGGTGCCCAGGAAGGGACTCGAACCCCCACAGTATTGCTACCGCCAGGACCTGAACCTGGTGCGTCTACCAATTCCGCCACCTGGGCAACTGCAACCGTCGATTCTAAGTTTCAGAGCATCTCTTGTCAAAAAAAGCAGCCGCTGCACCGAAGTCGCGTTCCGCAAAGACGAAAGCGGCGGGCACGATCGCCGCGCGCCCCGCCCCTCGCTCGAAAGCGCCGAAGCCGGCGTCCGCCGCGGAATCCGGCCCGTCCTCCGAGACGCGCGCTCCGCGCCGCACGCGATCCGGTGCGGCCGCGGAGTCCGACGAGCGTTCGCCGCGCCGGCGCGACGACATCGATCCGTCGCTGCTGCCGTCCCGCGTCGCGATCCTGGAGGCGCTGAAGGAGGCCGGAGTGCCTGCGCCACCCGCCGAGCTCGCGCGCGCAATGGCCGTCGACAAGCGCGCGCGGGACGCGTTCTTCGGCCGGATCGACGCCATGCGGCGCGATGGCCAGCTGCTGACGAACCGCAAGGGTGAGCTCTGCGTCGTCGCGAAGCTCGACCTCGTCACCGGCACCGTGCAGGGGCACCCGGACGGCTTCGGCTTCCTCGTTCCCGACGACGGAAGCGCGGACCTGTTCCTCAGCCCGAACGAGATGCACAAGGTGCTCCACGGCGACCGCGTGGCGGCGCGGCGTTCCGGCACCGACCGGCGCGGCCGGCCCGAAGGCGAGATCGTCGACGTGCTCGCGCGCGCGAACCGCACGGTCGTCGGCCGGTTCTACGAGGAGCGCGGCATCACTTTCGTCGTCGCCGAAAACCGCCGCATCAATCAGGATCTGCTGGTGCCGCCGGACGACCGCGGCCAGGCGAGATCGGGGGACGTCGTCGTCGTCGACATCGTTGCCCATCCCACGCCGCAACGGGAGGCGATGGCGCGCGTCGTCGAAGTGCTGGGCGGCTACACGGACCCCGGGATGGAAATCGAGATCGCGCTGCGCAAGCACGATCTGCCGCACGAATTCTCGCTCGCCGCGCGCAAGCAGGCCGGCAAGCTGCCCGCCGAAGTCACCGATCGCGACCGCGCGGGCCGCGTCGATATCACCGCGCTGCCGCTCGTCACCATCGACGGCGAAACGGCGAAGGATTTCGACGATGCCGTGTACTGCGCGAAAATGGGGAAAGGCTTCCGTCTGATCGTCGCGATCGCCGACGTGTCGCATTACGTGAAGGACGGCGATCCGCTCGACCGGGACGGGCGCGAGCGCGGCACCTCGGTCTATTTTCCGCGCCGCGTGATCCCGATGCTTCCGGAAGCGCTCTCCAACGAACTCTGCTCGCTCAAGCCGCAGGTCGACCGGTTGTGCATGGTCTGCGACATGGAGGTGACCGGCGACGGGGTGATCCGGAAGTCCCGCTTCTATCCGGCCGTGATGCATTCGCGCGCCCGGCTCACCTACACGCAGGTGTGGAACGGGCTATCCGAGCCGAAGGAAGCGCCGCGCGAAATCCGGGAGCTGCTGCCGCAGCTGACCGACCTCTACGCATTGTTCCACGCGCTCAAGAGCGCCCGCGAAAAGCGGGGCGCGATCGATTTCGAAAGCGTCGAGATGCAGCTGGAGTTCGACGTCAAGGGCAAGATCGTCCGCATCGTGCCCGTCGTGCGCAACGACGCGCACAAGCTGATCGAGGAGTGCATGCTCGCCGCGAACGTCTGCACGGCGGAATTCCTCGCCCAGCACAAGCATCCGGCGCTCTACCGCGTGCACGAGGGACCGACGCCCGAGAAGCTCGGCGCGCTCCGGGATTTCCTGTCGAGCTGCGCGCTTTCGCTGCCGGGCGGCGACGAACCGACGGCGTCCGACTACGCGCGGCTGCTGCTGCAGATCAAGGACCGCCCGGACTACGCGCTGTTGCAGACGGTGTTGCTGCGCTCGCTGCAGCAGGCGCGCTACCGTCCCGACAACGTCGGCCACTTCGGGCTTTCCTACGAGGCCTACGCGCACTTCACCTCGCCGATCCGGCGCTATCCCGACCTGCTCGTCCACCGCGCGATCAAGGCGGTGCTGGCAAAGCAGGAGTACAAGCCGGCGGGCATGTCGTGGGCGGAGCTCGGCGTGCATTGCTCGCTCACCGAGCGCCGCGCCGACGACGCGACGCGCGACGTCGAGAACTGGCTGAAATGCTATTTCATGCAGGACAAGGTGGGCGAGGCGTTCGACGGCACGATCAGCGGCGTCACGAGCTTCGGCATCTTCGTCACGCTCGACGGCCTCAACATCGACGGTCTCGTGCACGTGACCGAGCTCGGCCGCGATTATTTCCACTTCGATGCGGGGCGCCACGCGATGATCGGCGAGCGCGGCGGCCGCGTGTTCCAGCTCGCCGGCCGCGTCCGCATCAAGGTCGCCCGCGTCGACCTCGAAACCGCGAAGATCGATTTCACGCTGGCGGAGGATCCCGCGGCCCCTCCGGCGCAGGCTCCGGCGCGGCCGAAGTACAGCGCGCCTCTCGCCCGAACGGATCGGCCACGCCCGCCAAAATCCGGGCGTTGAGCCGGCCGCACGGTCCGCCATACCAAAGAATGACGTTTATTAACAGTTCCTTGCGTTGGATCAACCGACTATTTTGGTGCGGTGCAGCAAAACGCCTCGGGCACGCGTAGAATCGAGCTTTCCCCCTTCCGGTCTGAGACCATGCCCGACGGACGCCATCCCCTTTCCACGCATATCGGCACCCCCCTTTCCGCCTCCGCGACCAAGGTCATGCTCTTGGGCAGCGGCGAACTGGGCAAGGAAGTCATCATTGCGCTGCAACGCCTGGGCGTCGAGGTGGTCGCCGTCGACCGCTACGCCAACGCCCCCGGTCACCAGGTCGCGCATCGCGCCCACGTGATCGCGATGACCGACGGCGTCGCGCTGCGCCGCCTGATCGAGCAGGAGCGCCCGCATCTCGTCGTGCCGGAGATCGAGGCGATCGCGACCGACGCGCTCGCCGAAATCGAGCGCGACGGCATTGCGCAAGTCATTCCCACGGCGCGAGCGGTTCAGCTGACGATGAACCGCGAGGGCATTCGCCGTCTCGCGGCCGAGGATCTCGACTTGCCGACATCGCCGTACCGATTCGCCGACAGCCTCGAGACGCTGGCGGAGGCCATCGAAACCACGCCCGGGATCGGGTACCCCTGCGTCGTCAAGCCGGTGATGTCGTCGTCGGGCAAGGGCCAATCCGTGGTGCGCGCGAAAGCCGACGTCGCGTCGGCGTGGCAATACGCGGAGAGCGCGGCGCGCGTGCGCGGCGGCCGCGTCATCGTCGAAGGCTTCATCGATTTCGACTACGAGATCACGCTGCTCACGGTTCGCGCCAACGACGCGGCGGGAGAAGTGCAGACGAGCTTTTGCGAGCCGGTGGGCCACGTGCAGGTCAACGGCGATTACGTCGAATCGTGGCAACCGCAGCCGATGTCGCCGGCGGCGCACGCGGCCGCGCGGAACATCGCGTCGCGCATCACCGCAGAATTGGGCGGCCGCGGGGTTTTCGGCGTCGAGCTCTTCGTCAAGGGCGACTCCGTGTGGTTCTCGGAGGTGAGCCCGCGACCGCACGATACGGGAATGGTGACGATGGCCACGCAGGTGCAAAGCGAATTCGAGCTGCATGCCCGGGCCATCCTCGGATTGCCGGTGGACGTGCGCCTTCGCGCGCCGGGCGCCTCGGCAGTCATCTACGGCGGCGTCGAGGGCCGCGGCATCCGCTACGACGATGTCGCGCACGCGCTTGCCGTCCCGGAATCGGACCTGCGCCTTTTCGGCAAGCCGGAAGCGTACAAGAAGCGGCGCATGGGTGTCGCGCTCGCCACCGGATCCGACATCGCCGAGGCGCGCGATCGTGCGCAGGAGTGCGCGCGCCGCGTAAAACCGCGCGCGTGATCGCGGCAGCCGGCAACAGCCCGGCGCCGGGTCCGTCATGAACGCCGCGACGATGGATCTCGTGCTCCAGGCGCCGGCGATCAGCGCCGACGACGTTGCGGCCATTGCGACGCTTGCCGACGCGCAGGGCATCCGCGTGCTCGACGGCGGCACGCAGCAGGCTTTCCGGCTGGCGCACGCAAGACCGCACGCCGGGATCGCCGCAGTGTGCGCCAAGTCCGGCATCGACAGCGCATTCGTTCCGTCCGACCTCCGGCGCGATCGCGTCCGCGTCGTCGCCATGGACATGGACTCGACGCTGATCACGATCGAGTGCATCGACGAGATCGCCGACATCGTCGGCATCAAGCCGGAGGTCGCCGCGATCACGGCGTCGGCGATGCGCGGCGAGATCGACTTCGGCGAGAGCCTCGCGCGACGCGTCGCGCTGCTGGCGGGACTGCCGGTCGCCGCGCTGGAACGCGTCTACGCGGAGCGCCTCGAACTCTCGCCGGGGGCCGAGCGGATGCTCGCGGGCTTCAAGGACGTCGGCGCGCGGACGCTGCTGGTCTCGGGCGGCTTCACATTCTTCACGGACCGGCTGAAGGCGCGGCTCCACTTCGACGAAACGGCATCGAACACGCTCGAGATCGCGGGCGGTAAGCTGACCGGGCGAGTCGTGCCGCCGATCGTCGATGGCGAGACAAAGGCCGCGCGCCTGTCGGCGATGCGCGCGCGCTACGCGCCGGATGGGGGGATCGTGATCGCGATCGGCGACGGCGCCAACGACCTGCCGATGCTGCGAGCGGCCGACCTGTCGATCGCGTACCACGCCAAGGCGCTCGTGCGCGCGCAGGCGACGCATGCGATCGACCATTGCGGGCTCGACGCGATCCTCAATCTGTTCGCGTGACTCTGATCGAACCGAAACTTCAGCGCGCCGCGCGCCGGACAGCGCCGGGCCCGGCGCCGTCGCCCGCGTTTTCCCGCAGCGGCGTAAGTTCGCGCAGCTCGCCGATTTTTCGCTCGAGCAGATCCACCGCGTAGTCGATCTCGGCCGCGGTCGTGAAGCGGCCGATGCTGAATCGGATCGACGCGTGCGCGAGCTCGTCGCTGCGCCCCAGCGCACGCAGCACGTACGAAGGCTCGAGCGAAGCCGACGTGCATGCCGATCCCGACGACACGGCGAGGTCCTTGATCGCCGCGATCAGGCGCTCGCCGTCGACGCCGCCGAAACTGACGTTGAGGTTGTGCGCGACGCGGCGCAACGGGTCGCCGTTGGCATGCACGTCGCCGATGCCCGAAAGGCCGTTCCACAGCCGGTCGCGCAGGAGGCGAATGCGCTCGTTCTCGGCCGCCATCTCCACGGTCGCGATCCGGAACGCCTCGCCGATCCCGACGATCTGGTGCGTCGGCAGCGTGCCGGAGCGCATTCCGCGCTCGTGACCGCCGCCGTGCATCTGGGGCTCGATGCGCACGCGCGGCTTGCGCCGCACATAGAGCGCGCCCACGCCCTTGGGCCCGTAGGTCTTGTGCGCGGTGAACGACATCAGATCGACCTCGACCTCGCCGAGGTTCAGCGGAATCTTTCCGGTCGCCTGCGCCGAGTCCACGTGAAAGACGATGCCCCGTGCGCGGCAGATCGACCCGATCGCCGCGAAGTCCTGCACGACGCCTATTTCGTTGTTGACGGCCATCACCGAGACGACGATCGTGTCCGGCCGGAGCGCGGCACCAAACGCGTCGAGGTCGAGCAGCCCGTCCGGCAACACATCCAGGCACGTCACCGCGTAGCCTTCGCGCTCGAGTTCGTGCATCGAGTCGAGCGTGGCCTTGTGCTCGGTTCGAACGGTGACGAGGTGCCTGCCCTTGTCCTTGCAAGAGTGTGCGGCCCCCTTCAGCGCAAGGTTGATCGACTCGGTCGCGCCGGACGTCCAGACGATTTCCTCCGGGCCGCAATGCACGAGCCCCGCGACCTGCTCGCGCGCCTCCTCGACGGCCTTCTTCGCGGCCCAGCCGAACGCGTGCGAGCTTGACGCCGGATTGCCGAAGGTCTCGGTCAGATACGGGATCATCTTCTGCGCGACGCGCGGATCGACGGGCGTCGTCGCCGCGTAGTCGAGGTAGATCGGCGTCTTCATGGCAGCGTGTCGGCGGGGCAAGCGGCCGACGGTCCGGTGCCGGCCGCGATCGCCTTCACTCGATCATCTGGTTCAGCCGCTGCGGGTCGAATCCCTCGGCGGTTGCCTTCGCATCGCCGAATTCGAACCCGCCCTGCTGAAGCTGGGTTATCAGGGTTTGCAGCCGGGCGTCCATGGTCGCGGCGTGATCGATCAGCCGGTGAATCGCCTGGACCATCGGATCGTTCATGTCGGCCGCGATGGCATACGCGGAGAATCCCAGTTTCGCGGCCTGAACTTCCCGGCGCACCTCGTCGCCGCCGACCAGGATCCGCGCCGGGATGCCGACGGCCGTGGCGCCCGCGGGAACGTCGCGCACGACGACGGCATTCGAGCCGATCTTGGCGCCATCGCCGACGAAAATCGGTCCGAGCACCTTCGCCCCCGCGCCAATGACGACGCCCTTGCCCAACGTAGGATGGCGCTTGCCGGCATTCCACGAGGTCCCGCCGAGCGTGACGCCGTGATAGAGCGTGCAATCGTCGCGGATCTCGGCCGTTTCCCCGATCACCACGCCCATGCCATGGTCTATGAAAACACGGCGCCCGATCACCGCCCCCGGATGGATCTCGATGCCGGTCAGCCAGCGTCCCCAATGGGCCAGCCAGCGCGCTAGCCAGCGCAGGCCCAAACCCCAGAGGCGGTGCGGCACCGCCCGGTGCCAGACGAGGGCATGCAGCCCCGGATAGCAGGTCAATACCTCCCACTTCGTCCGGGCGGCAGGGTCGCGCTCGAACACGACGGCGATATCTTCACGAAGGCGGCTGAACATGCGGTCCATTTTCGCATTTCCGACTGCATCGCTCAACTATTGACTCGGCGCGCAATCTCGCCTGCTGCCGGCAGCAGGTACGGAACGACTCGCGCCCGTTTGCCCCGCTCTCCACAAGTGGCTAGTATCGAGCGTTTTCAACCCCGCGCAACGCCAACTTGACGGCGGCCCGAATTGCCGACGCGCCGCCCCGGAGAAACCATGTACCGACTCGTCCGTACGATCGCGCCCTATGCCGTGGCCGCGTCGATAGCGCTTCCCGCAGCCGCACAGGAAGTCACGCTGAAAGTTCACCACTTCTGGCCGCCGACGGCGATGCCGCCATCGACGCTCCTGGTGCCGTGGTGCGACAAGATCGCCAGGGACTCGAACAACCGGATGAAATGCCAGATCTATCCGGCGATGCAATGGGGCGGCGCGCCGCCGCAGCTGATCCAGCAGGCCATGGACGGCGTCGCCGACATCGTCTGGACGCTCCCCGGCTACACGGCCGGCCGCTTCCCGGTGATGGAGGTGTTCGAGCTGCCGTTCCTGTCGTCGAGCGCCGAGGCGACCAGCCAGGCCGCGTGGGACTATTACACCCAGTACGGCTACAAGGAGTTCCCGGGCATCAAGGCGCTCGCCATCAACGTGCACGACAACGGCTACGTCCACACGGTCAGCAAGCAAGTCAAGGTGATGGCGGATTTCAAAGGTCTGAAGATGCGCGCGCCAACGCGGCAGACGAACAAACTGCTGGGAGCCCTGGGCGCGACCCCGGTCGCGATGCCGCTGCCCGCGCTCGGCGATGCGCTGTCCAAGGGCGTCGTCGACGGTTACCTGCTGCCGTGGGAAGTCATACCGTCGATCAAGGCGCACGAATTCACCAAGTACGAAAGCGAGACCGACCCGAAGACCCGCGCGCTCTACACGGCGGTGTTCATCCTCGCGATGAATCAGGCGAAATACGACAGCCTGCCGCCGGACCTGAAAACGGTGATCGACGCGAACTCCGGCGCGCCTCTGTCGAAGGCGATGGGCACGCAGTGGGATGCGTCGGCGCCGCCCGCGCGCAAATTCGCCGTGGATCGCGGCAACACGTTCTACACGATCCCGGCGGCGGAGCTCGAGAACTGGCAGAAGGCCACGGCCAACCTGCCGGACGACTGGGTCAAGGACGTCGCTGCAAAGGGCCAGGACGGCAAGGCGCTGCTGCAGGCCGCGAAAGACCTGATCAGGAAATACGAGAAGTAGGCGGATGCGGGATCAGGCGGGCATGGGCGCGTCACCGCGCCCGTGCCTTTTTTTGGCTCCCGCGCAAACAACGTTCCGATGAGCGAACCCATCGTCCAGAAACGCGCTCCCGTCGACGACGTCGGCCGCGCGCTGCTGGCCATCGCCAAGGCATTCGCGCTGGGCGGCGGTCTCGTGCTGATCGGGCTCA
>JANMBN010000502.1:0-4812 GCA_031360485.1 Betaproteobacteria bacterium | reverse complement strand
CCCGCGCAAGGCTGCTACCGATGGCCGCATCGTCCCACTCGCGAATCCTGATCCTCGACTTCGGCGCGCAATATACACAGCTGATCGCGCGCCGCCTGCGCGAGACGCACGTCTACTGCGAGATTCATCCGTTCGACGCGGGCGACGAGTTCATCAGGAGCTTCGCTCCGAAGGGCATCATTCTTTCGGGCGGTCCGAACAGCGTGACCGATGGCGATACGCCGCGCGCGCCGGACGCCGTGTGGACGCAGGGCGTGCCCGTGCTCGGCATCTGCTACGGAATGCAGACGATGGCGGCGCAGCTCGGCGGATCGGTCGAGCAGGGCGGCGTGCGCGAATTCGGCTATGCGGAGGTGCGGGCACGCGGTCACTCGAAGCTCTTCGACCGCATCGAAGACCGGCGCAGCGCCGAGGGTCACGGGCTGCTCGATGTGTGGATGAGCCACGGCGACAAGGTCACCGTGCTGCCCCCCGGATTCGGCGTGATCGCGAGCAGCAATGCCTGCGCAATCGCGGGGATGGCCGACCCCGCCCGCGGCTTCTACGCGGTGCAATTTCATCCGGAGGTCACGCACACCAGGCAGGGCGCGGCGATTCTCGCGCGGTTCGCCCACGACATCTGCGGTTGCGCGCAGGACTGGAACATGGGGGATTACGTCGCCGAGGCCGTGGCGGACATCCGCGCGCAGGTGGGGAAGGACGAGGTCATCCTCGGGCTTTCCGGCGGCGTCGACTCGTCGGTCGCCGCGGCCCTGATCCACAAGGCGATCGGCGACCAGCTCACGTGCGTGTTCGACCATGGCCTGTTGCGCCTGAACGAGGCCGAGCAGGTGATGGACACGTTCGCGCGAAACCTCGGAGTACGCCTGATTCACGTCGATGCCGCCGAAGAGATGTACGCGGCGCTTGCAGGCGTCGCCGATCCCGAGCAGAAGCGGCGGATCATCGGCCGCCTGTTCGTCGACGTCTTCCAGCGCGAGTCCGCCCGGCTCCGCGTGCGCGGAACCGAGCCGAAATGGCTGGCACAGGGCACGATCTACCCCGACGTCATCGAATCGGCCGGCGGCAAGACCAAGAAGGCGCACACGATCAAGTCGCACCACAACGTCGGGGGACTGCCCGATACGCTGCATCTCAAGCTCCTCGAGCCCCTTCGCGAGCTCTTCAAGGACGAAGTCCGCGAGCTGGGGCTGGCGCTCGGCCTGCCGCGCGAAATGGTGTTTCGGCATCCGTTCCCCGGCCCGGGCCTCGGCGTGCGCATCCTGGGTGCGGTGACGCGCGAGCACGCCGATCTGCTGCGTCGCGCCGACGCGATCTTCATCGACGAACTCCGGCTTGCGCGAGATGCCGGCGGGAAGAGCTGGTACGACCTCACCGCGCAGGCGTTCGCCGTGTTCCTGCCGATCCGGTCGGTCGGCGTGATGGGCGACGGGCGCACCTACGAGCACGCGGTCGCGCTGCGCGCCGTGCAGACGACCGATTTCATGACGGCGCACTGGGCGCCGCTGCCCTTCGACCTGCTCGCGACGGTCTCGAACCGGATCACCAACGAGGTTCGCGGGATCAACCGCGTCGTCTACGACATTTCGGGCAAGCCACCGGCGACGATCGAGTGGGAATAGCCGGCCCATGGCGCGCGCACCGGAGTGTCATCTTCTCGCCGGCGAGACCCGCCGGGCGTGCACGCGGTGACCAATGCAGGCAACTGACGAGGGCTGGATGACCGAGTCGCTTGCCCTTGCGCAGGCCGCCGGGGCGCGCGGCGAGGTCCCCGTGGGTGCCGTGGTCGTCAAGGACGGCGCAATCGTCGGCCGCGGAGGCAACGCGACGATCGCCGACTGCGATCCGACGGCGCACGCCGAAATCGTGGCGTTGCGCGAGGCCGGGCGCGCGCTGGGCAACTACCGCCTCCCCGGCTGCGATCTCTACGTGACGATCGAACCGTGCGTCATGTGCGCCGGCGCGATCCTCCACGCGCGCATCGGGCGGCTCGTCTTCGGCGCGACCGACCCGAAGACGGGCGCCTGCGGTTCTGTCGTCGACCTGTTCGCGCTGCCGCGGCTCAACCATCACGCGACGGTGACGGGTGGCGTGCTCGCCGGCGAATGCGGGGCGCTACTGACCGATTTCTTCGGTGCGCGGCGATGAAGGACCACCTATGACGCAACGCGCCTACGGGATCGGACTCTATGCGTCCGCGGGATTCGCGCCGGACCCTGCCGCGATCGAACGCGCGGTCGCCCGGTTGTCGTCGCTCGGCCATCGTCTCGTCGTCGATCCGACGTGCAGTACCCGCTGGCAGCGTTTCTCGGCGGTCGACGACGAGCGCCTCGCTGCGGTGCTGCGGATGGCCGCCGATCCCGGGGTCGAGCTCGCGGTCGCGGTGCGCGGGGGGTACGGCTGGTCGCGGCTCATCGACCGGCTCGATTTTCAGGCGCTGGCCGCCACCGGAACGCGCTGGATCGGCAACAGCGACTTCACGGCCTTCCAGCTCGCGGCGCTCGCGCACGCCGGATTGATCACGTTCGCCGGGCCCATGGCCGCGTACGATTTCGGCGCAGTGGTCCCGTCGGCGTTTACGCTCGACCACTGCTGGGGTCTGCTCGGCAGCGATCGATACGAGGTGAACTGCGCGCTCGATGGGCCCGACTTCGTCGGCGAAGGAACGCTTTGGGGCGGCAACCTCGCGATGGTCGCGCATCTTGCCGGCACGCCCCATCTGCCGCGCGTGGACGGCGGCATTCTGTTTCTCGAGGATGTCGGCGAGCATCCGAACCGGGTCGAGCGGATGCTCTATCAGCTTCACCACGCCGGCGTTCTCGTGCGCCAGCGCGCCGTGCTGCTCGGCGACTTCACCGGTTACGAGCTCGGGCCGAACGACAACGGCTACGACGCGGCGGCGATGGTCGCGCACGTCCGTTCCCAACTCGCGCTCCACGTCTATACGGGTTTGCCGTTCGGGCATGGCCCGGAAAAACTCACGCTGCCGGTGGGCGGGCGTTGCGCGATGACCGTACGCGACGGCCAGGCGCAGCTCGTGTTCAGCGACTACGGCCGGGCGCGGTAGCCCCGCCTTTCGAATGCGCGATGGCGAAGCGGTCGTCGACCTCGCCGGCGAGGGCGCCGCGCGGGTCGAATGTCCGTTCGACGAAGCGCACGCCGCCGTCGCGGTCGATGGCGAGCACCGTCGCGCAACGCGTGCCGTAATCGTCACCGACGATGAATGACGCCGAGAGCGCCCGCTCGCGTTCGAGGGGGATTCCGGTTGCCGGCAACTCGCCGTCCGGTGCGCGGCGGGTGTCGCCGAGCATCGCGAACAGCGGCGCGAAATCCGGGTCGGCGCGCATGCACCAGGCCCCCAATGCCGCCTTCGTCCGCGCGACCTTCGGCCACGGTGTATCGAGCGCCGCATTCGACAGGCCGTAGATTCCCGGGCCCAGCGAGCGGGTCGTGCCCGCGCGATTGGAACCCCAGCAGGCTAGTGCCCCGCTGCCGGCGACGAGATTGAAGCCGTTGTGCCCGGTTGCCGCACCGATGATCGGCGCGACGCTCGCCGCGGGGGGCGCGGCCCCGGCGAGCACCGCCGGCACAAGCGCCCCGCGCGACGGCGCGTCGGGATTGTATGGCGATCCGCCGCGGACGTTGGTGACGAGCGCCCAGCGCGCGGTCCGATCGATCGCGAGCCAGGTCCCGCCGGCGACGAGGTCGCGGCCCGCGAGCCACCCCTCATCCCACCACGCCGCCGGCGCGGCGGCGCGGGCGTGAAACTCGTCGCGATTGGCGGCGATCACCAGCGCGTAACGCGGGTGCACGTCGAGCGCGAAGAGCGCGAGACACATGCGTTCTATTTCCGAGGCGCGTGGCGGCGGCCAGGTTTCGGCCCGATTTCCGCGAAACGCTCGACCGTCCGGACGCCGTCCGCGGATACGGCGGCGGCCGCGCGCTTTCGGACGCACGCCGCAAGCGATCGCGCAAACGCGGCCGGATTGCTGACCGGTTCGTAGATCTCCATCCACGTCGACGGGTCGCCGCTGCGGGCGTAGAGCCGCCCGGATACGCCGGTCCGCTGTTCGACGTCGGCCATCAATTGGCCGATGGTCGCGCGCGCGATCGCCGTGTCGGCGGTGACGCGGTAGTACACGTAGAAATGTGACGGCCGGCCACCCATTGCACCTTCTCGTTTTATGCCATCCGCCCACGGGGCGTGCCGGAGGGCGGAATCGCGTAGGGCAGCGGCACCGGCGCGAGCAAGGGAGCGTCCGGTGCGCCGAGGCGGGCGTCGCCGCTATCGGCCGCCGCGATCTGCAGCACGGCGAGCAGGTCGCAGCCTCCGCCCGGCGCGGCAGCCGCGTTGACGACGGTGCCGCACGGCTGGTCCCCGAACGCCGAGCTGAAAATTCTCGTCCCGGGCGAAACGAATGGCGCGCCGGCGTGAAACAGAAACGTCCGTTCCTTGAGGCGCCCGAGATACTGCATGCGGGCGATGATCTCCTGCCCGGTGTAACAGCCCTTCCGGAAATCGATGCCGTCGAGAAGGTCCCAGTTTGCGGTCTGCGCGACGAACATGTCCTGGGTTGCGGCGGTGACCACGGGCACGCCGGCACGGATGGTCAACCATTGCCAAACGTCGTAGGGGGCGTCCGCTGCATGGAGGAGAAGCTGCGCACGGATGGATTCTTCCAGTGCCCGGGGCGCGATGACGACGAAGCGCGAACCGGGAAGTCCGAGCACCGTTGTCGGCCCGGCGACCCGCCGGGCGAAGACCGCCGGGACGGCGCCGAGCGCCGCGGCGAGCGCGGCGCCGCCGGCGGG
>JANMBN010000495.1:0-17007 GCA_031360485.1 Betaproteobacteria bacterium | reverse complement strand
TGCGAAACCAGCGCACGATCGCGACCTGCGGCCCTGGGCGCCCCTCGACGCGCAGCGCGATCAGCTCGCCTATGCGCAATGGGCTGGGGTGCGTGTCCATCTGCCGCAATGCATAGCCGGCCGGCGTGTGATTGATGACCTGGCAATGCGTCAGCGGCGGGATGCCGGAAGGCACCACGACCCCCGAGTGAAGGCCTCGGCTGTACTGCCAGACCCCCGGGAGTTCGATGCACATCACAACCCGCGCGCGCGACGGAAGCCGGTTGAACTGCCGGGCCGGCGGAATGGCCCATTGGCGCAGCAGGCGCTTCAACAAGGTCAGATACTGCAGCCGCGATTCGCCGCCGGTTCCGACGCCGGCGGGAAAATCCCCCCCCGCCTCGAGCTTGCGCACCTGCTCCTGTATCTGGAACGCGAGATCGAAGGCGAGGAGGAAAATCTTGCTGCCTTCGATGGCGCCCCCTTTGCTCGCGGAAAACGGCGGGAAGTCGTGACCGACGGGAATGATCGCGACCGCCTTCGCCATCCTGTGTACCGGCACGACATCCGTGAGCGTCACCCAGTGCGAGTATTCCTGCACGTAACGGATCACCGTGTCGAGCTGACCTTGAAGGAAGCCATAGGGATTCGCGAGCGCCAGCAGCAACACCTGAAGGTAGGCGCGCTCGGGCGTTTCGGCAGGCTGGTCGGCGGACACCGGGCGATCATGCAGGCCGCGCTCGCGCGAAAAGGCATAGATCCTGTGCGCGTCGAGCCAGGTTCGCGGCGGGATCGGCGCATACGCCAGGTAGCTGCTGACCAGAATCCGCGACGTGCATTGCAGGCAGCGATGAATCATCGCAACCAGCAGGCGGTTGCCGCCGAACAGGATGCGCCTGTTCGCTTCGCGGTCCAGTACCCGCTTGTAGGCGGTGGAGAGTTCCTGCGCCAGGTTGATCGTCACCTTCGCCGCTTCCAGCGCCTCGCCGGACAACGGGTGCACCGCCTGCGCGAAATACGTCTCGAGCTGAGGCCAAAGGCTGTCGGCCGCGGTCCAGTACTTCTCCGTGAGCTCGACCCGGCGCGAGTCGCTCATCGCGACGATATTGGTCGCCGCGAGGGCGTCGCCGATGATTCGGGCGGCATCGATGGCGTCTTGCCGCAGCGCCGCATTGAGCCAGGGAAAGACCTGGGCGGGACGGATTTCCGGTGGATTCGCCGGACGAGGGTCGAGCGGCGGAAGCGTGAGTGTCAGGGCCATGGGCGATGGCGATTGTAAGTGATGACGCTCTATTGTGGCGGACGAAGATGTGTGGTTTGCCGTGCATCGCCCGATGCCGGCAGCGCCGGGCCCAGTCCAGGCCGGACCGGGGCGCTCAGGATCGGAGAAAACGCGCGACCGGCTCGATCTGGTCGGCCGACAGCAGCATCGGCGCATGGCCGACGCCCGCAAATTCGACGATCGAGGGCTTGGGTCCGCGCGCAGCCATCGCCATTGCCGTGGCGGTCGACAGGAGGTCCGATCGGGCTCCCCGCAGCACCAGCGTCGGACAGCGGATGGCGTCCCACAGAGGCCAGAGGTCCGGCGGGGCGGCCGACGCCCGGAAGGGGACGGCGATCCCCGGATCGTAGGCCAGCCGCCAGCGGCCATCGGAACGCTGCCGGACGTTGGTTCGCGTCACATGTTCCCATTGGGCATCCGTCAGCGGCCCGAATGGCGCCGAAACGTTGCGGATGTACTGCTCGATCTCGCTGTAAGTCGCGAAGCTCGGGTCCATGCCGAAGTAGCCGCGGATGCGTTCCAGCGCCACGGCCTCGATGGTCGGGCCGACGTCATTGACGACAAGTCGGGCGATCGGAGTCTTCGCCTGCGCCGCGATGGTGATTCCGAGCAGACCGCCCATCGACGTGCCGATCCAATCGACGGTTTCCGCGCCGCCACGGGCGATCAGCGCCGTCAGCGTCGTCAGGTATGTCGGAAAGACGTAGTCGTTCGGATCCGCCAGCCAGTCGCTTTCGCCGCGGCCGGGCATGTCGACCGCCAGCACGCGATGCGTGTCCGACAGCATTTCGGCGAAAACGTCGAAGTCGCGCGCGTTGCGGCCCACGCCATGGACGCAGACCGCGACGCGCGCATTACCAGGATCGCCCCATTCGAAATAGACGACGCGATGGAAGCCGTGCGCCGACAGGCTCGAGAAGTGATGGCGGCGTGGTTGCGTGTTGGTGAGCGGCATCGGAGAAGGAGGTCGGAAGATTGTCGGGATCGTCGACGAAGGTGGCCGTGCCGTCAACGCAATTCGGGCCGATACCGCGGCATCGACGTGCGCCCCGGGGCAGCTTAACCGGTTGCGCGCAGCGTTCGGTCGAGGATCAGCAGCATCGCCGCCGTCGCGCCCCAGATATAGCGCTCGCCGTAGGGGATCGCCCAGAAGTCGCGGCGCGTCGTCCCCAGCATCCGGAAGTGCCGCTTCTGGTTCGCGGGATCGAGCAGGAAAGCGAGCGGAACCTCGAACGCGTCAGCGACTTCGACCGGGTCGAGGATGAGCGAGAACGGCGGCTCGACCCAGCCGACGATCGGCGTGACCCGGTAGCCCGTCACGGTTTCGTACGCTTCGAGGCGCCCCAGCACGGAAACGTGCGCCGGCGGGAGACCGACTTCCTCCGCGGCCTCGCGCAGCGCCGCCGCGGCCATCGACGCGTCGTGGGGTTCGACGCGCCCCCCGGGAAAGCTGATCTGTCCCGGATGGTCGGGGAGGTCGGCGCTGCGTTGCGTCAACAGGACCTGCAGTCCCTGCGGACGGTTGACGAGCGGCACCAGCACCGCCGCCGGCGTCGGTACACCCTCGCGTCCGGGCAGGCGAGATCCGTCCGACATGTTCTTCGCGGACGTTGGCGCCGGGCGCGCCAATGCGTGTGCGAGCCATTCGCGCTGGGCGTCCGGGGGAAGGCGAAAGAATGGAAGCGGCATCGGGCGCCATGACGGCGGCAGGCGGCGGTCGCGATGGATTGGCACCGCCCTGCGCCCGCATTCCGTTCGAAACGCAGGCGTGAGCCCGAATGATACCGCGCCCGGGCGGGCGCACTCCTGATTGCTCGCGAAGACGCCGAAGTCGGCGACGAACCGCGAACGGGAGTCGTCGCCGTTCGGGCGATGTTCCGAGGAATCTAATCCTGGGTGACGTCCGCGGGCGCGCTCGCCTCGCGCGTCACCGCGTGCGACGGGCGCAGGTGCAATCCGCACTCCTTCTGCTCCGACGTTTCCCACCACCAGCGGCCGGCGCGCTGGTCCTCGCCCGGCCGGACGGCGCGCGTGCAGGGAGCGCAGCCGATGCTGGGATACCCGCGGTCGTGCAATTCGTTGTACGGGACCCCGTGGGCGCGCAGATAGTGCCGGACGTCGTCGTCGCTCCAGTCGGCGAGCGGATTGAACTTGGGCAGGCCGTGCACCGGATCGAACTCCTCCGGCGCGACCGCCTGCCGGCCGGCGGATTGGGCTCGGCGGAGGCCCGTTATCCATGCGCCCTTGGCGGCCAGCGCGCGCCGGAGCGGCTCCATCTTGCGCGCCGCGCAGCACGCCTTGCGCAGTTCCACGCTGCGGTAGAACGCGTTGACGCCGTTGTCGCGGACGAACGTCTCCAGCCGACGCGCATCCGGCGAATAGACGTCGATCGCCAGCCCGTAGCGTTCGCGGGTGCGGTCGATCAGCACGTGCGTTTCCTCGGGAAGCCGGCCGGTATCGAGCGAGAAGACGCCGATCGGCAGCGCGTGTTGCGCGATCATGTCGATGACCACCATGTCTTCCGCGCCGAAGCTCGATGCGAACACCGCGGGAGCATGGCGCGTCGCGGCGCTGCGCAGCGCTTCGACCGCTTCGGCGGTTCGCCGGTCGAGGTCGCTGGTGGAAGGCGCGTCGGCGTCAGATGCCGCGCGGCGGCGGAACCATGGCTGCGGTGTACGTGCCGTCGCGGCGTAGACGCCCGCGAAGTCGTCGAAGCTCGCGAGCGCCTCGTTCGCATCGCGGTCGCTGCGAAGGGCGAACGCGTCGAAGCCGCATTCGGAAAGGGCAAAGAGCTGGTCGCGCAGGATGTCGCCGACGGCCCGGAGCTCGCCGTCGAATCCAAGCCGATCGCGCAGCAGCCGCGCGATCGAATAGCCGCGGCCGTCCGTGAACTGCGGGAAGTCGACGGCGATCAGCGGGAGCGCGCCCGTGTCGGCCGCGAGCGTTTCCGGGTCGTCGCCGGGCGCGAGCCAGACGCCGATGTCGCCGCGGGCGGAAAGATCGTCGCGGTGCGCGAGCCAGAGGGCAAGCGGCACGATCGCCGCCACGCCGGCGGGCACGTCGGCCAGCGACGACGCGTCGCGCAGCAGCGTCCAGCGGTCGACGGCGACCGCGCGATCCTTAATGAGTTGCGGCATAGACGCGTTCCTTGAAGGGGGCGACGCCGAGGCGCCGCACGGTATCGATGAATCGCTCGTCCGGATGCCGATGCTCGACGTAGACATCCACCAGCCGGACGATCACGTCGGGCACTTCGGCCGCGGCGAACGACGGTCCGATCACCTTGCCGAGCGACGCGTGGTTGCCTTGCGCGCCGCCGATCGAAATCTGGTACCACTCCTCGCCGTTCTTGTCGACGCCGAGAATGCCGATGTGGCCGACGTGATGGTGGCCGCAGGCGTTCATGCAGCCCGACATGTTGAGTTCGAGGTCGCCGAGATCGTGCACGTAGTCGAGGTCGTCGAAGCGGCGCTGGATCGCCTCCGCGATCGGGATCGATTTCGCATTGGCGAGCGAGCAGAAGTCCCCGCCCGGGCAGCAGACGATGTCGGTCAGGAGGCCGATGTTAGGCGTCGCGAAGCCGAGCGCCTTCAGCCGGCGCCACAGCGCGTCGAGATCGTTCTGCAGGACGTCGGCGAGCACCAGGTTCTGCTCGTGGGTCACGCGCACTTCACCGAAGCTGAAGCGGTCGGCGAGGTCGGCGATCGCCTCCATTTCGTCCGCGGTGGCATCGCCCGGCGGCGTTCCCGTGCGCTTCAGCGACAGCGTGACGATCGCGTAACCTTTCCGCTTGTGCGGGCGCACGTTGCGCTCGGCCCATCGCGAGAACGGCCGGCTGTCGGCGAGCGCCGCGCGATAGGCGACGCTGTCGCGCGGGAAATCGCGGTAGGCAGGGTCGGGGAAATGCGCGGCGAGCCGCGCGATCTCGGCGTCGGGCACGGTGGCCGGGCCACCGCGCAGGTGCTCCCATTCCGTCTCGACCTGCCTCGTGAACTCGGCCGGACTCAGCTCCTTCACGAGGATCTTGATCCGCGCCTTGTACTTGTTGTCGCGGCGGCCGTGGCGGTTGTAGACGCGCAGGATGGCATCGAAATAGTTGAGAAGCTCCGGCGCGGGCAGGAATTCGCGGATCGCGTGCCCGATCATCGGCGTGCGGCCCTGGCCGCCCCCGACGAAGATCCTGAAGCCCGTCTCGCCGCGCTCGTTGCGCACGACTTGTGCGCCGATATCGTGGACCAGCGCGGCGGTGCGGTCGTTGGTCGCGCCGGTCACGGCGATCTTGAACTTGCGCGGGAGGAACGCGAACTCCGGGTGCAGCGTCGACCATTGACGTATCAGCTCGCACCATGGGCGCGGATCGACGATCTCGTCGCCCGCGACGCCGGCATACGGATCGCTGGTCGTGTTGCGGACGCAATTGCCGCTGGTCTGGATCGCGTGCATTTCGACCGTCGCAAGCAAGGCGAGGATCTCCGGCACGTCCTCCAGGCACGGCCAGTTGTACTGGATGTTCTGGCGGGTGGTGAAGTGGCCGTAGCCGCGGTCGTACTGCCGGGCGATCTGCGCCAGCACGCGCACTTGCGTCGACGCGAGAAGACCGTAGGGGATCGCGACCCGCAGCATCGGCGCGTGCTTCTGGATGTAGAGGCCGTTTTGCAGTCGCAGCGGCCGGAACTCGTCCTCGGTCAGGGCGCCCGCCAGGAAGCGCTGCGTCTGGTCGCGGAACTGCGCAACCCGTTGCGCGACCAGCGTGCCGTCGAAGCTGTCGTACCGGTACATGGCAACGCCTTCTTTATAATCAGGAGGCGAGAATACCGGGGTACCGCTATATTCGGAAAGAATAACTAGGCATGTCGTAGGCGCGCGCAGCTATATCGCTGGCCGCGTGCGGCCCACCCGAATCGCTGCCGCCTGGCGCGCTAACGTCCGGTGGCAAGGAGATCGGCGAGGGCGAGCGCGATCACGCGCGTCGCCTTGAAAAGATCGTCGAGGTTGAGCTTTTCGTCGGCGCGATGCCCGTTCGCTTCGAGCAGCGTGCGCGGCCCGGCCCCGTACAGGACGGTCGGGATGCCCGCCGAAGAATACAGGCGCGCGTCCGTGTAGATCGGCACGCCGTGCGGACTCACTTCTTCGCCCATGATCGGCGTCGCGTGTCGCGCGATCGCCGCGACGAGCTTTTCCTGGCCGGGAATGGGCACGAAGGGGACAGCGAGCAGCACGCGGCGGATCGTGCAGCGGATCCCCGGCCACCTCGCCGCCGATTCGCTGATCTGCCGCGTCAGCGTCGTCTCGGCTTCCGCGGCGTCTTCCTCGGGGATGATGCGCCGGTCGATGCGGAAGGTGACCTTGTCCGGGACGACGTTGGTGTTGATCCCGCCCGCGATCAATCCCACGGTCAGCGTCGGCGAGTCGATGCCGGTGACCCGCGACTTCGTTTGCGCGTACGTCTTGCGGATCGCATAGAGATCGGAAAGAACTCCCGCGGCGGCTTCGAGCGCGTCGATCCCGGTGTCCGGCCGCGCCGCGTGCGCCGATCTCCCGACAAGTTCGACCTCGAGGTGCAGGCAACCGTTGTGCGCGGTCGTGATGCCGTAGGCGAAGCCCGCGGAGATTGCGAAGTCGGGCCGCGAAACGCGCTGTGCGAGCAACCAGGCCGGGCCGACGTTGCCGCCGACCTCCTCGTCGTACGTGAAGTGGAGCTCGACGGCACCCGCGAGCGCGGCACCGCTGGCCTTGAGCGCGAGCAGCGCGAACGCATAAGTCGCGAAATCGGACTTCGACACGGCGACGCCGCGGCCGTACATGAAGCCGTCCCGAATCTCGGCGCCGTACGGATCGGTGGTCCAGCCGAGGCCGGGTGGCACAACGTCGCCGTGTGCATTCAGGGCGATCGTCGGACCGTCGCCGAAACACTCGCGCACGACGAGGTTGATCGCGGAAATCATCCCGTTGGCGCGAACCACGTCGGCCGGCACCGGGTGCCGCTCGACCGCAAAGCCCAGTCCTTCGAGCAGCTCGGCGGCGCGGCGCGCGTGCGGCGCGCAATCGCCCGGCGGATTGTCCGAGGGAACCTTGACGAGCTCCGCAAGAAACTGCGTCTGATGGTGGCGGTGCGCGGCGAGGTAGTCCTCGATCGCGCGCGTGGCGGATTGGCTCATCGTGCGGGGAGCCCTATGCGGCAGGTTTGAAGTTCTCGATGAAGCGCAGGAAGACGCGCGCGGAGAGCTCGGCATCCTCCACGCTGATCGCCTCGAGCGGGTTGTGGCTGATGCCGCCCTTGCAGCGGACGAACAGCATGCCGATGTCGACCAGGTCGATGATCGCCATGCCGTCGTGCCCCGCGCCGGAAGGCAGTCTGCGAACCCGGATTCCGTCGGCCGCAATCGCCGCCCCGATCTGTTCCTGCAGCCAGCCGGCGCAGCCGGCGGTCTTGCCTTCATGCGTCTGCGTGATCCCGACCCTGACTCGCCGCCGTGCGCCGATCGCCGTCATCGCGTCCTTGATGTCGGCCGCCGCGGCAAGGCGCTGGTCGTCGCGCGGCGCGCGGAGGTCGATCGTGAAGCGTGCCTGGCCTGGAATCACGTTGGTCGCGCCCGGCGCCGCCTCGATGCGGCCGACGGTCCCGACGAGATCGGGCTCGCGGCCGCATCGTGCCTCGATCGCAAGCACGCATTCGGCCGCCGCCGCCAGGGCATCCTGGCGCAGGTTCATCGGAACGGTCCCGGCATGACCGGCGAGCCCTTCGATCTCGATCGTGAAGCGGCTGGCGCCGTTGATCGCCGTGACCACGCCGACGGCAAGTCCCTCGGCCTCGAGCACCGGTCCCTGCTCGATGTGCAATTCGGCGTAGGCGAGGACGTCGCCACGCCGGCGCGCGGCGCTGGCAATGCCGTTCGGGTCGAGGCCGAACGCGAGCAGGGCGTCGCGCATCGACAGTCCCCGCGCGTCCCGGGCGTCGAGCAGCTTCGCATCGAACGTGCCCGCGATCGCGCGGCTTCCGAGCAGCGTGGCGCCGAAGCGCACACCTTCCTCGTCGGCGAAGCCGACGACTTCGATGGCGAACGGCAAGCGGATGCCGCGCCTGTTGAGCGTATCGACGCATTCGATGGCCGCGACGACGCCCAGCATCCCGTCGTACTTGCCGGCATTGCGGACGGTGTCGAGATGCGAGCCCAGCATCAGGCAGGGCAATCCGGGTGTCCCGCCCTCGTACCGGCCGACTGCGTTGCCGATTTCGTCGAGCCGCGCGCTCATCCCGGCCTCGCGCATCCAGACCAGCACCAGGTTGTTCGCCGCGCGCTGCTCGTCGGACAGGAACACGCGAGTGAGCGCGCCCGGCTCCTCGCTGCAGCGCGCGAGCGCTTCGCAGCGGTCCCAGATGCGCGCGCCCGAGGGGCAGGAACCGGGGTTCATGATCTTTTCTCCGGCGCCCCGTGCGGGTGGTGATCGATCCAATGGCGCGCGATGTCGACGCGGCGGCAGATCCAGACGCGATCGTGCCCTTCGATGTGATCCAGAAAGCGCTGCAGCGCGGCGAATCGGCCAGGACGGCCGAGCAGGCGGCAATGCATCCCTATCGACAGCATCTTCGGATGGTCTTCGCCTTCGGCGTACAGGACATCGAAGGCATCGCGCAGGTACGCGAGGAACTGCTCGCCGGTATTAAAGCCTTGCGGCGTCGCGAAGCGCATGTCGTTGGTGTCGAGCGTGTACGGCACGATCAGATGCGGATGCGTCGTGCCGTCCGTCACCGTCACGTCGGTCCAGAACGGAAGATCGTCGCCGTAGTAATCGGCATCATAGAGAAACCCCCCGTGCTCGACGACCAGCCGGCGCGTGTTCGGGCTGTCGCGGCCGGTATACCAGCCGAGCGGCGCGCTTCCCGTCAGCCGTTCGATGATCTCGACACCGATCCGCAGGTGCTCGCGCTCGGTCGCCTCGTCGACGTTCTGGTAGTGGATCCAGCGCCAGCCATGGCACGCGATTTCGTGGCCGAGCTCGACGAACGCGGCCGTCGCATCGGGGTTGCGCTCGAGCGCCATCGCAACGCCGAACACCGTCAGCGGCAGCCGCCGGCGCTCGAACTCGCGGAGGATCCGCCACACGCCCGCACGCGCGCCATACTCGTAGACCGACTCCATGCTGAGGTGGCGACCTTCGAACGCCGGCGCCCCGATGATTTCGGACAGGAACTGCTCGGAGTGCCGGTCTCCGTGAAGGACGCAGTTCTCGGCGCCTTCCTCGTAGTTGAGGACGAACTGCACGGCGATCCGCGCATCACCCGGCCAGCGAGGGTGAGGCGGATCGCGGCCGTAGCCGACGAGATCGCGCGGGTACTTCGAATTCGGGCTGGGAGAGGTCGCGTTCAAGGCAAGGCATTCCGCGGAGCGTTGCAGCAATCAACTCCTATCGCGTCCGCGTAGTCCACTCTGCGGATCGCCAGGTGTCCCATCATTTCGCCGGCGCCCCCGACGCCCGAAAATCGTCCCGCCGTGCCGGGCGGCGCCGGTCATGCCGGCGCGAGCGCCAATCCGCGCCCGCGCCGGCGCGACCGGTCAGAACTTCCAGACGAGCAGCGCCTGCGGGTTGTGCTCGTTGACGCCTTCGAAGCCGAATTTGTTGTGCCAATACTGGTATTCGAGCCCGACGTAGATCGTCTTCGGCGCACCGAAGTTGGCGCCGACATCCCAGCGCAACTGCGGTTGCGTCAGGGTTTCGAATTTGCACGTGCCGCGGCTGCCGATGAAATCCCAGAATCCGCTGAATTCGAATTTCTGGCCGCCGATCTCGAACGGCAGCAGCCATGCCGGCGTGATCTGCCAGCCTGTTTCATGGCCGCCGCAGTTGTCGAACGACGTCGCCGCGTTCGGCTTGAACCGGCCGTGGTCGACATAGGCCAGAAAGTCGACGTTGAGGAACGCGAATCCGGGAACGTCGAAATCGAGTGTCACGCCCGGGAGGAACACGCGCGGATTGGCACCGACGTTCTTCGCGCCGTAGTTGATGCCCGCCGTGAGCCCGACGTCGCGGACCGGCCCGAACGCGATCTTCTGGCCGGAAATCTTGCTCAGGCTGAACGTCGGATAGAACTCTCCGTACACCTCGCCGGTGTTGTTGTCCTTGTCGTTGGACCGCAGGAAGTCGACGAAGAAGAACGTGCGGCCGTACTTGAAGCCGCTGGCGTTCTGCAGCGTCAGGATCGTCTTGCTGACGTTGTCGGGGTTGAACGGCTCGCGATAGCGCGAACCGTACAGCAGATGCGCCTCCGTGTCGCTCCATTCCGCGGCCAGCGCCGTCGTGCTCATGATGAGGCCGGTTGCCGATGCCACCGCCAGCGCGAGACGAGCCGCTCTTCCCCCGATGCCATGAGTGCTTTGCATTTGTTCCTCCTCGGTTATCGTAATGACTTCGATGCCACCCGCGGTGCGGTCACACCACGTTGGCGTTGCCGTCGACTTCGTCTTCCCCGGGGTCAGGCGTCCCCGGACAGCGTGACAAGGTCTCGCTCACGCCCGTAGCTGTCGGTCCACCGTGCGCGCCTTATGCCGCAGCCGGTCGTGTACCTGCAGCCACCGGCGCCGACCGTGGTCGCCTCCCGCGCGTCAATCCTCGATTTCGTAAAACAGCGCGGCGAGATCGGTCGCCGGCTCGGCTTCGTCAGACAGATCGAGCTGCCCCTCCAGTCTTTCGAGATGAGCCGTCATCGCGGCGGCCGCCTTGGCGGCGCTCCCTCCCGCGATCGCGTCGATGATTTCGGCGTGGTCGTCGATCGAGCACGTCATGTCGTCCCCCCGGCCCTTGTACGCGAGCACGACGAGCGGCGTGCGCGCGATCAGTTGGTCGAGAAGCTCGGCCAGCACGACGTTGCCCGCGATCTCCGCCAGCATCTGGTGGAACTTGAGCGAGAGCTTCAGGCCCTTGCGCATCTCGCCCTGCCGATAGGCGGCGTTCTCGCTCGCCGTCAGCGCGCGCAAGGCCTTGATCTGCCCCGGCGTGATCCGTCGGGTCACGGCCTCGACGATCGCGCCTTCGATCGAGCGGCGCGCGGCGTAGAGATCGCGGCTCTCCGCCACCGACGGACTCGCGACCATCGCCCCGCGATTCGGCCGCAGCACCACGAGCTTGTTGAACGCGAGGCGGGTCAGCACTTTTCGAATCACGCTCCGGTTGACGCCGAACAGCTTGGCGAGCGCGACCTCCTTCAGCTTGGTTCCCGGCAAGAGCCGATGGTCGAGGACCGCGTCGTACATCCGCTGGTGGATCTCTTCCTCGCCCAGCCCGAGGATGAGCCTCGCGCGAGCCGGCCCGGCCGGGCGCCGCGACGAACGCCGCGGCTTGCGCGCGGGCTTGGAGATGGCGGCATCGGCTCCGCCGCGGCTGTGCTTGCGTGTTGCCATCTTGAAAACCTATTGTCAGCAATCGTCTTTATTATTGTTAACATAGCCGTGGCCGGAAATCAAGAAAACTTTGGACGCGCCGGCGAACATGCGTCCGCGACCGCGACCTCGGCGACGGCCCGATCAGCATTCCACCCGTGAGGCGCCTCGGGGAAGCCGCGGCGCATGCTGCATTGCAATGTTGACAAACGTGCAAACGATTGTTGACACGAAAATACCGTTGTGTCAGGATCGCCGTCGATCCGGGCGGGGGAGAAGCGATGGGGCGACTGACGACACACGTGCTGGATACGGCGCAGGGCCGGCCCGGCGCGGGCATCAAGGTCAGCGTGTACAGACTGGACGGCGAGCGGCGGCGGCTGCTGCGCGCGGACACGACCAATGCCGACGGCCGCTGCGACCAGCCGCTGCTCGAAGGGGCCACCTTCGTCGCAGGGACCTATGAACTGGTCTTTGGCGTTCACGAGTACCACTCGCGATCGTCGACGAATCTGCCCGATCCGCCGTTCGTCGGCGATGTCGTGCTGCGTTTCGGGGTTGCCCAGCCGGACGCTCACTACCACGTGCCCCTGCTTGTGACGCCCTGGAGCTACTCGACGTACCGCGGCAGCTGATCGCGCGCGAGCTCACGCCCGCCCTCCGCGCAACCCCGACCCGCATGCCACAACCGCCGCGCATCGTGCCGAATCCGCGAGACAGTGGAATTCCATGGCCGCCGCCCGATCCGAACCGCCCGTGACCGGCGACCCCGTCCGTTTCGTTCTCGGTGGCGAAGTTGTCGCCGTCGAGGGCGTCGAACCGACCCGCACGGTTCTGAATTATCTGCGCGAAGACCTTAGGCGCACGGGAACCAAGGAAGGATGCGCCGAAGGCGACTGCGGTGCCTGCACCGTCGTCGTGGGCGAGCTTGCGGGTGATCGGCTCGAGTTCAAGACCGTCAACGCGTGCATCCAGTTCGTGCCCGCCCTCGACGGGAAGGCGCTGTTTACCGTCGAGGATCTCCGGCAGGCGAGCGGCGAACTGCATCCCGTACAGCAGGCGATGGTCGCGTGCCACGGCTCGCAGTGCGGTTTCTGCACGCCGGGATTCGTGATGTCGCTGTGGGCCCTCTACCTAGAGCACGCGGAGCAGGGGACGCGGCCGGAAGAAGCGCAGGTCCGCAATGCGCTCACGGGCAACCTCTGCCGGTGCACCGGCTACCGACCGATCCTCGAGGCCGGCGAGCGAATGTTCGACCTTCCGTGTGCCGCTTTCGACCGCGGGGCATTGCGCACGCAGCTCGAATCGCTGAAGCGTGCGACGACGTTCGTCTACCGGCACGACGGGCATCGCTTTTTCGCGCCGGGCTCGCTCGCCGAGCTGACGGAGCTTCGCGCCAACCATCCGCAGGCGACGATTCTCGCCGGGAATACCGACGTCGGATTGTGGGTCACCAAGCAGCTGCGGGAGCTTCCGGAGATCATCTACATCGGCAACGTCGCCGAATTGCGCGAAATCCGCGAGCGGGAGGGTGCCTTGCGGATCGGCGCCGGCGCGTCGCTGAACGACGCGTATCGGGCATTGGCCGGGCATTATCCCGGGCTGCGCGAGATGTGGGAGCGCTTTGCGTCGGTACCGATACGCAATGCCGGAACGATGGGCGGCAACGTCGCCAACGGCTCGCCGATCGGCGACTCGATGCCGGCACTGATCGTGCTGGGCGCGTGCGTGGTGCTGACGCGTCGGACGCAGTCGCGAACGCTCCCGATGGAGGACCTCTACGTCGGCTACATGAAGAAGGCGATGGCGGCCGACGAGATCCTCGAGGCGATCGAAGTGCCGCTGCCGCGCTGCTCGCTCGCCTTCCGCACCTACAAGGTTTCGAAGCGCTACGACTCCGACATTTCGGCGGTGTGCGCCGCATTCGCGCTCGATCTCGATGGCGAGCGCATCGCCGAATGCCGCGTCGCGTTCGGCGGCATGGCGGCGACGCCGAAGCGGGCGAGCGCCACCGAAGCTGCGCTCCGCGGCAGGCGATGGACCGAAGAAACCGCCCGTTCCGCGATGGCGGCGCTGGCGGCCGATTACGCGCCGCTTTCCGACATGCGCGCAAGCGCCGCCTATCGGCTGCAGACCGCCCAGAACCTGCTGTACCGCTACTTTCTCGAGACGCGGCCCGACAATCCGCTGCCGGCCGCGTGCGTCAGCGTATTCGCGGTCGCTTAGGAAGCGCGGATGAACCGTCAAGCCGAAGACTTCATGGCGCGCCACCAGGCGCAATCCGCTGCCGGGGTTGCGTATCCGCACGAATCGGCGCACCTGCACGTCGCGGGCGAGGCGCTCTATGTCGACGACATCCCGGAAATCGCGGGCACACTGTACGCGGCGCTGGGTCTTTCCGAGAAGGCGCACGCGCTGGTGTCGTCGACCGATTTCGCCGCCGTACGCGCCTCCCCGGGGGTCGTCGCCGTGCTGACCGCCGCGGACATCCCCGGCGACAACGACTGCGGTCCGATCATCCACGACGACCCGATCCTCGCCGACGGTTTCGTCCAGTACGTCGGCCAGCCGATGTTCGCCGTCGTCGCCGAATCGTACGACGCCGCGCGGCGCGCGGCGCGCAGGGCGAAGGTCGCGTACGAAACGCTGCCGGCCATTCTCACGCCGCAGGATGCGAAGCGCCAGCAGTCGTATGTGCTGCCGCCGATGCATCTGAAGCGCGGCGACCCGGCGGCCGCGCTGGCGGCGGCGCCGCGTCGCATGCGCGGCGAGTTCTACGTCGGCGGCCAGGAGCAGTTCTACCTCGAAGGCCAGATCTCGTACGCCGTGCCGAAGGAAGACGGCTGCATGCACGTCTATTGCTCGACGCAGCACCCGACGGAGATGCAGCACGTGGTCGCGCAGGCGCTCGGTCTCGTCGCCAATCAGGTGACCGTCGAAATGCGGCGGATGGGCGGCGGTTTCGGCGGCAAGGAATCGCAGTCGGCGCTGTTCGCCTGCGTCGCCGCCGTGGCGGCGCAGCGCCTGCGCCGGCCGGTGAAGATGCGGCTCGATCGCGACGACGACTTCATGATCACCGGCAAGCGGCATTGCTTCCACTACGCATACGAGGTCGGATTCGACGAAGTCGGACTGATCCGTGCGGCGAAGATCGAGATGGTCGCCCGCGCCGGATTTTCCGCCGACCTGTCGGGTCCGGTCGCGACGCGCGCGGTCTGCCACTTCGACAACACGTACTACCTGGCCGACGTGGACATCCGGGCGCTCTGCGGCAAGACGAACACCCAGTCGAACACCGCGTTCCGCGGCTTCGGCGGACCGCAGGGCGCGATCGCGATCGAATACATCATCGACAACATCGCGCGCGAAGTCGGGCGCGATCCGCTCGACGTGCGCAAGTCGAATTTCTACGGCACGAGCGAGCGCAACGTCACGCCCTACGGGATGATCGTCGAGGACAACGTGATCCACGAGCTCGTCGCCGAGCTGGAGGCGTCATCCGATTACCGGCAGCGCCGCGGCGAGGCGCGCGCCTTCAACGAGTCGAGCCCGGTGCTGAAGAAGGGCGTCGCGCTGACGCCGGTCAAGTTCGGCATTTCGTTCAACGTCGTCCACTACAATCAGGCGGGCGCGCTGGTGCATGTCTACACCGACGGCTCGGTGCTGGTGAGCCACGGCGGGACCGAGATGGGGCAGGGCCTCAACACCAAGGTCGCGCAGGTGGTCGCGCACGAGCTCGGGATCGGCCTGAAGCACGTGCGCTCGACCGCCGCCGACACGAGCAAGGTCGCGAACACGTCGGCGACCGCGGCATCGACCGGCAGCGACCTCAACGGCAAGGCGGCGCAGGATGCCGCACGGCAGATCAAGGCGCGACTGGCGCAGTTCGCGGCAGCGCGCTACGGCGGACGGGCAGAGGATGCGGTGTTCGCCGCCGACACGGTCCGGGTCGGCGGCAGTACGCTGACGTTCGCGGAGCTCGTGCTTCAGGCGTACGAGGCACGCGTGCAGCTGTGGTCCGACGGCTTCTACGCAACGCCCAAGCTGCACTGGGACCGCCAGACGATGAACGGCCGCCCATTCTTCTATTTTGCCTACGGTGCCGCGGTGTCCGAGGTCATCGTCGACACGCTGACCGGAGAGAGCAGACTGCTGCGTGCCGATCTGCTGCACGACGCCGGCGACTCGATCAACCCGGCGATCGACATCGGGCAGGTCGAAGGCGGATTCATCCAGGGCATGGGCTGGCTGACGATGGAGGAACTCTGGTGGAACAAGGACGGCGTGCTGATGACGCACGCGCCGTCGACGTACAAGATTCCGGCCGTCAACGATTGCCCCATGGATTTGCGGACCAGACTTTTCAAGAACAGCAACGTCGAGGACACGATCCTGCGCTCGAAGGCGACCGGCGAGCCGCCGCTGCTGTTGCCGTTCTCGGTGTTCTTCGCGATCCGCGATGCGATCGCGAGCCTCGGCGAATACCGGATCAACCCGCCGCTCGACGCGCCGGCGACGGGCGAGGCGATCCTCAAGGCGATCAATGCCGTGCGCGCGGCGGCGTGACCGGAACCCGGGATGAGTGACTGGATCGCGGCCTTGGTCGCGCAGGGTGTTGCGGGCACGAGGTCGGTGCTCGTCACCGTCGTCGCCGCCAGAGGTTCGGTTCCGCGGGCGCCCGGTACCCGTATGATCGTGACAGAAGACGCCGTCCACGGCACGATCGGCGGCGGCCACCTCGAGTACAAGGCGATCGAGATCGCGCGCGGCTTGATCGCGGGCACGAGCGCCCGGGCGCTGCATCGCTTTCCGCTGGGTGCGAGCCTCGGGCAGTGCTGCGGCGGCGTCGTCCAGCTGCTGTTCGAACCGTTTGGGCAACATCCGGCATGGCTCGAGTCGATCGTGCGGCTGCGGGCCGAGGGCACCGTTTGCGCGCTCGTGACGCCGGTCCGCGGTGACGCCGCCGAGGAGCGACTCGTAGTCACGGCGACGGCCGCCTTCGGCACCCTCGGCTCGGCGCTGTCCGACCGGGAGGCCACGGCGCTGGCCCGGACGGCGCTCGGCGATTCCGGCGGCCCGCGACTCGCCCCCGTCGGCGGCACCGAGGTTTTCGTCGACATCGTGCGACCGCCCGATTTTCGCATCGTCCTGTTCGGCGCCGGACACGTCGGCCGGGCGGTGGTCCGCGCGCTGGCCGGCATCCGCTGCCGTGTCACCTGGATCGACACGCGCGACGATGGCTTTCCCGCGACAACGCCGGACAACGTCGAGTGCGTGGTCACCGACGTGCCGGAGGCGGAGATTGCGGCGGCACCTGCGGGCGCGTATTTTCTCGTGATGACGCATAGCCATGCGCAGGACGAGGTGCTG
>JANMBN010000491.1:0-1786 GCA_031360485.1 Betaproteobacteria bacterium | reverse complement strand
TGGAGACGGCGCTCGCGGCGGCAAACGCCATCGGTGAATACTCGCTGCCCGCGGTGATGCTCGCCAAGGAATCGGTGAATCGCGCGTACGAAAGCGCGCTGGCCGAGGGTGTCCTTTTCGAGCGCCGCGTCTTTCACTCGTTGTTCGCGACGGAAGACCAGAAGGAGGGGATGCGCGGGTTCGTCGAGAAGCGCAAGCCCGACTTCAAGCATCGCTGACGCCCCTCGCGCGGATGGACAGTGTCGAACAACGCCGGACCATGGGCCGGAACCGCGGGCGCCGGATCGTGATCGCCGCGATGCTGGCCGCGGCCGCGCTGGCGGTCCCCGGCATGGCATGGGCGGCCGCCTCCGCGGCCGATTCGCCGGCGCTGCTTGGCATTCCCGTCGATTTCATCCTGTTCGCGGCGACGCTCGCGGGTGTGGCGCTCTTCCATCACCACACGCTGCGCGTCGCGCTGACCGGTCTCGCCGCGATCACCGCGTACAAGCTGCTGTTCACCGGATTCCGGGAGGGACCCGGATTCGGTGGTCTCGCCGCGCACCTTGGTCACGAATGGGTGATCCTGACGAACCTGTTCTTCTTGCTGACCGGATTCGCGCTCCTGTCGCGGCATTTCGAGAAAAGTCACGTGCCGGTCGTGCTCCCGCGGTTCCTGCCCACCGACTGGAAGGGAGCGTTCGTCCTGCTGGTGATGATCTTCGTGCTGTCGTCGTTCCTCGACAACATCGCGGCGGCGCTGATCGGCGGCGCGATGGCGCACCAGCTGTTCAAGGCGAAGGTCCACATCGGGTACCTCGCCGCGATCGTGGCCGCGTCGAACGCGGGCGGCGCCGGCAGCGTCGTCGGCGACACGACGACGACGATGATGTGTCTCGACGGCGTATCGCCGATCGATGTATTCGACGCCTACGTTGCGGCGTCTGTCGCCCTGGTGATCTGCGGCATTCCCGCGGCGAAGCAGCAGCACGCGTATTCGCCGATGATCCGCCATGCCCACGAAAACACGCACGTCGACTGGGCCCGCGTCGGCATCGTGGTGCTGATCCTCGCGGCGGCGATCGTCGCCAATATCACGGTCAACATCCGGTTTCCGCAATTCGGCGACCTTTTCCCGTTCATCGGACTGGCCGTCTGGGTGGCCATCGCGGTGTCCGTGCCGGTGCGCCGTCCGGATTGGGAAGTGCTGCCCGAAACGGTCAAGGGCACGATTTTTCTTCTCTCGCTCGTGACCTGCGCGTCGATGATGCCGGTCGAAAAGCTGCCGCCGGCGTCCTGGCCGAGTGCGCTCGTGCTGGGCTTCGTCTCCGCCGTATTCGACAACATTCCGCTGACGGCGCTTGCGCTGAAGCAGGGCGGGTACGACTGGGGCTTCATCGCGTACGCGGTCGGCTTCGGCGGCTCGATGATCTGGTTCGGCTCGTCTGCTGGCGTTGCGCTGTCGAGCATGTACCCCGAGGCGAAATCGGTGGGCCAGTGGCTGCGCCATGGCTGGCATGTGTCGGTTGCCTACGTCATCGGCTTCTTCGTGATGCTCCTCCTGCTCGGGTGGCATCCCGATGCGCACCACAAGCAGCGGACTGCGGGCGCGGCGCCGGCGATCGAGGCGATCGCCATCCCCTTGTCCTCCCGGGTGCCTCAGTCGAGCTGAGCGTTGCGGCGTCGCATGAAGGTCGATGCAGGTGCCGACGGTCGGTTCAACATCGAAGGCGGGAGGGTCCCGCCCGGGCGGACCTAGCTCTTACGGAGAAAAATCATGAAGAAGTTCCTGATGCTTCACGGCGTC
>JANMBN010000473.1:0-5634 GCA_031360485.1 Betaproteobacteria bacterium | reverse complement strand
GTGGCGTACTGCTTGTCGGGCTCCTCGGCTTCGGCGTAATCATGCTGGTCTTCTCGTTCGTCGAGAGTCTCACCGCGATTTATGCGGAGCGCTTCTTGAGCGGCATGTTCGCCGCAGCGGTAACGCCAGTGGCGGCGGCTGCGATCGGCAACTTCACTGCAACCGAGCAGGGACGTGCCCGTCGGCTTTCGTTCGTCAGCATGGCCGGCATCGCCGGCTTCCTGCTCGGACCGATGCTGGGTGTATTTATTACGCGCTTTGCGGCGGATTTATTCACGAGCGCCATGCCGGCCGGATCGATCGCAATTCCGCTGGTCGCGACTGCCTTGCTGGCCCTTTTCGTGGCCGCCATTGTCGCCTTTGCCGTGCCAGGTCGTGAGGGCCAAGATCGGTCACAGACGGCTTCGGCCGCTTCGGTCATAAAGACCGTGTGGCTAGTGCCGAAGCTGCTCATCCTCACCTTCATCGTCTCGGCCGGCGTCGGGGTCTTCGAGGTCGGGCTTGCACTGCGCGGCAAGCAGGAACTCGGGTTGACCCCGTACCAGGTCGCCCTGATGTTCACCGAATGCAGCCTGGTAATGTTTGTGATGCAGGCAATCGTATTCTCACCCTGGATCAAAGCGGACACGACCCGCTGGCTCGTCGCGCCCGCGCTCGCCGTGCTCGCTGCCGGGTTGTACTTGGTACCGCGGGCGTCGGATTTCACCTTGATGCTGGTCGTGATCGGCGCAGTCGCGGCCAGCGCCGGCATCCTCTCGCCTATCCTGACCTACTGGATCTCAGCCAAGGCGGGGAGCGCGCAGGGTTGGGAACTTGGCAAGCAAACCGCAGCCGCCAGCCTCGGTGTCACCTCGGGTTCGGCCGCAGGCGGACTTCTCTACAATGTCGCCGGCTTGCCGGGTGCCTCCTTTATCCTGACCGCGGGGCTCGCCGCACTTGGTTTTGTTTTGAGCCTGAAGCTTCCTCATTTGCTCGTGCCCCGCGATCTCAGCGTCAACGGATCTGCTCGCGACGCGTCCTGACCGCGGAACCATTATGGGGGAAGCTTCTTTCGCTGACCGGTGATGTTGTGGGCAGGGCAGCTTCCATTCGATGCTCCGCTGACGTTTGGCGGGAGCGCCGACGGGCGACGCTTGCACCGACGCCAAAACGCAGCCCGTTGAAGCAAGGCTATGTGCGCTGACGCACGGACGTCGGCAATTGGTCAACGTAGATTGGCGGCAACGGTACGGATTCGGATGCGTTTGGGTTCTGTGTTGTAGACACGTGGAGTCGTTGAGGGAGTGCACGGAGTCTGGCTCGCGTTGCCCAGCTTCGACGGGTGCCGAGGTTGCGTTTCAGGCTCATGCGCCCTTGGCGAGAGTGGTTCGGTAGTTTCACCGTTTAGCTTAGGAAAACTTATGAAAGCCTTGCGTGCTATGGCTGTTGGTACGGTGCCGATGTTGGCCACCGGCATCGCTTTCGCGCAGAACGGAAACATGATGGATGGTGGTGCGTGGGGCATGGGCTGGATGGGTGGATACGGCGGTATATGGGGGCCGCTCTTGCTTGTGGTCGTAGTTGCCGGTCTCGTGGCGTTGGTCGTGCAGCGAAAGGGCAAGTGAACCGAGGTGCACATTGGGGAGTTTGTGCGCGAACTACTTCAAATCACCCCAGCCCGGCAGCAATGGATTTAGCGTGTAGCATCGGATAAATTGTGTCTCGGAGACTGCACCGCCATCGCCAGTTCCTCGCATCCGCCGTCCTGGGGATGTGGACGTTTGCGATGTTCGTGGGAATCGCGACTGCGTGTATCTGGGATGGCGTAACGGCCGTTCCGCACCAACCGAGCGGAGTACACGCGGTAGGCGGTGCCACAGACGACGGCACGACGCCTGGCTGCGACGAGTTCTGCAGCAATGATCTTCCCTTGCTTGGCATGCTTCAACTGGTCCAGGACACGCCCGCAGGACAGCCGCTGGTAGTCGCAACACACCACAAACTCGGCGTCCTGCCGATTTCCGCGCCTCTTCTCCGACTCGCGCGGTCCGTGCATCCATCACCGGGTGTGCCGTTCTCCCTCCGCATCGTCCGTCTCACGCTGTAAGCCGCAGTAGCGGTTGAGCGCGTTTCTGGCGCTTGGCCGGCGGATGCCCACATCGTTTTGGGCGCCACTTCACTCATGTCTCGCGCGTCCTCGGCGTACGTTTCCCGTTCGTTCAATCGGTTCACTTGGAGATTCAAATGAAGAAATCGCTCGCAATTGCTGTTGGTACCGTCGTTCTGCTTGCCGCAGGCATGCCCATGGCGCAGAACACGAAATCACCCGTGTCGACCCCTAACCCCACCGCCATGCAATCAGGCTCGTCCATGAGTATGGGCGGGCAGATGGGGCAGATGGACGAACACATAAAGAAGATGCAAGCCCTGCACGACAAGATGACGAGTGCGACCTCGCCCGAGGAACGCCAAAAGGTGATGGACGACCAGCGGAAAGAGATGCAGGGTGGCATGGCCATGATGTCCCCGATGATGCAAGGTGGCGGCATGATGGGTGGAATGGAAGGCGGCAAGATGGGTCAGAAGGGTAAACCTGCCGACGCGACCACGCAGATGCAGATGATGCAGAAGCGCATGGACATGATGCAGATGATGATGCAAACGATGATGGATCAGCAGGGGATGATGCTCGGCCCGAAAGTCTCGGACGCCGCGCCCAGGAAGTAGCAGATGCCGCACCTACCACTGTCCGAACGTCGTGAGTCTGGCCACCCGTCAGGCCACGGCACGGCCCGTCTTCGCGCGAAGTCAAGTGATGCCCGTTTGCGTCCCCGGCTGGCTCACGCGTCCGGTCGGATGGTCGATCCGGACGGAGTATCGCGCGTCGGGGACGGGCCGAAGGATGGCGGTCGGGGTGCGCGCACGGCGGTAACGGTCCACTCAGAGAAATGCGGCGTGCTGCATGCGCTGCCGCGACTGATGCAAATCCTGCGCGTGCTTGTCCGACGCGGGTTTCCGGGGGCCCTGCTTGGCAGGAAGCGATGGCCGTCGCCGAAGAACGTACGGGAAGCCTTCGAAGAACTGGGACTCGTCTTTCTCAAATTCGGGCAAGTGCTCGCGATCCGGCATGACTTGCTGCCGGCCGCCTACACCAAAGAGTTGGAGCTGCTGCATGACGAGTTGCCGCCGATGGGCATTGACACCGTGCGCGCTACGGTCGAGGGCGAACTAGGCGCCCCGTTGACCGATTTGTTCTTTTCGTTCGACGAAACGCCGCTGGCCGCCGCAACCATCGCCCAAGTGCATGAGGCAACAATCCATGATGGGCGGCACGTAGCCGTGAAGGTGCAGCGTCCCTGCCTTAAAGAAATGATCGCGACGGATATCGCGGCACTGACCTACCTGGTAGCGCTTGGAGAAAGACTCTTTCCGCGCTTACGCGCGCTCGACCTTCCTGTCGTGGTGAGTGAGTTTGCCGATAGCCTGAGACGGGAAACCGATTTCAGCCGCGAAGCGCGCTCCGTGGTGCTCTTTCGCACCGCACTCGCGGATGTTCCCGACCTCTGGATTCCGGATGTCGTCGCGGAGCGCTCGGGCGCGACCGTGCTGACGATGGAGTTTTCGGCCGGCGAACGGGTCGATCACTATGCGAAGCTGCACCCCGAAGCGATGCCGAGGTCGATGAACACCCTGGTACGGCTGATGCTGCAATCGATCTTCGAAGAAGGCCTGTTTCACGCCGATCCACATCCCGGCAACGTATTCGTCTTGCCCGACGGGCGGCTCTCCCTGCTCGATTTCGGCAATACGGGCGAGTTTGACGAGGCGATGCGCGAATCGCTGATACTTCTCCTCGAAGCGGTCGTCAAAGGCGACGCACGGGCTGCCACCGAGGCCTATCTCGAAATGGCCCCGGCCACCGAAGACGTCAACCGCACGGCGCTGCTGGCAGACATCAAGGCGGCACTCTATGACATCCGCCGGTCCAATCTGGCGGATGTTTCGATCGGGGATGCGTTTGATTCGCTGTTGAGCGCCGGAAGTCGGAACGGCGTGCACAACCCCGGCGAGTTTGTCCTGCTGACGCGCGCCTTTGTCATTCTCGAATCGATGACGAGAGAGCTTGCTCCGGACCATGACTACATGGAATCGTTTCGCGAAGAGATCTCGCGCCTGACCAAGCAGCACTTCTCTCCCGCTCGGATAAAGGAGAAGACAACCACGCTTGCCCGTGAATTCGAGCGCTTGGTGAAAGATGCGCCGGGCGACACGCGACGCGTCCTCCGCCGTATCGCCGAAGGCAATCTGGGACGACTGCCCGGTTTGGAGGCCCTGGGAGGTCGGTTCAGCCGCAATCTCGAGCGGCTCACGAGTGCGATCGCGTTCGCAGCCCTCGTTATCGGCGGCTCGATGCTGTTGATGACTCCGATGGGCGGCTGGCACGACATCCTCGGCGAAACAATGCTTATCAGCGGGCTTGGCGGCATGCTCATGACTGCGATCCGTGCACTGCGTCGCGACCATGCCCAGCCCTGACAGTCGGCATCCCCGCGCGACAGGCTGGGCAAATGAATTTACAGCGCATTCAATTGCCGTCGAGAAAGCGGGAGGGGCAAATTGCTCCGCCGGCTTTTTTTCATTTTTTAGCTTTTCGGCTGATCGTCAATCGAATGATCTTTGTTTGTCTATGTGATCTCCTCACTTTCCATCCACCAGCCAGAGCCTAACGCTTGGAGCCCTCGATGAGTCGCCCACTTCACCTTCTGATTGCAATTACCGCCGCCGCAGCGATCGTCGCCTGCGGCGACAAGCCGTCGCCACCGCCACAGACCAACGTTGTGCCCCCGGTCTCGAGCGCGCCGCCACCGGCCGCCGCGAGCACGTCGCCCGCGATACCCCCGGCGCCAACGGCAACGGGAGTGAATCCCGCGGAGACCGCCCGGGACAGCGCCGCGACCAACCCGAGGGGACCGATGTCCAAGGAGCAGGAGTCGAAGTCGATGCCGATGGCCGGACAAGTCAACAATTACTCGTCGACGGCGCTCGACTCCAAGGAAGCACCGAAGAAGTGAGGTTGCCGCTAGAAGAACTACCATGAAAGGAATCGCCAGGGCCGCGGTCGTTGCGGTGGCTGTCACTACCGCGTCGTGGGCGATGATGCGATGGCTCGGAAATCGCAACGCGCCAACGTCCATCGTGCAGACCTGATTCGGGCGGCTAATGGCAAAGCCTCGCAACAGATGCGGGTAAATCCGATTGGCCGATCTTGGCGTGCAGCGTCTTGATATCTGCGCCGGTCTTGCGCCCTTCGGCCGCTGTCACGAACGCGTCGGTGGCATGCTGAAATAACTCGGTCTTCCACGGCGTGCTTTATTCTAGGAGAGACAGTACATGAAGAACTGCCAATTGCCGGCTTCAACCGCATTGCCGACCGGGTTGCTTGTTCCGGGCGCGGCGTCGGCGTTGGAGGTGAATATCAGTACCGATCTGGCGTCGGTGGAGGTGATGCATCAGGGCCGGAAGGTCACGATCATGCGCAATCAGAATCAGAGCAATTCTGTCAATCCGGAATTCGCCATGACCTCGCGAAAATGCCCGCCATTCTGCATTCAACCCAGTGAGCTGGCGCCTGGCGTGAAAACCATCGCTGAACTC
>JANMBN010000408.1:0-6767 GCA_031360485.1 Betaproteobacteria bacterium | reverse complement strand
GCAGAAACTGATCGCAACGCTGACGCGGGCGCGAAGCATACCACAGCGGTTCGTCTACATTTCGACCTCGGGCGTCTACGGCGATTGTGCCGGCGCGCACGTCACCGAGACCAGGCCGCGCCGCGCACGTACGCCCCGGTCGCGGCGCCGCGTCGCGGCGGAGGACCGGCTGCGCGACTGGGCGAAGCGCTACGGCGTCGCGCTGTCGATCCTGCGCGCGCCGGGCATCTACGCGGAGACGCGGCTGCCGCTCGACCGGATTCGCCAGGGAACGCCGGTGCTCGCGCCGGACGACGACGTGTTCACCAACCACATCCACGCCGAGGATCTCGCGCGCGCGACCGTCGCGGCGCTCTTTCGCGCGAAACCCAACCGGGCGTACAACGTGACCGACGATGCCGAGATGAAAATGGGCAGCTGGTTCGATGCGGTGGCCGACGCATTCCAGCTGCCTCGCCCGCCGCGGGTATCGTGGGAGGAAGCCGAGCAGCGAATCGCGCCGCTGCTGCTTTCCTTCATGAGCGAGTCCCGGCGCCTTTCGAATGCGCGAATGAAACGCGAGCTGCGGGTCCGGCTCCGGTATCCGGTGCCGCAGCAACTGCTCGACGAGATCGCGCCGCGTGACCTTAAGAAGCAGCTGGCGCTGCCGCTGTGAGCGATTCGGCGCCGCAGCGCGAGGCCCCGCGTTCGCTCCGGGCCGCGATCGCGTCGCGGCTCGGCGCCTACGAACGGCTCGTCCGCCTCGACAAGCCGATCGGCATCCTGCTCCTGCTGTGGCCGACGCTGTCGGCGCTTTGGCTTGCCTCGCATGGCACCCCAAGATGGTCGCTCGTGCTGATCTTCACGATGGGAACGATCCTGATGCGCTCGGCCGGATGCGCGGTCAACGACTGGGCGGATCGCGGATTCGATCCGCATGTCGCGCGTACGGCGGGCCGGCCGCTCGCCACCGGCGAGATACCGGCGTGGGAAGCGCTCGCGGTCGCGGCGGTGCTCGCGTTCTTCGCGTTCCTGCTCGTGGTCGCGACCAACCGGACGACGATCCTGCTTTCGTTCCCCGCGGCTGCCATCGCGGTCGTCTATCCGTTCTTCAAGCGTTTCTTCGTCCTCCCGCAGGCGTTTCTCGGAATCGCGTTCTCCTTCGGGATTCCGATGGCGTATGCGGCGGTATACGACGTCGTGCCGCCGATTGCCTGGGCGCTTCTGGCGCTCAACCTGTTCTGGGTCGTTGCCTACGACACCGAATACGCGATGGTCGACCGCGACGACGATCGGCGGCTCGGATTGCGCACGTCGGCGATCGCGTTCGGACGTTTCGACGTCGGCGCGGTGATGGTCTGCTACGCGGTGTACCTCGCCGGAATGGTCTATGCGGGAATATGGCAGGGCATGGGGCCTCTGTATTACGCGGGGCTCGCCGTGGCGCTTGGGTGCGCCGTGTTTCATTGGACGCTCATCCGGAGCCGCGATCGCGACGGCTGCTTCAGGGCCTTCCTGCACAACCACTGGTTCGGTCTTGCCGTGTTCTCCGGCGTCGCGCTCGATTACGCCGTCCGCCTTTCGGCGTGGCCGCGGGCCGTTTGACATGACCGCAGCGGGACTTCGCACTGACCCCGACGTCCGCAAGCAGGGCCTGCCGCCGGTGCTCGGGCGCGCCACGCGCGTCCTGATCCTGGGCAGCTTTCCGGGCGAAGCGTCGCTTGCAGCCCGGCAGTATTACGCGCATCCGCGCAATCACTTCTGGGCGCTCGTCGCCGCGCTGATCGACGCACCGCTGCCGGCGCTTCCCTACCGCGATCGCCTCCGCCGGCTCCGCGCGAACGGCATCGGATTGTGGGATGTGATCGTCGCCTGCAGCCGCCGCGGCAGCCTCGACGGAGCGATCCGCGGCGCCGAGCGCGGCGACGTGGGACGCGCGCGCCGCGCCGCGCCGGCCATCGCGCTCGTCTGCTTCAACGGCAAGACCGCGGCGCGCGCGCTGCCCGCATGGCGCGACGCGGGTTATGCAACCCTCGCGCTGCCTTCATCGTCGCCCGCCTATACGCGGCCGTTCGCGGAAAAGCTCGAGGCGTGGCGGCAGATCGGCGAGTTCTTGCGGCCCATGCGCTGATCGGGAAACGATGCCCGATGCGCGACCGACAGCGTGGCCCGCCCTTGCCGTTGCGGCGATCGTGGGCATCAGCGCGGGTGCGGGCGCGGTCGCGGCGCCGCTCGTGCCGGAACGCGTGACGTTCGATTCGTTCGATCGCAATGCCGCAGGTGTGCCGGTGCGGCTGACGGCGCTGCGCTACTCGCCCGAAGGCGCCGCTCCGGCGCGCGGCGCCGTGATCGCGCTTCACGGTTGCGGCGGGATCTACGGCAGCGCAAAGGGTCGCGAGCACCGTCCGACGCCGCGGCATCAGGCAATGGCCGAGATGCTCGTCGGCGAAGGCTATGTCGTGCTGTTTCCGGACAGCCTCAATCCGCGCGGGCGCCGCGAGTTGTGCACGACGAAAATGAACGAGCGCAAGATAACGGTGGCCATCCGGCGGCTCGACGCGCTGGCGTCGCTCGCGTGGCTGCAGGCGCAGCCAGGCATCGCCGCCGACCGCGTCGCGCTCCTCGGCTGGTCGCACGGCGGCAGCACGACGCTCGCCGCGACGAACGCGAAGAATGCGGCGGTCGCCGCGTTCCTCAGGCCGCGTGACGCGCCGTTCTTCGCGACTGCGATCGCCTTCTACCCGGGCTGCGCCGACTATGCAAGGCGGCCGGAACGCTTCGCGCCAGCCGCGCCGCTCCGGATACTCATCGGCGAGAGCGACGACTGGACGCCGGCGGCGCCCTGCGCGAAGCTTGCCGAAGCGATGGCGGCGCGTGCATTGCCCGTCGTCGTCAAGATCTATCCGGATACGTATCACGACTTCGACGCGCCAGGCGCCCGCATGCGGGTTCGTCGGGACGTTCCGAACGGCACGAATCCCGGGAAGGGTGTCACCACCGGCGGCAATTCCGCCGCGCGCGAGGACGCTTATGCGCAGGTGAAGGCGATCCTGCGCGCGAGCATCGGTGACGGACCGCGATCGTTCCCGCCGGGCGGAAACTGAGGGTAGCCGCACGCCCGGTCGGCCGCCGATTTGCTACGATGCGCGATTGGTGGAGGAGAGGCGTCATGGCACGATCGATCCGCGCGCGCTTGCGCCCGGCTGTCCCGGCACGACGCGCGCCTGCGAACAGGCCGCGTGCCGGCAGGTTTTCGGCGCGGTAGCGGCAGATGGACCTGGGACTGACCGACCGGATCGTCGTCGTCACCGGCGCCAGCAAGGGCATCGGATACGCATGCGCCGAGGCTTTCGCCCGCGAAGGTGCGCGCGTCGTGCTGGTTTCGCGCAGCGGCGAAAACCTCGATGCCGCGCTCGCGCGCTTTCCCGCGACGCGGCACGCGCCGCGCGCCGTCGTCGCCGACCTCGTCCACGCCGGGCAGGCGGCGCGGATGGCGGACGAGATCGAACGCGACGTCGGTCCGATCGACATCCTCGTCAACTCGGCCGGCGCCGCCCGCCGCCACGCGCCGCAGGATCTCGACGCCGCGGCGTGGCACGCGGCGATGGACGCGAAGTATTTCAGCTATATCCACCCGATCGACGCGGTGCTGAAGCGCATGGCTGCGCGGGGGAGAGGCGCGATCGTCAACATCATCGGCTCGGGCGGCAAGGTCGCGAATCCCGTCCATTTGCCGGGCGGCGCCGCGAACGCCGCGCTGATGCTCGCCACGGCGGGGCTCGCCGCCGCGTTCGCCCCCAAAGGCATCCGGATCAACGGAATCAATCCGGGCGCCACGCTCACCGGGCGCGTGCAGGAAGGCCTCTCCGTCGAGGCGAAGATGACGGGCGTATCCGAGGACGAATTGCTGAAGCGGACGCAGGCGAGGATTCCGCTCGGCCGGCTGGGCACGCCGGAGGAGGTCGCCCGCGTGGCGCTCTTCCTCGCATCGGGCGAGGCGAGTTACGTGACCGGCGCGATCGTGCCGATGGACGGCGGATCGAATCCCGTCATCTGATCGTCGCAAATTCCGGATCGGTGATCGGAGTCTGTCCCGAACGGGACGTGATCGGCGCGCCCGGCGACAATCGAAGTCTTCCCCACCCGGAGAATCCGTCATGCTGACCGACATCGAGATCGCCCAGGGAGCGAAGCTGCTTCCGATCGCGGAAATCGCCGCGCGCCTCGCGATCCCCGACGAGGCGCTGGAACCCTATGGCCGCACCAAGGCGAAGGTGTCGCTGGACTGGCTCGCCGGCCTCGCCGATCGTCCGAACGGCAAGCTGATTCTCGTTTCGGCGATCAGCCCGACGCCGGCGGGCGAGGGCAAGACGACCACCACCGTCGGCCTCGGCGACGCGCTCAACCGCCTCGGCCGGAAGGCGGCGGTCTGCCTGCGCGAGCCTTCGCTCGGACCCGTGTTCGGGATGAAGGGCGGCGCCGCCGGCGGCGGCTACGCGCAAGTCGTGCCGATGGTCGACATCAACCTGCACTTTACCGGCGACTTCCATGCGATCGGCGTCGCCAATAACCTGCTCGCCGCGCTGATCGACAATCACATCCACCACGGCAACGCGCTGGGGCTCGACGTGCGGCGCATCACCTGGAAGCGCGTGGTCGACATGAACGACCGCGCGTTGCGCGACATCACGGTGGCGCTGGGGGGCGCCGCCAACGGCTACCCGCGGCAGGACGGCTTCGACATCGTCGTCGCGTCGGAGGTGATGGCCATCTTCTGCCTCGCGGAATCGTTCGCGGACCTGAAGGAGCGGCTGGGGAAGATCGTCGTCGGCTACACCCGCGATCAGAAGCCCGTCCACGCGCGCGATCTCGACGCGCACGGCGCAATGACGGTGCTGCTAAAGGACGCGCTGATGCCGAACCTGGTGCAGACGCTGGAGAACAACCCGGCGTTCATCCACGGCGGCCCGTTCGGCAACATAGCGCACGGCTGCAACTCGGTGATCGCGACCAAGGCCGCGCTGAAGCTCGCCGATTACGTCGTCACCGAGGCGGGCTTTGGCGCCGACCTCGGCGCCGAGAAGTTCATCGACATCAAGTGTCGCAAGTCCGGGCTGCGACCCGACCTCGTCGTGCTGGTGGCGACGATCCGCGCGCTCAAGTTCCACGGTGGCGCCGAACTGAAGGAGCTGACGCGCGAAAACCTGCAGGCGCTGGAAAAGGGCGTCGCCAACCTGGAGCGGCACATCAACAACGTCCGCAATCACTACGGGCTGCCGTGCGTCGTCGCGATCAATCATTTCACGTCGGATACCGACGCCGAGATCGCGCTGCTCAAGAAGAAGATCGCGCACCACGATGCGCCGGTCGTCGTCGCGACGCACTGGGCGGACGGCGGCGCCGGCGCCGAGGCGCTCGCCCGCACCGCCGTCGACGTGATCGACCGCGTGCCGGCCGACTTCCGGCTCGTCTACGACGACGCCGACACGCTGTGGGAGAAGATGAACAAGGTCGCGAAGACGATCTACGGCGCCTCGGAGGTCACCGCCGACAGCAAGGTGCGCGCGCAGATCAGGAAACTGCAGACCGAAGGCTACGGCCACTACCCGGTGTGCATCGCGAAGACGCAGTATTCGTTCTCGACCGACCCGCAGCTGCGCGGCGCGCCGTCGGGCCATGTCGTCAACGTTCGCGAGGTGCGCCTCGCGGCCGGCGCCGAATTCGTCGTGATGGTCTGCGGCGACGTGATGACGATGCCGGGCTTGCCGAAGGAGCCGTCGGCCGCGAAGATCGACCTTACCGCGGAGGGCAGGGTCGTCGGGTTGTTCTGAAGTAGGGTCTGAGACGACTTTGCGTGCGCTGGCGCCGAGGTTCCGCGATCAGCGGGAAGGTCGTCTCTGACCCTGCTTTTCGCGCACGAACAGCGTCATCAAGGCCCCGAAGGCTGCCGTTCCCGCAAGGAGCAGGATCCCGCGGTCCCAGGCGCCCGCGATGTCACCCGCCACGCGTCCCCGGTCGAGCACCCAACCCACCAGCGGCTGCAGGATGCCGGTGCCGAGGAAGATCCCGACGTTGACGACCGACGTGGCGATCCCCGAATGCGCGGGATGGTTCACTTCCTTGGCGACGGTCCACGTCAGCGTGAACCCCGGGATCAGCAGTCCCATCAGTGCGAACCACGCGAGCGTGCCGGCAAGCGGCCATTGCACGTGCAGCACCCAGGGAAGCCACGACAATGCGTACAGGGCCGCGCAGGCTCGCATCACGCCACGGCGGTTGCGCAGACGGTCGGAAAGGGTCCCGACCGCGACGGCGCCGAACGCCACACCGAGCAGGAGCAGGCTCGTGTGCTGGGCGGCGGCCACCCGCGTCATCCCGTACGATTGCTCGAGGTACGGCACGCCCCACAGCCCGGCGAAGGCCAGATAGCTGCCGCCGATGCCGACGTTGACGAAAAAGCCCGGCCAGGTCGCCGAATTCGCGAGTACCCGGCCCAACGCGTGCGTCCAGTGCGCCGGCGCGGCGGCGCCCGCCGCAGCCGGGGCGTTGATCGGCGCGAATCCAAGGTCTCCGGGACGGTCGCGCACGAGGAGCCACGTTGCGACGCCGAGCGCGGCGGACAGCGCGGCGAGGCCGACGAACACGGTGCGCCACGACGCCAGCGTGACAATCCAGGCGAGCGGCGCACCGGCGATCACCGCACCCAGGTTGCCGGCGAACAGCGTGAAGCCGTTGAGCGTGGCGAAGCGGTTCGCGGGAAACCAGACCGCGCTCACCTTGAGGAGCGC
>JANMBN010000325.1:0-10818 GCA_031360485.1 Betaproteobacteria bacterium | reverse complement strand
CCGAAGAGCGCGTTCTCCACCCGATGAAGCGCGTGGGCCGCAAGGGCGAAGGCCGCTTCGCGCGCATCGATTGGGACGAGGCGCTCGACACGATCGCCGCGAAGTTCGATGCGATCGCGCGCTCGCCGGACGGTCCGCAGGCCATCGTTCCGTATTCGTATGCGGGAACGATGGGAATCCTGCAGTACGGCTCGATGGACCGCCGCTTTTTCCACCGGCTCGGCGCCTCGCTGCTCGACCGCACGATCTGCGCGACGGCAGGCAAAGCGGGATGGGTTGCGACGATCGGCGCGGCGATGGGGACCGATGTCGAGCAGTTCGAAAACAGCCGCCTGATCCTGATCTGGGGCAGCAACGCGGTTGTCTCGAACCTCCACTTCTGGTCGCGCGCCCAGGAAGCGAAGCGGCGCGGCGCGATACTCGTGGCCATCGATCCGTACCGCAGCCAGACGGCGGAGAAGTGCCACCAGCATGTCGCGCTCATCCCCGGCACCGATGCGGCGCTGGCCCTCGGCATGATGCAGGTGCTGATCGCCGAGGATCTCGTCGACCATGACTACATCGGTCGCCACACGGTCGGCTTCGACGGATTGCGGGCGCGCGCCGCGGAATTCCCGCCGGAGCGCGTCGCGGGGATCTGCGGGATTGCGCGGGAGACGGTCGTCGAACTTGCCCGGGCCTACGGCACGGCGAAGCCGGCGGCGATCCGGCTCAACTACGGCATGCAGCGCCATGCCGGCGGCGGCAACGCGGTGCGTGCGGTCGCCTGCCTGCCCGCACTGATCGGCGCGTGGCGTCATCCCGCGGGCGGCGCGCTGCTGTCGTCGTCGGGCACCTATCCCGTCGATTCGGCGGCGCTGGAGCGCCCCGACCTCATGCGCGGCACCCCGCGCACGATCAACATGAGCACCATCGGCGACGCGCTGCTCGAGGCGAAGAACCCGCCGATACGCGCGATCTACGTCTACAACTCGAATCCGGTCGCGGTCGCGCCCGAATCGGCGAAGGTCGAGGCCGGCTTTGGCCGCGAAGACCTCTTCTGCGTGGTCCACGAGATCTTCCAGACGGACACGGCCGATTACGCGGATATCGTGCTGCCGGCGACCACGCAGCTCGAGCAGCTGGACATCCACGGCTCGTATGGCCACCTCTACGCGCTGGCGAACAATCCGTCGATCGCGCCGCTGGGCGAGGCGAAACCCAATACCGAGGTATTTCGCCAACTGGCCGCGCGAATGGGCTATTCGGAGCCGTGCTTTCGCGACAGCGACGACGATCTGGCGCGCCAGGCCTTCATCACGCATCATCCGCGGGCGGCAGGCATCGACTGGGACGCGCTCAAGGCCTCAGGGTTTCAGCGCCTCGCGGTTCCGGCGGTGTATGCGCCGTTCGCGGACGGAAAATTCCCGACACCCTCGGGCAAATGCGAGTTCTACTCCGAGACGCTCGCGCGGGAAGGTCACGACCCCCTTCCGACGTTCGTTCCGCCGCGCGAGTCGGTCGAAAGCAATCCCGGGCTGGCGAAACGGTACCCGCTGGCGTTCCTCTCGCCCCCTGCCCGCAATTTCCTCAACTCGTCGTTTGCCAACCTGCCGACGTTTGTTGCCGAAGAGAAGACACCGCGGCTCGATCTCAATCCCGACGACGCCGCGCCGCGTGCGATTGTCACCGGCGATCGGGTGCGCATCTTCAACGACCGGGGAAGCTTTACGGCGACGGCGCGCGTGACCGATCGCGCGCGGTCCGGCGTCGTGGTGTCCCCGTCGGTCTGGTGGAAGAAGCTTTCGCCGGACGGCGGCAACGCCAACAACGTGACCAGCCAGGCGCTGACCGACCTCGGACGGGCAGCGACGTTCTACGATTGCCTGGTCGAGGTCGAACGGCTCTGACGCCGGCGCGTCGACGGCCCGGCGCGCGTTGCGGAGCGGCTCGTCAGAGCTTCCGCACCAGTCCGACCATCACGCCGAAGATCTCGAGCGCGCCCTCCGGACGGATCACCGGGTACGCCTTGTTTTCCGGCTTCAGGATGAACTGTCCGCGCTCGATGTCGAGCCGCTTCAGCGTGAACTGGCCATCGACGATCGCCACGACGACGTCGCCGCGTTTGGCCGACGGGGTCTTTTCCACGACGACGAGGTCGCCCTCGAGGATGCCGGCGTCCGTCATCGAATCGCCCTTGACGCGAATGAGCACCGTCTGCGAAGGTCGCTCGATCAGGTAGTCGTCGATCGTCAGCGCGTCGGCCGGTGCGTCGTCGACCGGATTGGGCATCCCCGCGTGCACCGGCGACTCGGCCAGCGGCCGGGCAAAAAACCGCCCCGTCGGCGCCAGCCTCTTGTCGGGCGTCGAATCGAGGTAGCCCGCGAGCTTCAACCGTGCCACCATCGCCGCGACCGATGACTTCGACTTGAGCCCGAGCAGAAGGCCGATCGACGCATACGACGGCAAGGCGCGGTGCTGCGCATAGTAGTCCTGCAGCAAAGCCAGATAAGAACGATCGTTCGACATGGAGGTACAATAGCGAACGAACGTTCGCGCGTCAACCCCCATTTTCGGAGTGCATTGCCCCCCGCGCCCATGCCGCCGACCCTGCGCCTGTTCGCTCCCTCTTTGGCTTTCGTCGACCTCGAGACGACCGGAACCGGCGCCGCCGGCGACGCGATCACCGAAATCGGGATCGTCCGCGTCGAGTCCGATCCCGAGGGTTCGGCGGAACCGTCGGTGACCGAGTGGAGCACGCTCGTCAACCCGGGCGTTCCAATCCCGCCGGAAATCCAGGCGCTGACGGGGATCACCAATGCGATGGTCCGCGATGCGCCCACCTTCGACCGGATCGCCGACGAGGTGGCGGCGCGGATCGCCGGCGGGTTGTTCGTCGCGCACAACGCGCGATTCGATTACGGGTTTCTAAAATACGCGTTCGCGCGGCTGGAGCGCACGTTCACGGCGCGCGTGCTGTGCACGGTCAGGCTGTCGCGACGCCTGTTTCCGGAGGCGCCCCGGCACAATCTCGACAGCGTCATCGCGCGGCACCGGCTTCCCGTCGACGGACGCCACCGCGCCCTCGGCGACGCGCGCGTGCTCTGGGCGTTCGTGCAGGCGCTCTACCGCGAACTTCCGCCCGAAGCGATCGAGCAGGCGGCCAAGCGCGTCCTGAAGACGCCCAGCCTTCCATCGCAGCTTGCGCCCGATGCGATCGACGTGCTGCCCGAGGCGCCCGGCGTATACCTTTTCTACGGGCTCAACGCGCTGCCGCTCTACATCGGAAAGAGCCGTAACCTCCGCGAGCGCGTCGGCGCGCATTTTTCGTCGGACTATCGCTCGGCGACCGATCTCCGTCTCTCCTCCGAGATCCAGCGCATCGAGTACGAGGAGACCGCGGGCGAACTCGGCGCACTCCTGCGCGAGGCCGCGCTCGTGAAATCGATGCTTCCCGCGCACAACCACGCACTGCGGCGCAAAGCGGAATCCGGCGTGCTGGAGCTACCCTCCATGCCGGGACCTCCCGGCTACGTCCCCGCGGCCGATGTGGAGCCCGCGGAGCTTGCCGGACGCTTCGGGCCGTTTTCGTCGAAGCGGCAGGCGCGCGAAACGCTGCGCGCGCTCGCGACCGAACACGCGCTGTGCTGGAAAGCGCTCGGACTCGAGAAGCGTCAGGGCCCGTGCTTCGCACGCCAGGTGAAGCGCTGCGCCGGCGCGTGCATAGGTGCCGAGTCCGCCGACGCGCATCACGCGCGGCTGGCCGCGGCGCTGGCACCCCACGCTGTCCCGCACTGGCCGTTTCCCGGGCTTGCCGCGATCCGGGAACGATCGCTTCTGGGTGATCGCACCGACGTGCACGTGATCCGGGACTGGTGCTGGCTCGGCACGGCGCACGACGACGGCGAGCTCGGCCGCCTGATCGAGGCGCCGCCGCGCCCGGCGTTCGACGCCGACATCGCGCGGCTCCTGATCCGCACGCTCGCACGCGGAAAGCACGAGGTGCTGCAACTACATGCCGAGTCCTAGCGATCGCGCGCCGCGTGCGCCCCCAGCACCGAGGCCACGCACGCCGTCAGCTTCGTCGCGTACGGGATGTGCAGGAACTCGTTGGGCCCGTGCGCGTTGGACCTCGGCCCCAGCACGCCGGTGATCAGGAACTGCGCCTCGGGGAAGTGTTTGCCCAGCATCGCCATGAACGGGATCGTGCCGCCCTCGCCCATCGCGGCCGCCGGTTTGTCGTAGAACGTCCGCGACGCTTCGTCGATCGCGCGCTCGAGCCACGGCGCTGTCGGCGGTGCGTTCCAACCGGTCGCTCCCTCGTCCACGTCGAAGCGCACCGTCGCGCCGTGCGGCGGATCCGCTTCGAGCAGGCGCTTCAACGCCCGTGCCGCATTGCCGCCGTCCACCGGCGGCGGCAGACGCAATGAAAGCTTGAGCGACGTGCGCGGCCGCAGCACGTTGCCGGCGTCGGCGATGGCCGGGAAGCCGTCGGCGCCCGTCACCGACAGCGCCGGCCGCCACGTGCGGTTGAGCAGCGCTTCGGCGTGGTCGGCGATCATCGGCTGCGTGCCGCCGGCGAACGGGTATTTGCGGACGGTGCTGTCGCCCATGATCGCGGCCGCCTGCTTGGCCTGCCGGGCCCGCTCCTCGGGAATCGGCACATGGAATTCGCCGGGAATCACGCGGCCCGTCGTCGCGTCTTCGATACGGTCGAGAATTCGGCGCGCGACCCGGAACGACGACGGCACGATGCCGCTCGCGTCCCCGGAATGGACACCTTCGGTCAGGACGTCGACGGTGAGCGTCCCTCCCACCAGCCCGCGCAACGATGTCGTCGCCCACAGCCGCTCGTAGTCGCCGCAGCCGGAATCGAGGCCGATGACGAAGTCGACGCGGCCCATCCGCGGCGCGAGCAGATCGAGATACGCGGGCAGATCGTAGCTGCCGCTCTCCTCGCAGGTCTCGATCAGGCCGATGCAGCGCGCATGCGGAACCTTCTGCGCCTGCAGCGCGCCGATCGCCGCGAGCGAGGCAATGACCGCGTAGCCGTCATCGGCGCCGCCGCGGCCGTAGAGTCTGCCGTCCTCGATCACCGGCGACCAGGGGCCAAGCCCTTCGCGCCAGCCCGTCATCTCGGGCTGCTTGTCGAGATGGCCGTACAGCAGCACCGTGCGGTCGCCCGTGCCGGGAACGTCGAAATACAGCACCGGTGTGCGGCCGGGCAAGCGCACGATCTCGAGGGCGAGACCGCGCACCGGCTGTTGCCGCACCCAGGCTTCGGCAAGGCGGATCACGCGTTCGATGTGGCCGTTAGCCTCCCACTGCGGGTCGAAATGCGGCGATTTTGCCGGGATGCCAATGTATTCGACCAGTTGCGGGACGATCGAATCGCTCCAGGTGCGGGAGACCGCTGCCGCCAGGGTCGTCATGTCGTTGCTCCTCGTTCCGCCGCGAGGATGGCCGCCGCCAGCCTCAAATCCCCGGGATAGCTGACTTTCAGATTGCTCGGGCTCCCGGCGACCAGCCGCGGTTTCGCTCCAATGGCCTCGACCGCCTGCGCTTCGTCGACACATCGCTCGATACCGGGCCGGGCCAGCGCCTCGCGCAATACGCGATACCGGAACATTTGCGGAGTCTGCGCACACCAAAGCGCATCGCGCGGCTCGGTGCGGACGCTGCGACCGCTTTCGTCGGCGCGCTTCAACGCGCACACGACCGGAGTCGCCAGCAGGCCGCCAACCGGGTCATCCGCGAGTTCGCGCTGCAGCCGCGCGAGCGAGTCCCTGTCGACGCACGGCCGCACCGCATCGTGCACGACGATCCAATCGTCGGCGGCCGCATCGGACAGCGCGTCGAGTCCGTTGCGCACGGTTTCGGCGCGAGTCCTGCCGCCGCAGCGCAATGCGGTGACGCGTTCCTGCCGGCCCACGGCGCGATCGAACCAGCGATCGTTCTCGGCGAGCACCACATAGGTCATCTGGAGCGGGAAACCGGCGGCCAGCCGCTCGATCGCATGCCACAGCAGCGGCTTGCCCTCGAGCAACGCGTATTGCTTGGGCGACTCCGCGCCGAACCGCGTGCCCGTTCCGGATGCGGGAATCAACGCGTGATAGCGCAATGCACATCTCCGCTGCGATCGCCGTCGTAGGTGGCACGGACGTAATTCGCAACGAGCTCCTGGAATTCCTCCGCGATCGCCTCACCCTTCAGCGTCACCGTTTTCTTGCCATCGACGTAGACCGGCGCGACCGGCACTTCACCGGTGCCGGGAAGGCTGATGCCGATGTTCGCGAGTTTCGATTCGCCCGGTCCATTGACGACGCAGCCCATCACGGCGACGGTCATGTTCTCGACGCCGGGGTAGCGTTCACGCCAGCCCGGCATCTGCGCCCGCAGGTAAGTCTGGATCTTGTCGGCGAGCTCCTGGAAGACCGTGCTCGTCGTGCGGCCGCAACCGGGGCACGCGCTGACCATCGGTGCAAACGATCGCAGTCCCATCGTCTGCAGGATTTCCTGCGCGACGACGACTTCGCGCGTGCGGTCGCCGTTGGGCTCGGGGGTGAGCGACACGCGGATCGTGTCGCCGATGCCCTGCTGCAGCAGCACCGCCATCGCCGCCGTCGAGGCAACGATGCCTTTAGTGCCCATACCGGCCTCGGTCAAGCCCAGGTGCAGCGGATAATCGACGCGCCGCGCGAGCTCGGTGTAGACGGCGATCAGGTCCTGCACGTTGGAAACCTTGCACGACAGGACGATGCGATCGGCAGGCAACCCGAGCGATTCCGCCATTTGCGCGCCGCGAATCGCCGACGTGACCAGCGCCTCGCGCATGACCTGGCCGGCGGAAAGCGGATTCGCGGACTTCGCGTTTTCATCCATGAGTTCCGCGAGCAGGTCCTGGTCGAGGCTGCCCCAGTTGACGCCGATGCGCACCGCCTTGGCGTGTTCGATCGCCGTTTCGATGATCACCGCGAATTGCGGGTCGTGCTTGCGTCCCTTTCCGACATTGCCGGGGTTGATCCGGTATTTGGCGAGCGCGGCTGCGCATCGCGGGAAATTGGCCAGCAGCTTGTGGCCGTTGAAATGGAAGTCGCCGATCAGCGGCACCGGGCAACCGAGCCCGTCGAGCCGCTCGCGGATCAACGGTACCGCCGCCGCGGCTTCCGCGGTATCGACGGTGACCCGGACCAACTGGGAGCCGGCATCGGCCAGCGCCTTGACCTGCGCAACCGTGGCGGCGACGTCCGCCGTGTCCGTGTTCGTCATCGACTGCACGACGATCGGCGCACCACCGCCGATCGCGACGCCGCCGACAAGCACGGTGCGTGTCGGGCGGCGAAGAGTCGGCAACCGGTCGAATGAACTCATCGACCGGTCGGCGATGCGAATTTCCGGCGGATTTGCCGGGCAACTTCCAGCGGATTGCGACGCATTTTCACCGTGATCCCGCCGAAGCGTTGAGTATCGTCACTGTGTCCGAGCGCGGACGAGTCGTCGTGCTCGATTCGGCGCAGTAGCTTAACAGATCGGGCAGAAATGGCGGCGAAGATCCCGATCCCACGCTATAGTTCGACCGCCGGATGCGGCGCCGTTGCCCGGCCGCACCCGCTTCGATGGAGGCATCAGCATGAACACCGCATTGCGCCACCGCTGCTTACTGATTGCGGGACTCGTCGCCGGGATCGCCACAGGACCCGCCGCGGCGCAAGCCCTCTCCGGCAAGCTCGTCCTCTACACGTCGGAGCCCGTGCGCGTTGCGGCGGAAACGGTCGGTGGATTCCGGCAGGTCCCTCCCGGCGTGGTCGTGGTACTGGTCCGCTCGGGCACCACCGAAGTCATGGGCAAGCTGACCGCGGAATTCGCCGGCGGCCACGCGAAGGCAGACGTGTTGCTTCTCGCCGATGCGGCCACGATGGAAGCGCTGAAGAAAGCGGGCAGGCTGCTTCCCTATCCCGATGCCAAACTGGCCGGATTGGATCCGGCTTCGTACGATGTCGACAAGACCTATTTCGGCTCCAAGCTGATCACGACCGGCATCGCGGTGAATGCGTCGGCCAAAGCGCGCCCGGCTTCGTTCGCCGATCTCGCCAAGCCCGATTACAAGGCGAAGATGACGATGCCGAGCCCGCTCTATTCGGGTGCGGCGGCGATCATGCTCGGGACGATGACGACGCGTGCCGATCTCGGCTGGGCTTATTTCGAAAAGCTGAAGTCTGCCGACGCCATCGCCGTGCGCGGTAATGGCGCCGTGCTCGCCGCCGTCGCCAACGGCGAGAAGTCGTACGGGATTCTCGTCGACTTCATGGCCTTCAACGCCAAGGCCAAAGGCTCGCCGATCGACTTCGTCTTCCCGGCGGAGGGCAGCCCTGCGGTGACCGAGCCGGTCGCGATCCTGAAGAGCACGCAGAACCCCGCTGCGGCGCGCGCGTTCGTCGACTTCATCCTGTCCGACGAGGGCCAGAAGCTGGCCGTCTCGATGGGCTACATACCGGCGAAAGCCGCCGTGGGAATGCCGTCCTGGCTGCCGGCCGGCACCCGGATCAACATCATGCCGACCGATATTGCCAAGGTCGCGGAAGCCAACAGCGCCAACCTCAAGCGCTTCGCCGAGATCTTCGGGAACTGAGCCCTTCGAAAGCCCGGCTTCGGCGAACGAAACGATACGTAGCCATGCACGATGCCGCCGAGCTGCGCGTACGCTTCGAGGATCACGCGCTTCTGTGGGGGCTCGTGTTCATCGTCGGCACGCTGTCGGTGCTGCCGCTCGCGCGGCTCGTGCTCGAAGCCGTCGCCCCCGAGGGAGAATTCTCGGCGCAGGCGCTGGCGCGCACGCTTGCGAGCTCGACCACCTGGACTGCGACCCGGCACAGCCTGACGACCGCGTTGGGCGGCACGTCGCTGGCCGTCGCGATCGGCGCCGTCGTGGCGCTGATCGTGTCGCTCACCGACATCCGCGGCCGCAATGCCTTCGTCTTCTGCTTTGTGCTCCCGATGATGATCGCCCCGCAAGTGCTGGCGCTTGCCTGGCTGGAGCTTTTCGGGCCGTCGAGCCCGCTGCTGGGAATGATCGGCGTCGCGCCCTCGCCCGGACGCAATCCGCTCTACTCTCCCGAGGGCATCATCCTGGTCCTCGGCGTCCAGTACGCGCCGCTCGTATTCCTGACCCTGCGCGCGGGCCTCCGTACGCTGCCGCGGGAATTGATCGAAGCGGGGCTTGCCGGCGGCGCCGGTCCGCTCACGGTGTTGCGCACCGTCGTGGTACCGCTGATGACCCCGCCGCTGGTCGCCGGCGTCGCGTTGAGCTTCGTATCGTGCCTGGGCAATTTCGGCATACCGGCGCTTCTTGGAATTCCGGCCAACTACCTGGTGTTGCCGACGTTGATCTATCAGCGCCTGGCGGGACTCGGGCCAGGCGTCCTTTCCGAGGTTTCGGTGCTATCGACCCTGATCGGATTCATCGCCGTGACCGGGCTCCTGCTGCAGGATCTGATGTTGAGGCGCCGCGACTTCCGCATCAGCACGCCGTCGACCGTGGCGCGCCCGTTCGAATTGCGCCGCTGGCGCCTCCCCGTCGAAGCGCTGCTCTGGACGTTTTCCCTTCTCGTCCTCACGCTCCCCTTCATCGCGCTCGTCCTCGCGTCGCTGGTCCCGGCGGTCGGCGTGCCGCTCACCCCGAAGTCGGCGACCCTCGCCAACTACGATTTCGTGCTCTTCGGCCACGATGCTGCGAAACGGGCGCTGCTCAACAGCTTTTCATTGTCGGCGACCGCCGCGATCGTCATCGTGCTGATCGCGGTGCCGCTTGCGTATTTTCTGGTATGGCGCCGGTCGCGGCCGCTGCGCATGATCGGCCTGTTGATCGAAATGCCCTACGCGCTGCCCGGCGTCGTCCTGGCCATCGCGGCGATCCTGCTGTTCCTGAAGCCGTTGCCGCTATTCGGCGTATCGCTCTACAACACCGTCTGGATCATCCTGTTCTGCTATCTCGCGCGGTTTCTCGTGCTGGGGTTGCGTCCGGTGATCAGCGGCTACTATCAGATCGATCGAACGCTCGAGGAGGCCTCGCAGATTGCCGGGGCGCGATTGCTCCGGCGGCTGCGCACCATCATTTTCCCGCTGGTCGCTCCGGCGGCAGCCGCCGGCGCGTTGCTGATCTTTCTCATGGCTTTCAACGAGCTGACGGTCTCCGCGCTGCTGTGGTCTTCCGGCGCGGAGACGCTCGGCGTCATCCTCTTCTCGTTCCAGCAAGGCGGCGATTCGACCTACGCGGCGGCACTCGGCGCCCTTACCGTGGTCGTCACCACGGCGCTCATGCTGCTGACGCTGTTCATGGCAGGCAGGCTGCCTCCGGGCGTGCTCCCATGGCGCGATTGACGCTCGATCGCGTCGACAAATCGTTCGGCGCCTTCCGCGCGCTCGACCACGTCTCGGTGGAGGTGGCCGACGGCGAGTTCATGGCCATCCTCGGGCCCTCCGGCTGCGGCAAGACCACGCTGTTGCGGCAGATCGCAGGCTTCGACAAGCTGGATTCCGGGCGCATCACCATCGGCGACACGGTCGTCTCGACCGCGCAATGGCATGTCCCGCCCGAGCGACGCCACATCGGAATCGTGTTCCAGTCGTATGCGTTGTGGCCGCACATGACCGTCGCCGAAAACGTCGCCTATGGCCTCACCGTCAAAGGCATCAGGAATCCGGAGCGCTCGCGCCGGGTCACCGCGGCGCTGAGCCTGGTCGAGCTCGACGGCTTTGCCGAACGCAGGCCGGCGCTGCTCTCGGGCGGCCAGCGGCAACGCGTCGCTCTTGCCCGTTGCCTCGTAACCGAGCCGTCGCTCG
>JANMBN010000326.1:0-2932 GCA_031360485.1 Betaproteobacteria bacterium | reverse complement strand
CGATCTCGAAGCGGCCGGTGGGATTCACCAGGAAGCGCGCGCCGGCCAGCATGTCCTTGGGGAACACCGGCTTGATGATTTCCTCGATCACGGCCTCGGCCAGCTTGTCCTGCGTGTCGTTCATCGACGGATGGTGCTGCGTCGACAATACGACGGTATCGACGGCGACCGGCTTGCCGTCGACGTAGCGGACGGTGACCTGAGACTTGGCGTCGGGTCGCAGCCACGGCAGGCGGCCATCCTTGCGCACTTCGCTCTGGCGCTGCACCAACCGGTGCGCGTAGTAGATGGGGAACGGCATCAGGGACGGCGTTTCGTCGCAGGCATAGCCGAACATCAGGCCCTGGTCGCCGGCGCCCTGGTTCAGGTATTCGTCGGACGCATGGTCGACGCCGCGCGCGATGTCGGGCGATTGCCGACCGTAGCAGACCATCACCGCGCATCCGTCGGCGTCGAAACGCAGCTCGGGGTCGTTGTAGCCAATCCGGCGGATCGCATCGCGCGCGATCCGCGCATAGTCGTGCACGACCGCGGTGGTGATTTCGCCGGTCATCACGACGAGGCCGGTCGACACCAGCGTTTCGGCGGCCACGCGCCCGGTCGGGTCTTGCTCTAGAATCGCGTCGAGCACGGCGTCGGAAATCTGGTCGGCGACCTTGTCCGGATGGCCCTCCGACACCGATTCCGACGTGAACAGGAAATCACTCATCAATACACCTTTCCACCGTGGTTGCGCGCGCGTGCAACGCATCACGCAAAAGTTTGAATTCTAGCAGAAACCGCGCGCCGTTCCGGCACGACGACACCCCTTGCGCCATCAGGGTCAACACCGTCGCGCGCTGTTCTGTACACCGCGGGATCGGCAGACGATGAATCCTTCAATCGAAGCGCCGACGGACGCCGCGATCGCGCGCGCCGTGCTGCGCCTGCGCGGCGGCGAACTGGTCGCGTTTCCGACCGAGACGGTCTACGGCCTCGGCGCCGATGCCGGCAATCCCGACGCGGTCCGCGAAATTTTCAGCGCCAAGGGCCGGCCCGCCGACCACCCGGTCATCGTCCACCTGTACGACACATCGCAACTCACGAAGTGGGCGCGCGCGGTGCCGGAGGGCGCGCGGAAGCTCGCCGTGGCGTTCTGGCCCGGGCCGTTGACGCTGATCCTGCCGCGCGCGGCAAACGTCGACGACGTCGTCACCGGCGGCCAGGACAGCGTCGGTTTGCGCCTGCCGTCGCACCCGGTCGCGCGCGCGCTGCTCGCGGCGTTCGGCGGCGGCATCGCGGCACCCTCGGCGAATCGCTTCGGCCGCATTTCGCCGACGACCGCGCAGCACGTCGCCGACGATCTCGGCGGCGCCGTCGCGATGATTCTGGACGGCGGCGCCTGCGCCATCGGAATCGAATCCACGATCGTCGCGTTCAGCGGCGATGAGCCGGTACTGCTGCGCCCTGGCGCGATCGGCCTCGCGGATCTCTTTCGCGTGCTGGGGCGGGCGCCGCGAACGCACGACGCCGCGGCGCCGCGGACGTCGGGAACGCTCGCATCGCACTACGCGCCGAAGACTCCGTCCACGCTCGTCGCGCCTGGCGCGCTGCACGCGGAAGTTGCGCAGCTCGGGGATCGCGACGAAGTCATCGCCGTGCTCGCGCGCACCGTCGCGCGCCCCGCGGAGTTTGTCGGCATCTGGATCGACGCGCCGGCCGACGCCGCCGCGTACGCGCACCACCTCTACGCGAACCTGCGCGCGCTCGATGCCGCCAACGCCGACGCGATCCTCGTCGAAGCGGTGCCGCACGACGACGCGTGGCTCGCCGTGCTCGACCGGCTCGCGCGGGCGACCCGCGGCGAGGACGACGATCGCGATTGAGGCTCGCCGCGAACCGATCGCTAGCAGCGCCCGCCGAACGCGCGATCGAGGAACGCCGCGATCGCCGCGACGAGTTCCTTCCGCCGGTCGTCGAAGTAGTGGTCGGCGCCGGGTATCGTCACTTGCCGCGAGCACGCGTCCGCCGGCAGGGACTTCGCTCGCGCCGGCGCGGAATTCACCACCAGATCGAGCTCACGCTCCGCGATCACGTCGAGCACGGGTTCCTTCGGCGATGTGGCGAAGGACCCGAACATTCCGATGGGCGCCCACGCGTCGATGGGCGATGCGCCCGTCCGCGCGAGATACGCGTTCGCCATCGTCGCGCCGACGCTGTGCGAAACGATCGCGATCCTCGTCGCCCCCCTCCCGCGAAGATACGCGATCGCGGCCGCGATCCGGTCACCCGCCTCGGGCAGCGTGTCGCCATAATCATCGCGCGTCGCGGCGGCGGACAGCACCGGCATCTGCACCGACAGCGTGAGGTACCCGGCATCCGCGAGGCCGGTGCGCACGCCGCCGACAAGGCCCCAGTCCGGGTGGACGCCGAGGCCGTGCACGACGACGACCGCGCCCTTCGCCGGTCCGGACGACTCCGTCAGGATCGCCAGCACCCTCGCGCGCGCCGGAGTCGCGAGATACACGGCGTCGCCGACGACGATCGACGGCACGATCTCCTGCGCCCAGCGCTCTTCGCGGGCGTAGTCGGCGGCCAGGGCAGCGTGCGCACCGGCGACGAACCATAGCGCGAGCGGCAACATCGGGGGCATCGGCCATCTCCGTGGCGGGACGCCGCCTGCTACGATAGCGGGCACGCTCGCGTCGCGAAAAATCATACGCCATGCCCGCCGCCCGCCAGCCGATCGTCGTCATCGCCCCCGACTCGTTCAAGGGCTCGCTCGACGCGCAAGCCGTCTGCGAAGCGATCGCGCGCGGGCTGCACCGCGTCTGGCCCGGCGCTGTCGTACGCGCGTGCCCGATGGCCGACGGCGGCGAGGGAACGCTCGACGCGGTGTTGTCGCGCGGCGGCGAGCGGCGCCATCGTGAGGTCGCCGGCGCCGGCGGAAGAC
>JANMBN010000282.1:0-2879 GCA_031360485.1 Betaproteobacteria bacterium | reverse complement strand
GGCCTTGGGCCCGTAACTCATCAGCCCGCCGGCCTCGACCGCTTTGCGAACCGAGAAGATCGTCGGCAAGAGCTGCTTCATCGCCAGTTCGATCACATGCCGTTCCCGGCCGGCAAGCATGGGGCCCTGGGCGATCATGAGCGCCTCCACGTGTTCTTGGCCGAGCGCTGCGAACACGCCGTCGATTTCACTTGGCGCACGGATTTCCATGACTACCAGACGCAGGCCCAGCGTGCGCGCCGCCGCCTCTGTGGCTTGCAGCGATGACGCGGCGCCAACGGCTTCGCGCAGAAGCGCCACGCGAGATATTTTTGGTAGCATCTGCTTGAGCAGTTCCACTCGTTTCGCGCTCAGCTCCGTGTTGAGCCACGAAGTGCCCGTAATATTGCCGCCGGGCTTGGCAAGACTCGTGACGAAACCCTGATCGACCGCATCGTCGACGCCCGCCATGATGATGGGTATCGTGGCGGTTGCCTGCCTTGCGGCTTGCACGCCCGCCGCGGTCGTGGTGACGATGGCATCCACTTTGAGGTTCACGAGATCCGCGGCGAGCTGAGGCAAGCGGTCAGCCATGTCATCCGATGCGCGGTATTCGATAACGATGTTGCGTCCCTCGGTATAACCCAACTCCTGCAGGCGCTGCTGCACAGCGTCGCGAAAAGCGTCCGAAGACGACCTGAACGGCGACAGAATTCCGATGCGCGGCGCCTTTGGCGGCGGTTGTTGGGCAAATGACAGGAGTGGAGTAAGCGCGGAGGCGCCCAACGCGATCATTAATTTGCGCCGTTGCGTCGTCATGTGTGCCGTGTATGTCGTCATGCTTGAATGACTTCCGACGGCGCTCCTTCCCGCGATCCGTCTGACGACGATCTGCATGCGATGGCGCGGGCGAGCGAGATGCATTCCTCGCTCACCGGCGAAGACAGGACAGCTCCCTGCGCTTGGTCCTGCCACGTTGCGGCTCAACCTTCGCGCCTCCTCAGCAAGGCACGCAACATGGAGACCGGCGAAGGCCGGTTATTTGACAACGATCTTGCCTTTGATGCTCGGGTGCAGGCCACAGATGTAGTCGTAGGTGCCCGGCTTCGCGATGGTCAACGTCGTGCTCTGGCCCTTCAGCAGGATCGGCGTCTTCTGTGGCCTGCCGGTGAGCACGACCTGATGCGGCGAGGCGTCGGTGTTGACCCAGGTGATGGGCGCGCCGGCGACGACTGTCACCTGCTCTGGGCCGAAATGGAAGCCGGCGATACTGACGACGTCCGGGCCGGGCGGGGGCGCGGCCATCTGTCCGGGAGCGCTGCCCTTGAGACTCGCCAACGAGATGACGAAGTCCTGGTCCGCGTGCGGCTTGTGGCACTGGAAGCAACCGTTCAGATCAACCTTTTCGCTGACCTTCCGGTCCGGCGTAAACGCTTGGTACTCCCATTCGCCGTTGCGGATATTGTCCGGGGAATCGGCGCCCCAGCCGGTGCGTTTCTCCATCACGACATAGCGGCCAAGCTCGCCTTTGACAAAGTGGCCGTTGGCGTCCTTGACCGGATCGCCCTGCGCGTCGAGCTGCGCCTTATATTCGATCATCGTTAGTACCGTTCCGCTGGGAATCGGCTGGCCCTTGCGCGCCGCCTCAACCGCCGCGGGCGTCGCGTACTGCCCCCGGTACTGCTTGACGTCGTAGCGGTCGACGGTGCCGTACAGGATTCCTGCGGCGTAGTTCTCGGGAAAGGCGACCTTGTCGCCGCCGGCGTGCGCTGGAAGGAGGAGCGCCAATCCGCCAGCACCCCCAAGGGCGGTGGCGATGGCAATGGACTTGGCTGAATTCACGGCGTTCCTCCTCTCGTGTTGCGCGGCCTCGTGGTCGATCCGGTTTTTCCATTCAGTGACGAAGTCCGACCGGCCGCCATCCTAATCTCTCTGGTCTGTGTATGTTACCCCCTGTGCGAATGCAGGTTGGGACCGTCGACGATCAGGCCGGATGCGGCCAGAAGCGGACGGATAGCAATCAGACCCAAAGCGGACGATTGTTTGGTGAGCACAATCCGGGCATTCCCGGCGGAAACGCGAGACGGTCGACGGACAGCGCGTCCGATTAGCGCAACACTTGCCTCGCGCAAACCGGCAATGACACGGGAGAAGACCGATCCAGCCCTTGTGCCACCATATCAGCGCGAACGGGCCGCATTGCCCTCCCTTGCAGCGCCTTGGCATCGTTTGAACGGCCGACCGTGGCCGGGCCTCATTGTGAGGATCATCACAAGTGCGATTAGAATTTCAATGCGAACCTCGTTACGATGAAATACTTCATTTTCAATCTGGTTGACGGCGATCGGGAACGGGCCGCGTCGTTTCTCAATGCGAAGAGGTGGATGGTCGGCCGTGAGGAGCGCCATCGCGATGTCCTCGCTAGCGGCGATCTCGTCCTGGTATTCGTTGCGGTGACAAGCGAATTCGTCGGTCGGGCGAAACTCGAGACCGCGTTCCTCGATCCGATATCGGTCGATCCTGCCGCCTCCGGTCCGGCGGTGAGTGGGGTGCTACTCGCCGACGCTGACGCGTGGACGAGCGGCGTACCATTGGCCGTCGCAGTGCAGCGTATTGATCCGATGGGTTCCAACCCCTACGTCCAGGCGAACGCGGCCGGATTCCGTTCGGGCGTGGTGCAGATCACCGCCGAGGAGTACGACAAAGTGTTGTCGCTGCACGACGAGGCGCGTTCTACGTGAATTCGTGCGACATGTGGTGGGGACCGCGACGTAGGCTCAGTCGTAGGTTCAAAGTCGCGTAACAAGGGCGCGCCGTCACCGGTTTCGGCCATGAGCCGCCGTTGCGCAATGTCCCCGACACCGGTCGTCCGACGGTCCTACCATCCCGTTCCGGACACT
>JANMBN010000271.1:0-4283 GCA_031360485.1 Betaproteobacteria bacterium | reverse complement strand
AGAAGCTGATGCCGGAGAAGATGGAGATCAAGAAATTCGATCCCGTCGCCCGCAAGCACGTCACGTACAAGGAAACGAAACTCAAGTAGGCCGCCGGAGGGCTTCGTCCCGGGTCGCACCGCGACGAAGGACGAAGCCATTGAAAAAGCCCGCCGATCGGCCTAGCCGTTTCGCAAAGGTGTTGATAGCCGGCGCGATCTGACACACAATCCCCTTACTGTTCACACGGTAAGGGGATTGTCGTTTCTGGGGTAATTTCTTCCGCAACGGTTGCGCCCGCCCGGGTCCCACCCGAGGTTGATGGAATACAGGTCAACTTCTGCAAGAACCCGGCGTGCAGCAACTATGGCGTGCTGCCACGCACCACGGTGTTGCGTGGGCACCATGCGCACGGAAATCCGCAAGACAGCTACATCGTATCGTCGGCCGGCGCCGGCATGCCGCTATTGCATTGCCGCGTATGCGATGAGCGACCGCCGATTAAGAGCAACGCTGGGATCGGCGAAGAGCGCAGCCGTTTCCTGCGCGATCTCGAAGGCTTACCGGGTGCATGCTGCCCGGGCCCTGCATGTTCGAATCACGTGCAGCCGGTAGGTGGTGGTTCGGAGCATTACCAAGGCTTCGGGCTTACCCGCTCTGGTTCCCAGCGCTACCGCTGCAAGATGTGCGGCAGGACCTTCGCCGTCGGCAAGTCCACCACAGGCCAGAAGCAACCGCACAAGAACAAGTTGATCTTCGCGCTGCTGATGAACAAGTCGCCGTTCCGGCGCATCAGCGAAGTGGCCGGCATTGGGCCGACCGGGCTCTACGGCAAGATCGACTTTCTGTATGGTCAGTGTCTCGCGTTCGCGGCGGCGCGCGAACGGCGGTTGCTGGCTGGCATGGCGCTGCCACGCCTGTATCTCGGCAGCGACCGGCAGGACTACGTTGTCAATTGGACTCAGCAGCAAGACCGCCGCAACGTGGTATTGCACGCGGTCGGCACGGCCGACAACGTTACCGGCTATGTCTTTGGCTTGCATCTCAACTACGATCCGATGCTCGACGCCGAGGCTGTCGAGCAGACGGCTGGCGCGGCCGGGGACTATCAGACCAGTGCACCCTACCGCCGCTACGCGCGTTGCTGGCTCACGGCTGATTACCAGATTGCGGCTGCACGTACCGTATCAGTAACGCGTACGCGGCCCAACAAAGCATTACAGGCGGTTATCGCCGCGACCTATGCCGATGCTGTGCAGCGCGCGGATGTCGAGGTGGCCGAAGCACCAGACGCAAGCCAGCGCCTGCCAACTCGAGGTGTGCAGATTCACGCCGAATACACACTCTATGGCCACTTCTTCTTCCTGCGCCAGCTACTCGGCGGCGTCGAGAAGCTGCGCTTCTGCTTGGATCAGGATTCAGGCATGCGCGCCGCGTGCCTGGCCGCCTTCCAGCCGGAGATCAAGGCGCGGACCGCCGACGCGTTCTACGTTCGGACCGCCAGGGAGTTGACCGTAAACGAGAAGCGAGCAGCGCTGGCGGCCAGCCGGGCTCGTTTCGAGGCGGCCAAGCAGGCACATCCGGGACTCGCTGATAGCCAGTTGCAGCTGGTGCTGATCAAGTCCGCCATCGCCCAGATGGCCACGTTCGGTAAATGGCAGGATCGCTGGCTGACGCACCCCTTGCCGGACATGAGCGAGCCGCAGAAAGCGGTGTGCTATCTGACCGACTGCGGAGACTACGACGCCGATCACTTGGCACGGTTGTACCTGAAGGCGTCACTGCACGGCATCGACCGTTTCTTCATGCAGGTCCGGCGCCGGCTGTCGCTGCTCGAACGACCCATCGCAACCGCGAGCAAGTCTCAGCGAATGTGGTATGGCTACGGCGCCTACAATCCGACGAACATCGTGAAGCTGCTGGGTATCTTCCGCGTCTTCTACAACTACTGCGCGACGGGCAAGGACGGGAAGACGCCGGCGATTCGACTGGGGCTGGCCAAGGGCAAAGTCGATCTGGAAGACATCATCTACTTCTAAAACCAGTAGAGCGCACAAGCAAAGAGCCGGTTACCCGGCTCTTTGCTTTCCTCAACACCTTTGCGAAACGGCTAGCCCAACTATCGGTTGCAGCGGACGGCCTTCCGTCGCCGCTGAACCGGAGCGTAAGGCGACGGGCGAGGAGGTGCCATGTTCGTCGGACACTACGGCCCGAGCTTCGCAATCAAGTCGCTGCGCCCTGCGGCCAGGATTCCCACCAACGTTACGGAAGGCACGATTCGCGATCTTGCGCTTCCACTCGGATTCGTTGACGTCAAGGTATGCGCGGTAACCGAGGTATGGTCAGGTCTCAAGCTGGTCGTACGCAAGGAGCTTCGCTAACCATGAGCCCTAACCCGTCGCCCGACACGGACGTCCGAGGGGCAGCGCTTCGCGCGGGCCCGCGGGCCGACGGTTAACTGGTACGTTAGGCGTCATAATGCGCAGAGTGTTTCAAGCGGTACCCGCCACATCAATTTCCGCAAGACTTGAGGAGAATCACCATGATGGTCGCCCGTTGGAGTATCGATGCGAAGTTCGGATACAAGCAAAATGTAATCGACCTGATGCAGCGCTGGTTACGGGACATTGGGCCGCAGGCCGGGATTAGTGCTGACAAGACACGGTTGCTTACCGGGTCGGTCGGCGCGCTGGAGTCAACTATTCAGTCGGAACATCTTGTCAAGGACCTTGGCGAGCTTAACCAGGCTTGGGAAAAGCTGGCCACGATTGCGGCACATAAGCAATGGAGCAAGGATCTCGAGCCTCATGTCGTTTCCGGGACTAGCCGCTGGGAGATCTACCGCGTCCTGTGATTGGGCGACGAACTACGGAATCCGGCTCGAAAGCACGCTTTGGAACTCCGCACTCCGTGCGGTTTCCGGTGCGCAGGTGAAGGATGTGACGGCGCACACGCTGCAGAGGACCGCTCGTTAGCTTGATACGTCAGGCGTCACCAGAATCATCCGACGAGGAGCTCAATGTCTTCGCGAACGGCCGCTTGCTCATGCGGACAACTGCGCATTCAAGTCGAAGGCGAACCGCGTGCAGTTGGCCTTTGTCACTGCCTCGCCTGCCAGCAAAGGACGGGCAGTGTCTTCGCAGCACTGGCTAGCTTCTCCGCTCCGTTCAGAGTATTCGGTACTGCCACCGAGTACGCCCGTGTCGGGGATAAAGGGGCCAGGTTCATATTCAGGTTCTGCCCGATTTGTGGAACGACCGTCTTCCACACCGAAGACGGTCACAATGACTCTGTTGGCGTCGCCGTAGGCGCGTTTGCTGACTCCAATTTTCCGGCGCCTGGACTTTCCATCTACGACAGCCGCAGGCACCCATGGGTTCAGTTGCCGCCAGGCACGAAAACGTTCGACAAAGATCCCTCTTGATTGCAAACGCCGACCGTACCGCACAGAGGCCGAAATGACGCCAACCCGGCGCTCAACTGGAAGGGCCGGCATGCGTCTTCAACTTGGCGATCGGCGGCGGGCCCGCCGGTGACATTGATAGTTAGGCGTCGTGCGTAAGGAGGCCGGTTTCAAAAATGCTGCGCGCCGTCATCTTTGCCGAGAAGCTCGCGAAATTCCACGATCAATGGGCGCCGCGCGTCATCGCCGAGATGAACAACTATCAGTTCAAACTGGTGAAATTTCAGGGGGAGTTCGTGTGGCACAGCCACACTGATACCGACGAGGTCTTCATTGTTCTTGATGGTGAAATGGAAATTGCCTTTCGCGACGAAACAATCACTGTCCGGGCCGGCGAAATGTTTGTCATTCCCCAAAGTCGCGAACACATCACTCGCGCCGAGTCTGAGTGTCACGCACTCCTGGTCGAGCCACGCGGTGTCGTCAACACCGGCAATGCGGTTGGCGAACTGACTGCGCAGAGCGACGTATGGGTTTAACGACGCCCGACCCGGCGGCCGAGCGGATCCGCGGGCACGTCGCTTCTCCTTCCCATTCTCCACGGCGGCGCGCCGCTCACCGTGATCGTTGGGCGTCGTAGCCCACACGCCCCCCCTTCGAACCTTGATCGCTCCACCCGGAAATTGGAGATCAATGCATGAAGACCCCGCGAAGCCTCATTGCACTCACTCTGGTCAATCTCGTGATTTTCCTATTCTTGCTTGCACAGCAGTTCCGTCCGGCGTTTGCTCAAGGTGAGCCTGCTGTTCTGCGCGGTCGCGCTCTGGAAATCGTCGACGGCCAAGGCCGCGTACGCGCGAGCATCAACGTGCTTCCTTCCGGCAAGTCGGCGACTGGCGAG
>JANMBN010000213.1:0-4037 GCA_031360485.1 Betaproteobacteria bacterium | reverse complement strand
CTCGCGCCCTTCGGGCCTCGCCGCTCACAGCGCTACACTCATCCCGCCATCGATGGTGATGAGTTGTCCGGTGATGTAGTTCGCGGCGGCGGAGGAGAGGAACACCGCGAGGCCGGCGATCTCGTCGGGCTGGCCCCAGCGTCCCGCCGGCGTGCGCTTGCACACCCATGCGTTGAATTCGGTGTTGTCGATCAACGCGCGATTCATCTCGGTCGCAAAGTAGCCGGGCGCGATCGCATTGACCTGGATGTTGTGCGGCGCGAGTTCCACGGCCATTCCGCGGGTCAGCTGCCGCACGCCGCCCTTCGCCGCGGTGTAAGGCACGACGGTGGGCCGCGCGAGCTCGCTCATCAACGACGCGATATGGATGATCTTGCCGCTCCTGCGCGCGATCATCCCCGGCAGCGCCGCCTGCGAAACGAGAAACGGCGCCGTGAGGTTGGTCGCGATGATGTCGTCCCAGTCCTGCTGCTTGAAATCGACGAGCGTGTTGCGCCGCTGGATTCCGGCGTTGTTGACGAGGATGTCAACGCGGCCGTGCTCGGCTTCGATCGCGCCGATGCCGGCTCGCACCGCGTCGCCATCGGTCACGTCGAACACGCGGACCGACGCGTGAAGGCCGGCATCGTTCAACGCCTTCGCCGCCGTGGCAACAGCCTCCGGCTTGCGTCCGTTCAGGATCACGGTCGCGCCGGCCGCGCCCAGGCCTCGCGCAATCGCGAATCCGAGGCCACGGTAAGCGCCGGTGACAAGCGCGACCTTTCCCGTGAGGTCGAAGAGACTGGCGGCCATCGGCAATTCCCTCAGGCGAGTGCGTGCGTATCGGCGTCCACGGGCAGCGCCTGCCCGGAGATGTTGGCGCCGCAGGGCGACGCGAGAAAAACGATGGCGTTGGCGATGTCGTCGGCGGTGACGAATCGACGCAACGATGTCTTCGCGAGCGCTTCGTCGCGCACGATTTCGGGCGCCACGCCGCGTGCCGCCGCCTTGTTCGCATAGACGCTGTCGATGCGCGGGCCGGCGACCGATCCGGGACAGATCGCGTTGACGCGAACGCCGAAGGGGCCGAGTTCGATCGACAGCGACTTCGTCAGTCCGATGACGCCCCATTTCGCGGCGGCGTACGGCGTGCGCATCGGAAAGCCGAACCGGCCGGCGGCGGAGGAAAGGTTGGCGATGCTCGCGTTGCCGCTGGCCTTGAGCAGCGGAATCGCGCGTTGCGCGCACAGGAACTGTCCGGTCAGGTCGACCGCGAGCGTGCGTTCCCAATCGGCCAGCGCAATGGCCTCGCACGCGGCGGTGGGACCGGCGATGCCGGCATTGTTGACGAGCGCGTCGAGCCCTCCCAGCGCGGCCATCGCTGCCGCGAACAGGCGGTCGACGGCCGCGGGGTCGGAGACGTCGCAGACGATTTGCCCGAAACCCGCGTCGCTGGCGGCCACCGCGGCGAGCGCCTTCCTGTCGACGTCGCAGATGAAAACGCGCGCACCTTCGCGGGCGAAGGCGCGCGCCGTCGCGAGGCCGATGCCGGAGGCGCCGGCGGTCACGAGCACGCGCAGTCCCTCAATCTTCATGTCCATGGCCATCTCGCCGGTTGCGGTTGCGCACTGCGGTTCGAGACGCGTACGCGCTCGTGATTCGGATCAATCCGTTGGACATCCGGATACGCTTTGGATTATAACTGCGTTCGCAGTTGGGCGCGTTCACGCGGCCGTTGCGAGCCCCGCGCGCCCATCGCCCCGTCACCCACAGGAGGATTCATGGAACGTTCGCCGGTCAGCCGTCGTCGTCGCGATTTGTTGAAGGGGGCGGGCGCCGCCGCCGCGTTGGGTACGCTTGGGTTTCCCGCGATTGTCCGCAGCCAGTCGGACGCCGTCCGTTTCGGGCACCTGACGCCGCGCACCGGCTTCCTGGGCCCGCTGGGCGAGTACGCCGTCATGGGCGTCACTCTGGCGGTTGAGGAGCTCAACGCCGCGGGCGGCGTCATGGGCCGCAAGATCGAGTTGATCGCCGAGGACAGCGTTAATCCGCAGACGGCGTCGACCAAGGCCGAGCGGCTGATCGAGCGCGACAAGGTTGCGGTGATCATCGGCGAAATCAGCTCGGCGTCCGGCCTTGCGATCGCGCAGGTGGCGCAACGCAACCGCACGCTGTTCTTCAACACCGGCTGCAATTCGGACGAGCTCCGCGGCAAATCGTGCAATCGCTACATGTTCCACACCGAAGCGGCGAACAGCATGTACGTGGGTGCCGCCGGGCAGGCACTGTTGCGCGACGGCATGGTCAAGGGCAAGAAGTGGTACAGCCTGACGGCGGATTACGCGTTCGGGCACGACCTGCTGAAGGTGGCCAAGCGGTTCATGACCGCGAACGGCGGTTCTTTTGCGGCCGACGAGCTGGTGCCGACCGACGTCGCCGATTTCTCGCCGTTCCTGCTCAAGATCCGCAACGCCAAGCCGGATCTCGTCGTGTCGAACCTGGCCGGAGCGCAGATCACCAATTTCATGAAGCAGTACATGGAATTCGGCCTGCCGTTCCCCGTCGCCGGTTTCGGTTTCGACACCGCGGTCGCGTGGGGCGCGGGCAAGGGCAACGTGCTCGGCATCTGGCCGCTGGTTTGGGATTCGCAAGTCAAGACGCCGTCCGCGCAGCGCTTCACCGAGGCATTCGTCAAGAAATTCGGCAAGCCGCCGGAGAATCAGGCGTGGGGCGACTACATGTCGACCAAGCACGTGGCGCAGGCCATGAACGAACTCAAGACCACCGATTCCACCAAGATCGCCGAGCACCTCGAGAAGGGAGCGAAGTTCGACATCCTCAAATCGCGCGAGGGGTACTACCGCAACTGGGACCACCAGCTGATGCAGGAGATGTACACGGTCACGTTCAAGCCCGCGGGCGAGGTCAAGGACAAGTGGGACCTCTTCACGCTGTCGCCGCCGGTTCCCGCGGCCAATCAGAGCCTGGAAGTGCTCGCGCCGACGCGCGAGGAGAACAACTGCACGATGCCCGCCTGATCCGGAATGCGCTGCGCGCTCGTTGCGGCGCGCAGCGTCGGTGCTCAGGTTTCGTAGTCGAGCTTCGATCGGGCTGGCTCACCTGCGGCGTGCACGTCGAGCTCGACGTCGACCATCATCTCGGTTGCCAACGCTTCGAGCTCGCGCTTGAGTTCGTCGTCGGTCAGCGCGGCCGGCACGGCGAGGAGCGCCTTGACCTTGAACAGCTGGTCGGCGGACATTGCCGCGCTGACAACCTCGGTATGAAGCTCGTCGATGCTGACTCCGCGCCTGGCAAGGCTGCCTGACAGGTCGCGCACGATGCCCGGACGATCGTTCCCGACGAGTTCGAGCCTGACGATCCGTTGCCCTGCGGGAGCCGCGCTCGCGTCACCCATGGCGATGACGACGTGCAGCCCGGAGGAAACGAGCCCGCGGAGCGCGCTGGCAAGCGATTCGGCGTTCTGGTCAGGCACCTCGAAATGCACGATGCCGGCGAACTGGCCTGCGAGGCTCGCCATGCGGCTGCCGGCCCAGTTGGCGCCGAATCGCTGGGCGACGTCGGACAGCAGATTGACGATGCCTGGGTGATCGCTGCCGATCACGGTCAACACGAGCGACGTCGTCACGGTCATCGGCCTTTGGTCGGGGTCAGCGCAAAATGATAGCCGTTTCGGCTGCGTATCGCTCGTCGCGATGGGGGGCCGGCGGCCGAGCGGGGCGACGACGCAACGCCTGTGGCGACCCGCGCCGGTGTGCGGCTATCGGGTGATGCGCTGGTCGAACAAGTACGTCGGCGCCGCGATGATCTGGTTGCGACCGGCCTGCTTGGCTGCGTAGAGTGCGCGATCGGCGCGCTGTACCAGGTCCTGCAAAGCGTTGTCCCGACCGGGCACCTGTTGCGCCACCCCGATGCTCGCGGTGACCCGCCCGAACGGAGAGGCGTCGTGCGAGTTGCCCTGGGCATCGATTGCCGCCTGCACACGCCGCGCAACGTCGAGCGCGCCGTCCGTATCGGTGTCCGGCAGCAGGACGACGAAT
>JANMBN010000204.1:0-3772 GCA_031360485.1 Betaproteobacteria bacterium | reverse complement strand
CGGCGGCGCCGCGTTGCCGCCGCGGCTCAGCGCGTTTGGCATCGATCCGGGCATCCTCTACACTGGTCGCATGGGGCATGCCGCGTGAAGATCGTCGTCATCGTCGGGCTCGTCGCCGTCATCGCCAGCCTCTTTTCGGCGCTCTACTATCTCTACCGCGATCGCGGACACGGCGAGCGGATGGTGAAGGCGCTGGCGATCCGCGTCGCGCTGTCCGCCACGCTCGTGCTGTTTCTCGTCGTTTCGTACAAGATGGGCTGGATCGCGCCGACCGGTCTCCGCTGACCCGGCGCCGCGTCGCCGCGTCTTCGACAAAAAAGCCGCACGGCATCCGCGCGGCTTTTTTGTCTTCGGGCAGCGCTGTCAGAGCCAGTAGACGAGAATGAACAGCAGGAGCCAGACGACGTCGACGAAATGCCAGTACCACGCCGCCGCCTCGAACGCGAAGTGGTGGTCCTTGTCGAAGTGGCCCTTGATCGCGCGCCCGAGCATCACCGACAGCATGATCGCGCCGATCGTCACGTGCGCGCCGTGGAACCCCGTCAGCATGAAGAATGTCGAGCCATAGACGCCGGTCGAGAGCTTGAGGTTGAGCGCGCTGTATGCGTGGAAGTATTCGTACGCCTGGAAGCCGATGAAGCAGGCGCCGAGCAGGATCGTCGCGAACAGCCAGACCTTGAGCGTCCCGCGATGGCCGACTTTGACCGCGTGGTGGGCGACCGTCAGCGTGAAGCCCGACGAGAGCAGGATGATCGTGTTGAGAAGCGGGATGCCGATCGCGCCCATCGGCGTGAACTGCTCCTTGATGTACGGCCCCACCGTCGGCCACGCCGCGACGTAATCGGGCCACAGCAGCTTGGACGTGGGGCTGCCGAGGTCCGGTACCGACAGGTTGCGGACGTAGAACAGCGCGCCGAAGAACGCGGCGAAGAACATCACCTCGGAAAAGATGAACCAGCTCATGCTCCAGCGGAACGACAGGTCGACCTTCTTGTTGTAGAGGTGCTGCTCGGACTCCCCGATCACCGTACCGAACCAGCCGAAGAGCATCACGAGCAGGACCGCGAATCCGGCCGCGACGAGCCACGGCCCCGCGACGACCGCATTCATCCACAGCGCCGCGCCCATCCCCAGCAGCAGCAGCGCCGCCGAGCCGACGAGCGGCCAGTAGGACGGCTGCGGGACGAAGTAGTAGGGCTTGGCGCCTTCCTGGGCTGCGCTCATCGCGGAAAACCTCTCTATGGACCGGCCGGCGCGGAGAAGCCGCGCCGGCCATTTTAAATTAAGTCTTGCCGGCGCCTTCGACTTCGAAGAAAGTGTAGGACAGCGTGATCGTCGCGACGTCCGCCGGGAGCGACGAGTCGATGACAAACGCAACCGGCATCTGCCGGCGCTCGCCCGGTTGCAGCGTCTGCTTCGCGAAGCAGAAGCATTCGAGCTTGCGGAAATACTGCGCGGCCTGCGGCGGACCGTAGCTCGGGATCGCCTGCCCCGTCACGGCGCGGTCGCTGGTGTTGACGACCTCGTACAGCACCTGCCGCACTTCCCCGGGGTGGACGCCGACCACGGCTTCGAGCGGGCGAAACGTCCACGGCAGCGCGCGCACATTCGCATCGAACTCGATGCGCACCGTCCGCCCGCTGACGACCTGCGTGTTCCGCACCTCGTCGGCCTGCGCGATGTTGCGCAGACCCGTGACCTCGCAGATCTTCTCGTAGAACGGAACCAGCGCGTAGCCGAAGCCGAACATGCCGATCACGACGACGCCGAGCTTCAGGAGCAGCGCGCGGTTTTCAAGGCGTTGGGCGACGTTCATCGCTTGTCGCGCAGGTTGCGCCCGATCGCCACGACGAGGAACAGCAGCACCACCGCCCCCATGATGCCGATCCCGGTCGCCGGGCCGCCCATGAACCGGGTCGCGATGATCCCGACGAAGAAGACGGCGACGATCGACAGCAGCACGAGCGCCGTCTTGCGATTGCGCGACCGCAGGCGCAGGGCGGCGTCCATCATCGGCTGGCGGTTCGTGTGCATTCCGCGGGGTTGCGCATGCGCCGGTCCACGGTCACTTGACCAGCGGCGGGGTTTCGAACGTGTGGTACGGCGCCGGCGACGGCACCGTCCACTCCAGCGTATCGGCGCCCTCCCACGGCTTCGCCGGCGCCTTTCCGCCCACGCCGCGGGCGCATTGCACCATCGAATAGAGGAAGAGCAGCTGGGACGCGCCGAACCAGAACGCGCCGATCGACGCGACCATGTTCCAGTCGGCGAACTGCTGCGCGTAATCGGGGATCCGGCGCGGCATTCCGGCGAGGCCGAGGAAGTGCATCGGGAAGAACGTCACGTTGAACGAGATCAGCGACGACCAGAAGTGGACCTGGCCGAGCTTCTCGTTGTACATCGTGCCCGACCATTTCGGAATCCAGTAGTAGGCGCCGCCGAAGAACGCGAACAGGCTCCCCGCCACCATCACGTAGTGGAAGTGGGCGACGACGTAATACGTGTCCTGGACCTGGACGTCGACCGGCATGATCGCGAGTACGAGGCCGGTGAAGCCGCCCAGCGTGAACAGGAACAGGAAGCCGATCGCGAACAGCATCGGCGTCTCGAACGTCATCGAGCCCCGCCACATCGTCGCCAGCCAGTTGAACACCTTGACGCCGGTCGGCACCGCGATCAGCATCGTCGCGTACATGTAGAACAGGATGCCGGCGGTCGGCAGGCCGGTCGTGAACATGTGGTGTGCCCAGACGATGAACGACAGGATCGCGATGCCCGCCGTCGCGTAGACCATCGACGCGTAGCCGAACAGCGGCTTGCGCGAGAACGTCGGGATGATCTGCGAGACGATGCCGAACGCCGGAAGGATGATGATGTAGACCTCCGGATGGCCGAAGAACCAGAACACGTGCTGGAACAGCACCGGGTCTCCGCCGCCGGCGGCATTGAAGAACGACGTTCCGAAATGGCGGTCGGTCAAGAGCATCGTCACTGCGCCGGCGAGCACCGGCATCACCGCGATCAGCAGGTACGCGGTGATGAGCCAGGTCCAGCAGAAAAGCGGCATCTTCATCAACGTCATGCCGGGCGCGCGCAGATTCAGGATCGTCGTAATGATGTTGATCGAACCCATGATCGACGACGCCCCGAGGATGTGAATGGCGAATATCGTCAGGTCCATCCCCATCCCCGCCTGAATCGTAAGCGGCGGGTACAGCGTCCAGCCGGCGGCGGCGGCGCCGCCCGGGACGAACAGCGACGTCATCAGCAGGATCGCCGCGGGCGGGAGCAGCCAGAAGCTCCAGTTGTTCATCCGCGCGAACGCCATGTCCGGCGCGCCGATCATCAGCGGCACCTGCCAGTTCGCGAAGCCGACGGCGGCCGGCATGATCGCGCCGAACACCATGATGAGTCCGTGCAGCGTCGTCATCGAGTTGAAGAACTCGGGATTCACGACCTGCAGCCCCGGCTGGAAGAGCTCGGCGCGGATCGCGAGCGCCATGACGCCGCCCACCAGGAACATGGTGAAGGCGAACCACAGGTACATCGTGCCGATGTCCTTGTGGTTGGTGGTGGTGACCCAGCGCATCAGCCCCGACGGATGATGGTCGTGGTGGTCATCGTGGTCGTGGCCCGCACCGGCGGCGTGATCGTGGGCGATGGTGCTCATCGAACTCTCCAGACTGAAAGGGCGCGGCCGGCAGGGTAGAAGCCGAGGCGTGCCATCTTATTTGCGGGCGGCCAGGATCTCGGCCGGCTGCACCGCTTCGCC
>JANMBN010000191.1:0-2184 GCA_031360485.1 Betaproteobacteria bacterium | reverse complement strand
CGCGGTTGCTCGACGAAGTGGCGCGGGGACGCGCCTTTCCGCTGGGGGCCGTCCGCAATCGCAGGAGCCTGCTCTACGTCGGCAACCTGGTCGAGGCGATCGACGCGGCGCTCGATGCGCCGTCGCCGCCATCGGGCGTCCATTTTGTCGCCGACGCGGAAAGCGTGTCGGTCCCCGGACTCATCGGCGCCATCGGGTCGTCGCTCGGCGTCCCGGTCCGGTTAAGCGCCGTCCCGGTGCGATTGCTGGAAATCGGCGGGCGGCTCCTCGGCCGGCGTGCGCTCGTCGAGCGGCTGGTGGCGACGCTGGAAGTGGACGCGTCGACGTTTGCCGTTGCGACGGGCTGGAGGCCGCGACACTCGCTCGCCGAGGGACTCGCCGCCACCGCGGGCTGGTGGCGGATGCGGCATTCGATCTGACGCGGCGCCGCATCCCGCCGCTCTCGTCTCTCCCGTTGACGCCCGGTTTGCCGCGACGTCAACGGCGGCATCGCTATAATCGGGCCTTGTCCGTTCGAGGAGCCGCTTGTGAGCGCTCGTCCTTCCGGGCGGCGCGCCGGCGATCTGCGACCGCTCCGCATCACCCGCCGCTACACGAAGCACGCCGAAGGCTCGGTGCTGATCGAGGCTGGCGACACCAAGGTATTGTGCACGGCCAGCGTCGAGGAAGGCGTTCCGCCGTTCCTCAAGGGCAAGGGGCGGGGCTGGCTCACGGCCGAATACGGGATGCTGCCGCGCGCGACGAACACGCGGTCGCGACGCGAGGCGGCCGACGGCAAGCAGTCGGGACGCACGCAGGAGATCCAGCGGCTGATCGGGCGCAGCCTGCGCGCGATCGCCGATCTCGGCGCACTCGGCGAGCGCACGATCAAGGTCGACTGCGACGTGCTGCAGGCGGACGGCGGCACGCGCTGCGCGTCGATTACCGGGGCCTGCGTCGCCGTGGCCGATGCCGTCGCGTGGTGCCGCGCGCAGCGGCTCATCGCAGGCGACCCGCTGAGGGATTTCGTCGCCGCCGTGTCGGTCGGTGTCGTCGACGGCGTGCCGATGCTCGACCTCGACTATGCGGAGGACTCGGCTTGCGACACCGACATGAACGTCGTGATGACCGGCGCCGGCGGCTTTGTCGAGCTGCAGGGCACGGCCGAGGGCGCTCCCTTCACGCGCGCTGAAATGGACGCGCTGATCGGCCTCGCCGAGCGCGGAATCCGCGAGCTGATCGCCGCGCAGAAGGCGGCGCTCTCGGGGTGACCGCGGCGAATCGCGTCTCGATCCCGTGCTCCCGCTACCCCGCCTCGTTCTCGCGTCCGGCAACGCCGGGAAGTTGCGCGAATTCCGCCGATTGCTGGCGCCGCTCGGCGTCGACGTCGTCGCGCAATCGGAGCTCGGCATCGCGGACGCCGACGAGCCCCACGTCACGTTCATCGAGAACGCACTGGCGAAAGCCCGGCACGCGAGCGCGCACGCGAATCTTCCCGCGCTTGCCGACGACTCGGGCATCTGCGTGCGCGCGCTCGGCGGCGCGCCCGGCGTGCAGAGCGCCCGCTATGCCGGCGAGCCGAAGTCGGACGCGCGCAACAACGAGAAGCTGATCGGCGCGCTCTCGGGTGTGGAGGATCGTCGTGCGCACTATGCGTGCGTGCTCGTCCTCGTGCGCCACGCCCGCGACCCCGAGCCGATCGTCGCCGAGGGCGCCTGGCACGGGACGATCGTCGATACGGCACGGGGCGCCGGAGGCTTCGGCTACGATCCGCATTTCCTCGACGCCACAACCGGCTTGACGGCCGCCGAGCTGCCGCTCGAGCGGAAGAACGAGCTGTCGCATCGCGGCAAGGCGATGCGCGCCTTGATCGCGCGCCTCGAGTCCGAATCGTGATCGGCCAGGGGCGCGTTTTCGGGGAGCCGGGGTCGAACGAGGGATCCGATGGCCGCCGTTGACACAAATCCCGCTCCGACCCCGGCCATCGCGACCTTCGACGCCGCGTCGCTTCGCGGTCCGCGCGTCGCGGCGCTGCCGCCGCTCGCGCTCTACGTCCACATCCCCTGGTGCCTGAAGAAATGCCCGTATTGCGACTTCAATTCGCACGAAGCGCGCGGCGAGGCGCCGGAGGACGCCTACGTCGATGCGCTCCTCAAGGATCTCGAATTCGCATTGCCCTCGATCTGGGGACGCGGCGTCGGTTCG
>JANMBN010000148.1:0-3755 GCA_031360485.1 Betaproteobacteria bacterium | reverse complement strand
GTCGCGCGAAGGCACGCAGCGGCTGACGCGCAATGCGATCCAGTACGCGATCGACAACGACCGCCGCTCGGTGACGATCGTGCACAAGGGGAACATCATGAAGTTCACCGAGGGCGGCTTTCGCGACTGGAGCTACGCGCTCGCGCAGGCCGAATTCGGCGCAAAGCCCATCGATGGCGGATCCTGGTGCCATTTCAGGAATCCGCGGACCGGCCGCGACATCGTGGTCAAGGATGCGATCGCCGATGCCTTCTTGCAGCAGATCCTGCTGCGCCCGGAGGAATACGACGTCATCGCGACGCTGAACCTGAACGGCGACTACATTTCCGACGCGCTCGCCGCGCAGGTGGGCGGCATCGGTATCGCTCCCGGCGCGAACATGTCCGATTCGATCGCGATGTTCGAGGCGACCCACGGGACCGCGCCGAAGTACGCCGGCAAGGACTATGTCAATCCCGGTTCCGAAATTCTTTCGGCCCAGATGATGCTTGTCCACATGGGCTGGAAGGAAGCGGCGAACCTGATCACGGGCAGTCTCCAGAAGGCGGTTGTCGACAAGGTTGTGACCTACGACTTCGCGCGGCTGATGCCCGGCGCGACCCAGGTCTCGTGCTCGGGATTCGGCAAGGCGATGATCGAACGCATGTAATCGAGGGGTTGCCCGCGGCTGGGCAGGGTCGCGGTGCGGCGGAACTTCGGCGTTTGCCGCCGGCCTGAAGGACAGGCGGCGCTGTGGGAAAGTGAGCGGAATGTTGTTTTTTTGGTCGGCGAAGCCCGTTGGCGCGGGCGCCGGATTTCCACCCCGAGGACACCCGGTGGATGGCCCCCGCGGACGGAGGTGATTGCCGGGCGCGAATATTTTCCGCCGCCGCGGCGGGCGTCCGGAGAGCCGGTTCCCCTTGAAATATCTGTTGTAATCATCAAACATAGACCCATCTAGCGCTTGCCAACGATCAGCGGGAAATGGCCAACCAGCAGCAGGACGGCAGCGTACTCGAGGCCGAGAAAACCCAGGTCACGCCGCCGCCGCTGTACAAGGTGATGCTGCTCAACGACGATTACACGCCGATGGACTTTGTCGTCGTCGTGTTGCAGACTGTTTTTGCCATGAGCCGGGAAAAGGCCACGCAGGTGATGCTGCAGGTGCATCGCGAGGGGATGGGGGTGTGCGGTACGTATGTGCGTGAGGTCGCCGCGGCGAAAGTCGACCAGGTCGTGGATCTCGCGCGGCAGCACCAGCACCCGTTGCAGTGCACGATGGAGGAGACTTGAGCGTTAAGGGCGCAACACCCCGCATTTGCCGCAACCCGCGGCGTAGCGCGCGCGTCCGTGAAAGGCAACCGAAATGATTGCGCAGGAACTGGAAGTTTCCCTCCACATGGCCTTCGTCGAGGCCCGGCAGAAGCAGCACGAGTTCATCACCGTCGAGCACCTGCTGCTGGCGATGCTGGACAACCCTTCGGCCGCGGAAGTGCTGAAGGCCTGCGGAGTGGACCTGGACGAGCTGCGCGGCGTGCTGGCCGACTTCATCAGCGAGCACACGCCGCGGCTCTCGCCGCATTCGGACGCCGACACGCAGCCCACGCAGGGTTTCCAGCGCGTGATCCAGCGCGCGATCCTGCACGTCCAGTCATCGGGCAAGAAGGAAGTCACCGGCGCCAACGTGCTCGTCGCGATCTTCGGCGAAAAGGAATCGCACGCCGTCTATTTCCTGAACCAGCGCGGCGTGACGCGGCTCGACGTCGTCAATTACATCGCGCACGGCATCACGAAAAATCCGCAGCAGAAACAGGAGAAGAGCGAATCCAAGGAAGACGGCGAGGGTGCGAGCGAGACGCAAGGCGCGCTCGACACGTACACGATCAACCTCAACACGATGGCCAAGCAGGGCAAGACGGATCCGCTGATCGGCCGCGCCCTCGAGCTCGAACGCGTGATCCAGGTGCTTTGTCGCCGCCGCAAGAACAATCCGCTCCTGGTCGGCGAGGCCGGCGTGGGCAAGACCGCGATCGCCGAGGGGCTCGCGCGCCGCATCAACGAGCGCGCCGTGCCGGAGCTCCTGTACGACTACCAGGTCTATTCGCTCGACATGGGCGCGCTGCTCGCCGGGACGAAATACCGCGGCGATTTCGAGCAGCGGCTGAAGGCCGTGCTGAAGCAGCTCGTGGAGAATCCGAAATCGATACTGTTCATCGACGAGATCCACACGATCATCGGCGCCGGCGCGGCATCGGGCGGCACGCTCGATGCGTCGAATCTGCTGAAGCCCGCGCTTTCCACGGGCGCGATGAAGTGCATCGGCGCCACGACCTACAACGAATTCCGGCAGATCTTCGAGAAGGACCACGCGCTCTCCCGGCGCTTCCAGAAAGTCGACGTGCCGGAGCCGTCGATCGCGGAGACGGTCGAGATCCTCAAGGGACTCAAGTCGCGCTTCGAGCAGCACCATGGCGTCAAGTACGCGCCGGCGGCGCTGACGACCGCAGCCGAGCTTTCGGCGCGGTTCATCAACGACCGCCACCTCCCGGACAAGGCGATCGACGTCATCGACGAGGCGGGAGCCGCACAGAAGATCCTGCCGAAGTCGAAGCAGAAAAAGGTGATCAGCAAGACCGAGATCGAGGAGATCGTCGCGAAGATCGCCCGCATCCCGGCGAAGAACGTCACCTCCGACGACCGCAACGCGCTGAAGACCCTCGACCGCGACCTCAAGAACGTCGTGTTCGGCCAGGACAAGGCGATCGACGCGCTGGTCAGCGCGATCCGGATGGCGCGCTCTGGGCTCGGCAATCCGCAAAAGCCCATCGGCAATTTCCTGTTCAGCGGGCCGACGGGCGTCGGCAAGACGGAGGTCGCGCGGCAGCTCGCCTATTGCCTCGGCATCGAGCTCATCCGGTTCGACATGTCCGAATACATGGAGCGCCACGCCGTGTCACGGCTGATCGGCGCGCCACCGGGCTACATCGGCTTCGACCAGGGCGGCCAGCTCACGGAAAAGATCACGAAGCATCCGTATAGCGTGCTGCTGATGGACGAAATCGAGAAGGCGCACCCGGATATCTACAACATCCTGCTGCAGGTGATGGACCACGGCACGCTCACCGACAACAATGGCAGGAAGGCCGATTTCCGCAACGTCACGATCATCATGACGACGAACGCCGGCGCCAGCGAGCTCGCGAAAGGCACGATGGGCTTCACGAATTCCAAGGAGAGCGGCGACGAGATGGCCGAGATCAAGCGGCTGTTCACGCCGGAATTCCGCAACCGGCTGGATGCCACGATCTCGTTCGCGCAGCTCGGGCACGACGTCATTCTCCGGGTCGTCGACAAGTTCCTGCTCGAGCTCGAGAACCAGCTGCACGAGAAGAAGGTCGAGCCGACGTTCACGCCGACGCTGAGGGCGTTCCTCGCGAAACGCGGGTTCGATCCGCAGATGGGCGCGCGGCCGATGGCGCGGCTCATCCAGGACACGATCAGAAAGGCGCTCGCCGACGAGCTCCTCTTCGGCCGGCTCGTCAACGGCGGCCACGTGACGATCGACGTCGACGACGACGGCAAGGTGCGGCTCGCGTTCGAGGAAGCAAAGGAACCCGAGCCGGTCGCCTGAAAAGCCGCGTCGGCGACGGCTTTCGTCGCGATGCCTGGAACAGGACGGCGCCATCGGCGCCGTTTTGTCTGTGCGCCCGGCAGGGCGCACGTACTTGGAGGTGGAAGTCCTCTACACACTCGGCAAGGAGAAGTGTTAGCCGAAC
>JANMBN010000310.1:0-1938 GCA_031360485.1 Betaproteobacteria bacterium | reverse complement strand
ATCGCCCGGCAGCCGCCGTCGCGCGCCGCGCTGCTGCTCTTCCTCGTGCTCCTGCCGTTCTGGACATCGCTACTGGTGCGGACCGTGGCGTGGGTCGTCCTGCTGCAGCGGGAAGGCATCCTCAACGACCTGCTCATCTCGTTCGGCGCCATCCACGAGCCCATACGGATGATCTTCAATCGGTTCGCCGTCTACGTCGCGATGGTCCACGTGCTGCTGCCGTTCATGGTGCTGCCGCTCTTCGCCGTGATGAAGGGCATCTCGCCATCGTACGTGCGCGCGGCCTCGTCGCTCGGCGCGCGGCCCTTCACGGCATTCCGGCGCGTCTATCTGCCGCAGACGCTTCCCGGCGTCGGCGCCGGCTGCCTGATGGTGTTCATCCAGGCGCTCGGCTACTACATCACGCCGGCGCTCGTCGGCGGCGCCGACGACCAGATGATCAGCTACTTCATCGCCTTCTACGCAAGCAAGACGGTGAACTGGGGCATGGCGGCGGCGTTGTCGCTGATGCTGCTGGTGGCCACCCTTGCGCTCTATGCGGTGTACGACCGATTGGTCGGCATCGACAAGATGCGGCTGGGCTAGGAGCCTTTCGGACATGCCTTCGCACAGGCGCGCCGCCGGGGAAACGATCGGACAGCGGCTTGCAGGCGCCGGACTGGCGGCGCTGACGGCGATCGTGCTGCTCTTCCTCGTCGCGCCGATCCTGATCATCGTCCCCCTGTCCTTTTCGTCCGGCTCGTTTTTCCACTACCCGCTTCCGGGGTTCAGCCTGCGCTGGTACCAGGACTTCTTCACGTCATCGTTCTGGCTTCCGTCGGTGTGGAACAGCCTGATCGTGGGCACGACGGCGACGCTGCTCGCCACCCTGCTCGGCACCCTCGCCGCGCTCGGCATGTGGCGCGCGCGGTTTCCCGGCCAGGCGCTGCTGCTCGCGGTGCTGATCTCGCCGATGGTCGTGCCGGTCATCATCGTCGCCGTCGGCATCTACTTCGCGTTCGCGCCGCTCGGCCTCAACGCCGGCTACACCGGGCTCATCCTCGCGCACACGACGCTGGCGGTGCCGTTTGTCGTCGTGACCGTGCTAGCGACACTCGCCGGCTTCGACCGCACGCTGCTGCGCGCGGCCGCGAGCCTCGGCGCGCGGCCGGTGACGACGTTCCGGCGCGTCACGCTGCCGCTGATCCTGCCGGGCGTCCTCTCCGGCGCCGTGTTTGCCTTTGCGGCCTCTTTCGACGAGGTCGTCGTCGCCCTGCTGATCGCCGGGCCCGGCCAGCGCACGCTTCCGCGGCAGATGTTCGCCGGCATCAACGACAACATCAGCCTGACGATCACCGCGGCGGCCACCATGCTGATCGCGATATCCGTCACCTTCATGGTGCTCGTCGGCTGGCTGCAGCGGCGCGGCGACCGGATGCGACGGGACGCCTGACGCGGCGGACCGGCAACGCGCCGCATCGCGTCGAGGGCTCCCCGGACGGGCGACCCCGCGTGCCAAAGCCCCGTTGCAGGTGCGCTCCACCCGACGCACCGTTCCGATGACGGGATTCCCGGCCTCCGTTACACTGAACTTTGCGACCTGACGATCCCTCCGCCCCCGTCGCGCCGACGAAAGTAGCCATGCCCCCGAAATTCACCCTGGCGCTGATCCTGTGGCTCGTTCCGCTGACGACGAGCGTTTCGGGCGCACAGGGCTTCAAGTTCTCGCAACCGGACAACGCCGCGAAAGCCGAGGAGGAGGCGCGGCAGGAGCGCATCGCCCAGGATCTTTCGACGCCGTGCCGCACCGACATCAAAGGCAAGAAGATCATGGTGGTCATCGGCGAACTCCAGTCGAACGGGGGGATTGCCGCGCAGCAAAAGAACTACGGGCCCCACTTCCAGGCGATCAATACGCGACTGCGCTCGCTCGGATTGCGGACCTACACGCCGGAAGAG
>JANMBN010000125.1:0-7338 GCA_031360485.1 Betaproteobacteria bacterium | reverse complement strand
GGCAGCCGCCCCTTGCGCATCCACTTCTTCACGACGAGCTTGATCCCGCGCGCGTCGGACAGGATCGGGATCAATGCGACGTCCGGGAACGCGCTGGCGAGCTCCGGAAGATCGAGCGGAAGCCCCGCGCCGACGACCACGGCATCGGCGCCGCTTTCGCATGCCTGCCTCACGTAGCGCGCGTACTCCGAAACGGCGCGCATCACGTTGACGGCGACCATGCCGTGCCCGCCCGCGAGCTCCTTCGCCGCGCATATCTCGCGGGAAAGCGCCGCGAGATTGGCGGCGTCGATCGTGGCCTTGTCCGAGTGCGCGCTGGCCCGCATCAGATCCGGATGGTGGCGGCGAAGATCGACGCTCGCGATCGTGCCCACCGCATCGAGGCTCGCGACCGTCCCGGCCAGCCGGTGCGCCGAAATGCCGACGCCCATCCCGCCCTGAACGATCGGCAGCAGACGGCGGCCGCGGACTACGAGCGGCGGGAGGCCGTTCGGTTTCCCCGTTGGGGAGTTCGCGACGTCGAGGGAAGGGTCGGTCATGACGAGTGGCGTGCCCGGGCGGGAGACGGACGGAACCGCGAAAGGTTACGTTGCCCGCGGTCCGGCGTCTTTGATGCGGGTTAAGAACGCTGCCGGAACCCGGACCGGAGGCCCGTGCTAAAATCTTGATTTGACACGGTTCCGTCGAGTTTCGATCGAGCCGGCTTGCCATGTCCGCCGCGCCCCCGAAGCATTTCCTCCAAGTCAGCGATTTCTCGCCCGAGGAACTCGACTACCTGTTCGCGCGCACACGCTGGATCAAGGACCGGTTCAAACGCTACGAGATCTATCAGCCGCTGCGCGACCGCACGCTCGCCATGGTGTTCGAGAAGGCGTCGACACGCACCCGGGTCTCGTTCGAAGCGGGCATGAATCAGCTGGGCGGCATCGCGATCAACCTCAATCGCGGCGACACGCAGCTCTCGCGCGGGGAGCCGATCGAGGACGTCGCGCGCGTGATCTCGCGAATGGTCGACGTCGTGATGATCCGTACCTTCGAGCAGTCGATCATCGAGCGCTTCGCCGCGCACTCGCGGGTGCCGGTGATCAACGGCCTCACCAACGAATACCACCCGTGCCAGATCCTCGCCGACATCTATACGTTCATCGAGCACCGCGGATCGATCCGCGGCAGGACGGTGGCATGGATCGGCGACTCGAACAATGTCTGCAGCACCTGGCTGCAGGCGGCCGCGATCTTCGGCTTCGCCGTGCGTGTCTCGACGCCCCCCGGCTACGAGGTAACCGCCGAGCGCGCGGGAGTTTCCGGTGACGGCCACTTCGAATCGTTCGCCGATCCGATGGACGCATGCCGCGGCGCCGACCTCGTCACGACCGACGTCTGGACGAGCATGGGCTTCGAAGCCGAGAACGACTCGCGCAAGCGCGATTTCGCCAACTGGAAGGTCGATGCCGAGATGATGCGGCAGGCGCAACCCGACGCGCTCTTCATGCATTGCCTCCCGGTGCATCGCGGCGAGGAAGTTGCCGCGGACGTGATCGACGGTCCGCAAAGCGTCGTCTGGGACGAGGCCGAAAACAGGCTGCACGCGCAGAAGGCGCTGCTGGAGTATCTCGTCTGCGGCCGCGTCGATCCGTAGGAGACGATCGTGATCGCACGCACGGGGACAATGCCGGGACCGTGTGCCGTTCCCCGGCTCGACGCCTGGCCCGGTACCGGTGTCAGGCGGCCCGCGGCCCCGTCGATGTTCCTGCGCCACTTCCTGCGGACGCTGGCCGCCGTCGTGGCGGTGAGCATCGCGTCGGTCGCCCAGGCGCAACCGTGGCCCGCGAAGCCGATCCGGTTCCTCGTCGCCGCGCCGGCCGGCAGTTCCCTCGACACGCTTGCGCGCGTCATCGGCGAACGGCTGAAAGACCGCCTGGGCCAGCCGATCCTGAAGCTCCCCGAGGTCGCCGGGAAGATGCACGCGTCCGGCTTCGATCTCATCGGCGGCACGCCCGAGGATTTCGGCGACCTGATCCGGCGCGAGACGGACCGGTGGGCGCCGGTGATACGAAAGCTCGGCCTCAAGATCGACTAGACCCTTCCCGCGCAACGTCCGCGGGGGCGAACGCGCCCCCAAAATCCGACAACCGCAACGCCAACCGAAAACGACACAATGTCCGACATCAAGAAAGTAGTCCTCGCCTATTCCGGCGGCCTCGACACCTCGGTGATCCTCAAGTGGCTTCAGGACACCTACCGATGCGAGGTCGTGACGTTCACCGCCGACATCGGCCAGGGCGAAGAAGTGGAGCCTGCGCGGCAGAAGGCGGTGCAGCTCGGCATCAAGAAGAAGAACATCTACATCGAGGACCTGCGCGAGGAATTCGTCCGCGATTTCGTCTACCCGATGTTCCGCGCGAACGCGGTCTACGAGGGCGAGTACCTGCTCGGCACTTCGATCGCACGGCCACTGATCGCCAAGCACCTGATCAGGATCGCGCGGAAAACCGGCGCTGGCGCCATTTCGCACGGCGCGACGGGCAAGGGCAACGACCAGGTCCGCTTCGAATTGGGCGCCTACGCGCTCGAGCCCAACATCAGGGTGATCGCGCCGTGGCGCGAATGGGACCTCCTGTCGCGCGAAAAGCTCCTCGCGTACGCGGACAGGAACGGCATCCCGGTCGATTTCAAGAAGCGCAAGGGAGGCGCGCCATACTCGATGGACGCCAACCTGCTGCACATCAGCTACGAAGGCGGCGTTCTCGAGGATCCCGACTACGCGCCGGAGGAGTCGATGTGGCGAATCACCGTGTCGCCCGAAAAGGCGCCGGGGAAGCCGCAGGTGATCGAGCTCGAATACCGGCGCGGAGACATCGTCGCCGTCGACGGCAAGAAACTGACTCCTGCCGCGGTGCTGACCCGGCTGAACGACCTGGGCGGCAAGCACGGCATCGGGCGGCTCGACATGGTCGAAAATCGCTACGTCGGCATGAAATCGCGCGGCTGCTACGAGACGCCCGGCGGCACGATCATGCTGAAGGGCCACCGGGCGATGGAGTCGATCACGCTCGATCGGGTGGTGCTGGCGCTGAAGGACGACCTGATGCCGCGGTACGCGCGGATGATCTACAACGGGTACTGGTTCAGCCCCGAACGAAGGCTGCTGCAGGGGCTGATCGACGGGTCGCAAGAGACCGTCAACGGCACGGTGCGGCTGAAGTTGTACAAGGGGACGATCATGTGCGTCGGCCGGGCGTCGAAGAGCGATTCGCTATTCGACCCGTCGATCGCGACGTTCGAGGACGACGCGGGCGCCTACGACCAGAAGGATGCCGCCGGATTCATCAAACTGAATGCGCTGCGACTGCGCATCGCGGCGAATCTCGTGCGGCGGCGTTGAGTAACCCCAGGGAGGAGCGATGGGCGAAGCGACCAAGCTGCACCGATACGAAGGACGAGCCGGCGTCGTCACGTACGACGCGAAGCGTTGCATCCACGCCGCCGAATGCGTGCGCGGTTTGCCCGCCGTTTTCGACCCGAAGTCCAAACCTTGGGTCCAGCCCGGCGCGACCGATGCCGACGCTCTCGCCGGGGTGATCCACCGTTGCCCGACCGGCGCGCTGAAGCTCGAACGCACCGACGGTGCGGCCGAGGCCATTCCGGCGACGAATACCGCGACGGTCACGCGCGACGGTCCGACTTTCCTGCACGGTGACTTCGCCCTGATGGCGCACGACGACACCGTCGCGCTCCGCGATACGCGAATGGCGCTCTGCCGGTGCGGCGCATCGCAAAACAAGCCGCTCTGCGACGGCAGTCACCGCGAGCTGGGATTCCGGCACGAAGGGGCGCTGCAGGCCAGCGAAGCGCCGCCCGCCCCGGTCGCCGGCGGGCGCGTTGCGATCAGGGCGCGCGCCAACGGCCCGCTGATGTTGACCGGCCCGCTCACCGTCATGGGCACCAACGGGCGCACCGCGTACGCCGAGGCGACCTTCCTGTGCCGCTGCGGCGCATCGGGCAACAAGCCGTACTGCGACGGCACGCACAAGAAGATCGGGTTCACCGCGTAACGCCTTGCCGTCGCGGCGCGCCGGCGAACGGAACCCGCCGCGATACCTGATTCGCAGAGCCATGACCTGACCCGGTCGGCAGATTCCGCGAGGCGGCGGTTGCCTGTAAGCTTCATCCCTCGCTCCATCGCACGGACGCTCATCATGCCCTCCTTTGACATCGTTTCCGAAGTGAACCAGGTCGAGGTGCGCAACGCGCTGGACCAGACCAACAAGGAAGTCTCGACGCGCTTCGACTTCAAGGGATCGGACGCGCGGGTCGAGCACGCCGAAAAGGCGCTGACGATCTACGCGGACGACGATTTCAAGCTGAAGCAGGTCACCGACATCCTGACCGGCAAGCTGACCAAGCGCGGCGTCGACATCCGCTCGCTCAAGTATGGCGACGTCGAGAAGGTCTCGGGCAACAAGGTGAAACAGGTCATCACGATCCGCGTCGGCATCGAGCAGGAACTGTCCAAGAAAATCGTCAAGCTGATCAAGGACAGCAAGGCGAAAGTGCAGGCGTCGATCCAGGGCGATGCCGTGCGGGTCTCGGGCGCCAAGCGTGACGACCTGCAGGATGCGATCGCCCTGGTGAAAAAGTCGATTACCGACTTTCCCGTCCAGTTCGGCAACTTTCGCGACTGACCCGCACCGCCCGCGCGGCGCGTGACCGGTTCGCGCTGCGATTCCTCAGGCGAGATCGGCCACGAGCGCCGCGCGCGACTCCGCCGGGAGGGCCGGAACCACGGCCTGGTAGCGCGGATGGTCGACGCCGACGCCGAGATCGGCGCCGCGTTTCAGCGCAGAAACCATCTCGCCGGAAAGCTCGAAGCGCAGGAAGTGGACGGCCGACGTCTTCTCGTCGTTTTCGCGCGAGAGATCCTCGTCGGCGATCGCCTCCAGCCGCGGGAAGCCGGCGACGCAGATCCAGACGCGATCCTCGACGCCCTTGAGTGCCGCCAATGCCGCCTTGCGCTCGTCGACATCGTCGTACTCGATCAGCATCGTCGCCTTCAGGTTGGCGCCGTCCGGCACCAGTGGGTTGTAGGCGTCGAGCTCGTCCTGGATGCCCGCCTCCTCGAACACCTTCTCGATCCGCAGCATTTCCTGGATCTGGTAGCGAATCGTGAGCTCGTCCTCGAACAGCAGCGTGACGTGCTCGCCCAGATGCACGGTGCGAGGCTTCTTGTGCGCGAGCACGCGCGCGCGAAACTCCCCGCGCGCCTTCGCGTAGGCTTCGAGCGACATCAGGCTGTCCCGGGTGATCGTACCCATTGCGATCATCCTCCGTGCTGGCCCGTGATCGGACCTGTCTTGAACAAGGCTTCGCGCAGCTCCTTGTCGAACACGGGATTACGGCGGCGAATCCACTCGAGCGTCATCGACGCGTGTTCTATTTCCTCGTCGCGGTTGTGCGCGAGGATCGCCTTGAGATCGGGATCGGTGCAGGCGTCGACGCGCTGGTTGTACCAATCGACCGCCTCCAGCTCCTCTATCAGCGAGATCACCGCGCGGTGGAAATCCATCGTGGCCGCGGAAAGCTTGTCGACCGGCTCGTGGTAGCCTTCGTGTGCCATCGTTATCGTTCTCCTGGGTTCAGACTCGATTCATGGGCAAGGGCGCTCATTCGATGCGCTCGCGCGGCAATCGAACCGGGCTCGCACTCAAAGACCGTAGGCCATCCGCACCAGCGTCAGCGGGTGTTCCCGCCGGGCGCGGTTTCCGACGCCGGACTCGTCGATTCCCTGCATGATCCGGCGTCCGGCGATCGGGCAATCGGAGGTGACGAAATCCGGCTCCGTCTCGGCCATCTGGCGGAAGACCGGCCTGCCGATCTTCATCGAATTGGCGAAGAACTCGCTCTTCACGCCGTACGTTCCGTCGTGGCCCGCGCAGCGCTCGACGGTGTTCAACGCGGTGTCCGGAATCCACTCGAGCACCTCGCGGGTCTTCTGGCCGACGTTCTGCACGCGCGAGTGGCAGGGGATGTGGTAACTCACCTTCCCCAGCGGCTTCGCGAAGTCCTTGCGCAGCAGCCCGTCCTTGTCGCGCAGCACCAGATACTCGAACGGGTCGAACATCGCATCGGCCACCGCTTTCACGTCCGGATCGTCGGGGAAGATCAGCGGCAGCTCGTGCTTGAACATCAGCGTGCACGACGGAACGGCCGTCAGAATGGCGTGCCCGTCGCGCGCCAGCGCAGCGAGCGGGCCGATGTTGATGTCCTTCAGCTTCTCCACGGATTCGAGGTCTCCGAGCTCGAGCTTCGGCATCCCGCAGCACGCCTCCTTTTCGACGATCCGGTAGGGCACCTCGTTGTGCGCAAGGATCCGCAGGAGGTCGTGGCCGATCCCCGGCTCGTTGTAGTTGACGTAGCACGTCGCGAAGACGGCCACCTTCCCCGGCGTGCGCGCGCCTTCGCGCACCGGCCACGCGACGGATGTGGTCGCCGTCTAGCGGAAGCGCGCGGCATCGTAAGCGGGCAGCCGCGCGCCGGCGGCCACGCCGAGCACCTTGTCCATGAGCTTGCGCGCCGACGGCGTCGTGTTGGCCTTGTTGACCATCTTCACGACGACGGGAATCGACGCGAGCCTGCCGACACGGTCGGTGCTCGTCAACAGCCGGTCGCGAAAGCTCGTTTCCCCCTTCTTGAACTTGACCGCCTTCGCGCGAAGCATCACGTGCGGGAAATCGACGTTCCACGGGTGCGGCGGCACGTAGGGGCACTTCGTCATGTAGCAGAGGTCGCACAGATAGCACTGATCGACGACCTTTCCGTAATCCGCCTTCGCGACGCCGTCGACCTCCATCGTCTTGCTGTTGTCGACCAGGTCGAACAGCGTCGGGAACGATTGGCACAGGCTGACGCAGCGACGGCAGCCGTGGCAGATGTCGAATACGCGCTCCATTTCACGCTCGAGCGCGCTCTCCTCGTAGAACTCGGGATTGCGCCAGTCGAGCGCGTGCCGGGTGGGAGCCTGCAGGTTGCCTTCGCGGACGGTCATCGTGGATATGCCGGTGGCTTCGGATCAGGGCAAGCCCACGCGATCGACGTCGTTCGGCACCAGCGCAAACGCATCGTCGCAGGGATGGAAGTCAGTGCACCGCCGGCTTGGCGACGCACTGACCGGGCGTCGAGCGCCGCGGCCTTGGCGACGCTCGAACGCGGGAACGGCTGCTCAGTCCGCCAACGCGTCGAGAGCTTTCTGGAAGCGATTCGCGTGCGAGCGCTCCGCTTTGGCCAGCGTTTCGAACCAGTCGGCGATCTCGTCGAAATGCTCATCGCGGGCGGCCTTCG
>JANMBN010000118.1:0-2196 GCA_031360485.1 Betaproteobacteria bacterium | reverse complement strand
CGGAGGCATACCCTGGGGGATCGAAGACCTCGGACCTTGCGTAGCTTCGACGAAGCGCTCGACCGGAGGAACCGGCGCGCGATCGTGCAAATCTGATGAGCATCGGAACGCAATGGACGCGACTCCGTAACGCCATCGCGCGGCGGCTCGGTCGTGGACGCTGGTTGCGCAACCGGAGGCCGGACCCGTCCGCCGCGCCTTCCACGCCTGCAACGCCACTGGAGTCGATGCCGCCATCGGCCCCTGTCCTGGTCGAAGCGGTGGCGCCGCCTGCGGCCGCCCCGACCCCGGACATCGTCGCGCATGAGATTCCGCCGGCACCCGAACCGTGGACGACGTCGGCTCCCGTCCACATACCCGAGATCGTCGTCCCGCGCGCACCGGGACGGTTCGAGACGGACGCCGAACTCGGGATGCATCCCAGGCTTTACGATGCGCCGCACAAGCGCCGCGAATTCGTCGTCTACCTGCCCGCCGGCTGGTCGACGGAAGTGCGCGCCCCGCTCATCGTGCTCTGCCATGGCTGCAAACAGACGCCGGAGGAATTCGCGCAGGGATCGCGCATCGCGGAACTCGCCGATCGGCTCGGTTGCCTGGTGCTGATGCCGCGGCAAACCAAATGGGCGAATCCCTGGCGCTGCTGGAACTGGTTCGACCCGTCGATGATGCTCGGTGGCGGGGAAGCCGATATCGTCGCGGCCCACGTCCGGTTCGTCCGTCAGCGGTATCGCGCCGATCCCAAGCGGGTGATGGCCGTCGGGATTTCCGCCGGCGCGGCGTTGGCGGCGGTCCTGGGCGTGCGCTATCCGCGACAAGTGCGCGCGGTGGCCACCCATTCGGGCCTCGCGTGCGGTGCCGCGAGCTCGGCGTTGGTCGCCAGCGATGTGATGTTGCGCGGGCCGCACGCCGATGTCGAGGCCATCGGTGCGCAGGCGCGCGCGAAGTTCGGCGGTGCGCTCCCGGTGCCGCTGCTCGCCATTCACGGTGAGGACGACACGGTCATTTCGCCGGCGAACTCGATTGCGCTCGTGCGCCAGTATCTTCGCCTCAACGGACATTCGGCGGTAAGCGCGGAAACCGCGGCCTCTTCCGAGCTGCCGCTGGCCGAAAGCACGATTGCGGAGCGCACCGCGGATGGCCGCGCCATGACGACGCGGGAGTGGCGGATCGACGGCCGGCTCGTCGTGCGCTATGTCACCATCGCGGGGCTCGGCCACGCATGGAGCGGCGGCGATGACGCGTTGGCGTTCAATGACGCTCGTCCGCCCGACGCGTCGCAGCTAGTCGGCGAATTCCTGCGCGAAACCTTGCCCGAGTACGCAGGCAACGAGTGAGAACGCGATGAGCATCTACGACGAGCCCAAGATCGATTGCCACAACCACATCTTCGATCCGGCGCGCTTCCCCTACGCCACGGACGTGCATTACCGGCCCGCCGGCCAGGAGACGGGCGCGGCGTCGTATTTCCTGAAAGTTCTCGACGCCTATGGCGTGCGCAACGCGCTCGTCGTCGGGCCGAACTCCGGCTACGGTGTGGACAACCGCTGCCTTCTCGACGCCATTGCGCAAAGTGATGGGCGCTTCAAGGGAATCGCCGTGGTGCCGAACGACGTCGGCCGATCGGAGCTCGAGCGGCTCAAGGCGGCTGGCATCGTGGGCGTCGCGTTCCAGGTCGCCCTTCTCGGCGTAGCGTACTACGCGGACACCGCGCCTCTGTTGGCGAAGCTCGCGGCGCTCGATCTCTTCGTGCAGGTGCAGGTCGAGCATGACCAGCTCCTGCATTTGCTTCCGATGCTCGAACGCTCGGGCGCAAGGATCCTGATCGATCATTGCGGGCGTCCCACACCCGAGGCCGGGCTCGAGCAACCCGGGTTCAAGGCATTGCTCGGGTTGGCACGCACGGGGCGCGCGTACGTCAAGCTGTCCGGGCACGTCAAATTCTCGCGAGAGCCCTATCCTCACGCCGATACCCGGCCGTACGTCGACGCGTTGATCGACGCGTTCTCGCTTGACGCGTGCATCTGGGGATCGGACTGGCCGTTCCTGCGGGCGCCCGGACGCGTGGACTACGGGACACTGCTGAAGCTGGTCGAGGACCGGCTTCCGGATCCGGGTGACCGCCGCAAACTGTTGTGGGACACGCCGCGGAGCCTGTTCCGATTCGAGGCCTGACGTCGAATCGGCCGCCCTATCGGC
>JANMBN010000108.1:0-12589 GCA_031360485.1 Betaproteobacteria bacterium | reverse complement strand
TGCCGATCGACCGGGGCAGCATTCGCGTCGCCAGCTTCGACGTGCACACGTTGAAGACCGATCACGAGAAGATAGCGCTGCGCAAGGAAGTGTCGATCGTCTTTCAGCAATACAACCTGTTCCCGCACAAGACCGCGCTGGAGAACGTGATGATGGCGCCGGTCCACGTCCTCAGGGAAGACAAGGCGGAAGTGCGCCAGCGCGCCGTTGCGCTGCTCAAGAAGGTGGGGCTGTCCGCCAAGGCGGACGTCTATCCCGGCGAGCTGTCGGGCGGCCAGCAGCAGCGCGTGGCCATCGCCCGCTCGCTGGCGATGCGGCCCGAGGTCATGCTGTTCGACGAAGTGACCGCGGCGCTCGATCCCGAGACGCGCAAGGAGGTGCTGGTGACGATCCGCCAGCTGATCGAGGAAGGCCTGACGTCGATCCTGGTCACGCACGAGATGGCGTTCGCGCGCGAGATCGCCGATCACGTCTATTTCACCGATCACGGCGTCATCGTCGAGGATGGCCCGCCGGCAGCGCTGTTCGGCGATCCGCGGAAAGAGCGCACGCGCGCGTTTCTCGAGCAGGTCCTCTAATGAATTCCCGCAATGTGCAACAGGCGAAGGCGGATTGCCTGGCCTCGAGCCCGACCCGACACTGAAGATGGTTTACGCGAACTGCCGGAAGGGCCGCCCGCCCGCCTGATGCCATACTCCGGCCGATGACTGCCGATCCATCCTCTTTCCGCATACCGGTCGCCGACCTGCGCGCGTTTGTGGCGGCGGTATTCCGCGCGACGGGATCGGCGGACGGCGAAGCACGGATCGTCGGCGACCACCTCGTCGACGCCAATCTGGCCGGACACGAATCGCATGGCGTCATTCGAGTGTCCAAGTATGTCGACTGGCACGCCAAAGGCATGGTGGTCGCCAACCGGCACGCCGTCGTCGTCCGCGAAACGGCGTGCAATGCCGTCGTTGATGGGCAGTTCGGCTATGGACAGGTGATCGGCCGCGAGGCCATGGACCTGGCGATCGCCAAGGCGCGGCAATCCGGCCTTTGCGCAGTGGCGATCCGCAATGCCGGACATCTCGGTCGCATCGGCGCGTTCGCGGAGCAGGTGGCGCAGGCCGGACTTGCGTCCGTCCATTTCGTCAACACCTCGGGCTTTGGCATTCTGGTGGCACCGCATGGTGGAACGGACCGCCGGCTATCGGCGAATCCGATCGCCGCCGGCGCGCCCGGTCCGGGAGGCGCGCCGCTGGTGCTCGACATTTCGACGTCGGCGATCGCCGAAGGCAAGATCCAGGTCGCGAAGAACCATGGCGAACCACTGCCGCCGGGATGTACGATCGACAGCATGGGACGTCCCAACCGGGACCCCGCAGTGTTCTATGGGCCGCCCGTGGGTGCGCTGCTGCCGATCGGCGGGCACAAGGGATACGGCCTGTCGATCTTCTGCGAAATCTTCGCGGGCGCGCTTTCCGGCGGGCAGACGACCAACCCGGCCAACGCAACCGCGCGACGACTCGTCAACAACATGCTGTCGCTCGTCTTCGATGCCGAAGCTTTCTGCGGGGCGGAGGCCTTCAACGCCGAGATTGCCCGCCTGGCGGCATGGGTGAAGGCCTCGCCACCCGCCATGCCGGGCGGAGAAGTCCTGCTGCCCGGCGAAATCGAGCGCCGAACCCGCGCGCGACTCGAACGCGAAGGCATTCCGCTCGACGTCGTGACGCGTCGCCAGATTGCCGACAGCGTGCGCGCACTCGCCGTCGCAGTGCCGCCCGGATTCGCGCCATGAGCGTCGCGGGGCAAACGATGCATGCCAACCCGGTGCGCGAACGGTTGCGCGCTGGGGGCAACGCGTTCGGCGTGATGGCGTTCGAATTCTTCACGCCGGGCCTGTCCCCGGTCCTCGCCGCCGCGGGCGCGGAGTTCGTGCTGCTCGACATGGAGCACAGCGGCGTCGGCATCGAAACCATCAAGGCACAGATCGCCCATGCGCACGGCGCAGGGATCGTGCCGATGGTGCGGGTGCCGGCGTGCGCCTATCACCTGATCGCCCCGGTGCTCGACGCCGGAGCGCTCGGCATCATGGCGCCGATGATCGAAACGCGCGAACACGCCGAAACGCTGGTCGCGGCGTGCCGCTATCGGCCGGAGGGACGGCGCGGTCTGGGGTTTTCCGTCTCGCATGACCGTTATACTGGCGGGGCGGCACGCGCGAAGATGCAGGCAGCCAACGAAGCGATCCTCACCATCGCGCTCATCGAATCGGCACGCGGTGTCGAGAACGCGGAAGCGATCCTGGCGACGCCGGGACTCGATCTCGGCTGGCTTGGCCACTACGACCTCTCCGACAGTCTCGGCTGCGCCGAGGACTTCAACGACCCGCGTTATCTTGCCGCCGAGCAACGTCTGCTCGCGGCCGCGGCGGCGGCCGACAGGCCGTTGGGCTGGCTCGTGCCCACCGGCGAAGCGGCGCAGCGCGCGCTGCGCCGCGGCTTCCGCTGCATCTGCATCGGCCACGAGGTTGCCGTCTTGAGAGATGCGCTGACGCGGGAATTTGCCGACGCGCGAAAGGGTGGCCCGGCCGCGCCCTGATTACCCGGCCGGGAAGTGCATTCGACGTCAACATGGATCGAACGACCCAAAGGAGGAACCACCATGAAACGCAGAGAAATGCTGATTGGCGCCGCGGTCACCGGTGTCGCGGGGCTCGCGACCATCGCTGCCGTGACGCAGTCGGCGCAGTCGTTGGCGCAGGCGCCGGCATCGGCACCACCCGCAGCCGGTGGCACGCTCGATCGGATCATCAAGGAGAAAAAGCTCCGCGTCACAGCGGAGGTCACGTCCCCTCCGTTCGGAATTCTCGATCGCAACAACCAGCCCGACGGCTCGGAGATCGAGACCGCGCGGCAGCTCGCAAAGGATCTCGGCGTCGAGCTGGAGCTCGTGCAGGTCACCAGCCCGCAGCGCATCCCGGCGTTGCTCGCCGGTCGCGCCGACGTTGCCATCTCGTCGCTTTCCATCACGTTCGACCGGGCCAAGACGGTGATGTTCGCCCCGCCGCACGGCGCTCTTTCGATCGTGATTGCGGGTCCGAAAAAAGCCCAGATCCGCAGCGCTGCCGACATGGCCGGGAAGAAGATCGGTCTGACGCGCGCAACGCTCGAGGAAGCGAGCGTTCCACCCATCGCGCCGCCCGGCGCCAACATGGTCTTCTTCGACGACATCGCCGCAACGATGCAGGCGATGGTGTCGGGTCAGGTCGACGCCGCCGGCATGTCCGCATTCGCGGCGAAATCGGTCAGCGACCGCAATCCCAAGGCCGCAATAGAAAACAAGTTCACGGTGCGCACTGCCTACTATGCGGCGGCCGTGCGGCCGGGCGATTTCGATCTCCTCCAGTTCATGCGGACGTGGGTGTTCCTCAACAGGCAAAATGGCGTGCTCGCCCAGATCTACAAGAAATACACCGAAGTCGCGCTGGTCGACCTGCCCGCGTTTTGACGGAGCAAAGGCGAAAGTAGGGTCAGAGACGACTTTTCCGGAAGTCAGGTCGAGCTGTTTCACGTGCGTCGAAAAGTCGTCTCTGACCCTACTTTCGCTACTTTCGATGAAATACGTCTTCCAGTTCGGCATCGTCTGGGATCATCTGCCGCGCTTGCTGGACGGCGCGTGGCTGACCATTCGCCTTTCGCTCGGCGCCTTCGCGCTGGGGTTCTTCGTCGCGGTGGTGCTCGCGTTTCTGCGCACCGCAGGCCCGCGGCCTTTGCGCGCGGGCATTGCGGCGTATGTCGAAGTCATCCGCAATACTCCCTTTCTGGTTCAACTCTTCATCATCTACTTCTCGTTGCCGGCGATCGGCATACGCTTCGAGGCGATCACGGCCGCGCTGCTCGGGATGAGCCTCAATTTCTCGGGCTACGCGACCGAGATCGTCCGGTCGGGCATCGAGGCGATTCCGCGCAGCCAGATCGAGGCAGGACATTCGTTGGGATTCACCCGGCTTCAGATTTTCCGGCACATCATCGTCTTTCCTGCACTGCGGATCGTATATCCGGCGCTCGCCAGCCAGTTCGTTCTGCTGATGCTCGGCTCGTCGATCGTGTCGGCCATTTCGGCCGAGGAATTGACGGCAGTCACCAACACGCTGCAGTCGACGACGTTCCGCGTGTTCGAATTCTACTTCGTGGCAACCGGGCTCTATTTGCTGATGGCGGTCGGGGCCCGGCTGCTGCTGCACGCGATCTATTGGGCGGTCTTCGAGCGCGGGCGTCCGGTCGAGCGGGCCTGGTCACGATGAGCCGCGACTTCGATTGGCCCGAGTTCCTTTTCCTGCTTGGCGCGCTTCGCTGGACCGTGGTGCTGTCGCTGATTGCCTTCGTCGGCGGCGGCATCGGCGGTCTCGTGCTCGCCATCGCGCGCACGTCGTCACACGCGATACTGCGCTGGCTCGCGGCCACATACATCGGCGTGATGCAAGGAACTCCGGTCCTGATGCAGCTGTTCCTCGCGTATTACGGCCTCGCGGTGCTCACCGGCATTCGCATCGATCCGTGGCCGGCGGTCACGATAGCTTTCACGATGTATGCGGCCGCGTTCCTCGGTGAGATCTGGCGCGGCGCGATCCAGGCCATTCCGCGGCAGCAATGGGAGGCGGCTGCGGCGATTCCACTCGCGCCCTCGGCGCTACTGCGGCATGTGATCCTGCCGCAGGCCTTTCGCATCGCGATCCCGCCGACCGTGGGCTTTCTGGTGCAGCTGATCAAGGGCACCTCGATCGCGTCGATCATCGGCTTTGTCGAGCTGACCCGCGCCGGGCAGCTGATCGTCAACGTCACCTTCCAGCCGATGGTGGTCTATCCGCTGATTGCCGTGCTCTATTTCGCGCTGTGCTGGCCGATATCGCTCGTGGCGCTGCGGCTCGAAAGGAGGATCGATGCCGCTCTTGGCATTAAGCAGCATCCGTAAGCGCTACGGCTCGAACGTTGTCCTCAACGACGTGTCGCTCGACGTCGAGGCGGGCGAGGTGGTGGCGGTGATCGGCCGCTCGGGATCGGGCAAGACCACGCTACTGCGGTGCATCAACGGCCTCGAGGCGATCGACGAAGGTTCGATCGTGTTCGACGGCAAACCGCTGCCGCCGGGCGGCGCGGAGTTGCGTGAATTGCGACGGCACATCGGGATCGTCTTTCAGAGCCTCAATCTCTTTCCGCACCATTCGGTCGAGCGCAACATCACGCTCGGCCCGACCATCACCAACAAGGTGCCGCTGGCCGAGGCGAAGGCCATCGCGCTCGATGTGCTGCGCGAGGTCGATCTCGAAGACAAGCTCCATGCCTACCCGGCGCAGCTTTCGGGCGGACAACAGCAGCGGGTCGCCATCGCGCGCGCGCTCGCGATGCGTCCGCGCCTGATGCTGTTCGACGAAATCACCTCGGCGCTCGACCCCGAGCTGGTAGGCGAGGTCGTCAAGGTGCTCGAACGGCTGGCGGTATCGGGCATGACGATGGTTCTCGTCACCCATGAAATGGGCTTTGCCCGGCGCACGGCCGACACGCTCGTCTTCATGCATCAGGGCCGCGTGTGGGAGAAAGGCCCGCCGCGCGAATTGTTCGCGGCGCCGAAGACACCCGAGCTCGAAAGCTTCATCCGCGCCGTCCTGGAGCCGAACGGCTAGATTTCGGCGCTTTGCAAACGGTGCGGACCATCGTACGGGAACGGAGAAACGGAATCATGTCGAAACAGCGGGTCGGGTACATCGGCGTAGGACTGATGGGGCACGGCGCGGCGAAGAACATCCTGCGAAAGGGTTACCCGCTCACGGTCATGGGCCATCGCAATCGCGCCCCGGTCGACGACCTGATTGCGCTCGGCGCGCGCGAGGCGCAAACGCCCGCGGAGATCGCCCGGGCATCGGATGTCGTTTTCCTTTGCCTTCCCTCGACGGTCGAGGTCGAGCGTGCGGTCTATGGTGAAGGCGGGCTGCTTGCCGGGGCGGCCAGGGGCTTGATCGTGGTCGACTCGACGACCGCCGATCCGCGCAGCACGCAACGCATCGGCGCGGATCTGGCGAAAGTAGGCGTCCGCATGGTCGATGCGCCCGTGGGCCGGACCCCGAAGGAGGCCGAGGAGGGGAAACTCAGCACGTTCGTCGGCGGCGATCCGGAAACCGTGCGCGAGGTGCGACCGATCATCGAATGTTATGCCGATACGATCATCGACGCCGGAGCGCTGGGTGCCGGCCATACGTTGAAACTCGTCAATAACTTCATCTCGATCGGCACGAGCGCAGTGATCGCGGAAGCGCTGGCGACGGCGACGAAGCTCGGCGTCGATCTGCGCAAGGTCTACGACGTCGTGTCTGCGGGCGGCGCGAACAGCAAGATGTTCCAGATGATGATGCCGTGGGTGCTCGAAGGCGACGACAGCCACCTCAGGGGGCCGATCCGCATCGCCGGGAAGGACATGCGCTTCTACGCGAAGCTGGCGGAAAGCGCGCCGGCAACCGCGTTCATCGCGCAGGCGGTCAACCAGATCTACCAGCTCGCCATCATCCAGGGACATGGCGAGCGCTTCATGCCGGTGCTGCCCGGGATCCTCGCGGAACTCAATGGGTGCAAGATCCGCGATTTAGACAAGACTTGATGAAAAACCATGTTCGGGTCGCCGTCATCGGCGGCGGCGTCGTCGGCGTCAGCGTTCTCTATCACCTCGCAAAGGCCGGTTGGACCGACATCGCGCTGATCGAGCGCGACGAGTTGACGTCGGGCTCCACGTGGCACGCTGCCGGCGGCATGCACACGCTGAACGGCGACCCCAACGTCGCCAAGCTGCAGGAATACACGATCAAGCTGTACAAAGAGATCGAGCAGGCGTCCGGCCAATCGTGCGGCATCCATATCACCGGCGGCGTCGATCTCGCCGGAACCCGGGAGCGAATGGATTTCCTGAAGGTCGCTTGCGCGCGCGCCCGCTACCTCGGCCTCGCGATGGAAATCATCACGGTCGACGAGGCCGCCCGGCTCTTTCCGCTGTTGGACAAGCAGCACTTCGTCGGCGCGCTGTACAACCCGCTCGAAGGGCACGTCGATCCGGCGGGTGTCACACAGGCGTATGCGAAGGCGGCGCGCAGCCTGGGCGCCGAGGTCCATCGCTTCACGCGGGTCACGGACCTCGTCGCGCTCCCCGATGGCACGTGGGACGTGATCACCGACAAGGGAAATCTCCGCGCCGAGCACGTCGTCAACGCGGGCGGGCTCTGGGCGCGCGAGGTGGGGCGCATGGCGAGGCTCTCGCTGCCGGTGCTGGCGATGGAGCACCAATACCTCGTCACCGGCGAGATCCCGGAAGTCGCTGCATCGCCGACCGAGATGCTGCACGTCATCGATTTCGAAGGCGAGATCTACATGCGGCAGGAAGGCCGCGGCATGCTGATCGGCACCTACGAGAAGGCGGGCGTGCCCTGGGCCGAGCGCGAGACGCCATGGAATTTCACGCATGAACTGCTGGCGCCCGACCTCGATCGCATCGCGCCCAGCCTCGAGGTCGGCTTTCGCCATTTTCCCGCGCTGGAACGCGCCGGCATCAAGCGCGTGGTCAACGGCCCGTTCACGTTCGCGCCCGACGGCAATCCACTGATCGGGCCGGTGCGGGGGCTCTCCAACTACTGGGTCGCCTGCGGCGTGATGGCCGGATTCAGCCAGGCTGGCGGCGTCGGGCTGGCGCTCGCGAACTGGATGGTCGACGGCGACCCGGGCTTCGACGTGTGGGCGATGGACGTCGCGCGTTTCGGCGACTGGGCGACGACGGCGTACGCCAACGCCAAGGTGCGCGAGAACTATTCGCGGCGCTTCCGCATCCGTTTCCCGAACGAGGAGCTGCCCGCGGCGCGCCCGCTGCGGATGACGCCGGTGTACGACCGGCTGAGGGCGCGCGGCGCGGTCTTCGGCGCGGCGTTCGGGCTCGAGCACGCGCTGTGGTTCGCGCCCGCCGCGACCGAACCGCGCGAGGACGTCACCTACCGGCGATCGAACGCGCACGGCCCGGTCGGCGACGAATGCCGCGCGATTCGCAGCACCGTGGGGTTGCTCGAGATCGCGACGTTCGCGCGCTACGAGGTCGCGGGCCCCGCCGCCGCCGCATGGCTCGACGGCCTGCTCGCGAACCGCTTGCCGCGCGACGGGCGGCTCGCGCTGTCGCCCATGCTGAACGACGACGGCAGATTGATCGGCGACTTCACCGTCGCCAACGCGGGGCGCGACCGGTACTTCGTGTTCGGCTCGGGTATCGCCGAGCAATACCACCTGCGCTGGTTCGAGACACATCTCCCGACCTCGGGCGTGACGGTGCGCGCGCTGCGCACGGAGACGCTCGGTTGCGCGATCGCGGGGCCCAGGTCGCGCGAGCTTCTCGCGCGGCTTTGCGCCGACGATGTGTCGGCGGCGGCATTTCCCTTCCTCGCGTTCCGCGAGACCGAGGTCGCGATGCTGCCGGCGCGCGTGGGCCGCATCTCGTTCACGGGCGAATTGGGCTACGAGATCTGGGTGCCCGCCGATTGTCAGCTTGCGCTTTACGACGCGTTGGTCTCCGCGGGGCAGGATCTCGGCCTCGCGCATTTCGGCGCGCGCGCGTTAAACTCGCTGCGGCTCGAAAAGAGCTTCGGCAACTGGGCGCGCGAATACCGGCCGATCTACACGCCGGCCGAAGCCGGGCTCGACCGCTTCGTCGATGTCGGCAAGGGCGAGTTCATCGGCCGCGCGGCGGTCGTGCGCGACCGCGAACACGGCCCCGCGCGACGGCTCGTCACGCTCGTTGTCGACGCCGCCGAGGCCGATGCGATCGGTGACGAGCCGGTGTGGCACGACGGCAAGGTCGTCGGCTGGGTGACATCGGGCGGGTTCGGACACTGTGTTGGGAAGTCGATCGCCCTCGCGTACGTTCCCGCTGCGATGGCGAACCGTGACGCCCGCTTCGAAATCGAAATCCTCGGCGAGCGCCGGCCGGCGATGCTGGCGTCGCGGCCGCTGTACGATGCGCCTGGCGACCGGATGCGGTTGTCGTGACGAGGTTGGTCGGGTAACACTCCCGGCGGCGCATCGGTCGTTCTTGGTGCCGGAACCTGGTTTCGGGTGGCGCTTGAGTCCCCACGCATCCGTATGCGACACTTCGCTGTTCCGTTTCCGCAACCCACTCCGAGGCTCTCCATGTCGCTCAAGACGTTTTTCGGTCGCACCCTGTTGCCGGTGCTTGCCGGCGCCGCGCTGGCCGCGTTTGCCGTCACCGCCGCGACCGCGCAGGACATCAAGTTCTTCCGCGTCGGCACCGGCGGAACGGCCGGCACCTACTACCCGATCGGCGGCCTGATCGCCAATGCCATTTCGAACCCACCGGGATCGCGCGCCTGCAGCGAAGGCGGAAGCTGCGGCGTGCCCGGACTGGTCGCGACCGCCGTCGCGTCGAACGGCTCGGTCGCCAACATCAACGGGATCACGTCCGGCCAGATGGAGTCGGGCTTCACCCAATCGGACGTGGCCTTCTGGGCGTACACGGGAACGGGCGTCTACGAGGGCAAGCCCAAGGTCGCGGACCTGCGCCTCCTCGCGAACCTCTACCCCGAGACGATCCACGTCGTGGCGCGCAAGGGCGCCGGCATCAGGAGCGTCGCCGACCTTCGGGGCAAGCGCGTGTCGCTCGACGAACCCGGTTCGGGAACGCTGGTCGACGCGCGGATCATCCTCGCCGCGTTCGGCATCACGGAAAAGGACATCAAGCCCGAGTACCTCAAACCCAACCAGGCGGGCGACAAGATGAGGGACGGCGGGCTCGACGCGTTCTTCTTCGTCGGCGGCTACCCGACGGGCGCGATCTCGGAGCTCGCCTCCGCGGGCGCCGGCATCGAGCTCGTGCCGGTCACCGGCCCCGAGGTGGACAAGATGCTCGCGCAGTACGGATTCTTCGCGCCGGACACGATCCCCGCCAATACCTACAAGGGCGTCGACGCCGTCAAGACGATCGCCGTCGGCGCGCAATGGGTGACGTCGACCAAGCAATCGGACGCCCTGATCTACGAGGTCACGAAAGCGCTGTGGAACGACAGCACGCGCAAGCTGCTCGACGCGGGCCACGCCAAGGGCAAGGCGATCCAGGCGGCGACGGCGACGGCGGGCGCCGGCATCCCGTTCCATCCCGGTGCCGAGAAGTTCTACAGGGAAAAGGGCATGCTCAAGTAGGCGCCGGCGCAGAACACCGCGCGACCTGATGGCAGCGGCGGGGCCGGCGAACCGGCCCCGTTTGCATTTTGCGACCGGGACGGTCTGCAGCGCGCACGACAAGACCCGAGGAGACCGCGTGCAGGAAATCGACACCGCCAAGACGACCGAGCTCGAGGAGAAATTCGACCCCGAGATGCGCTTCCGGCCGCTGGTTCCGCCGGCGAGCGTCATCGTCTCCGCCCTGCTGATCGTGCTGTCGTGCTTCCACTACTACACGGCCGGATTCGGGCTGCTGCGCGAGACGACACACCGCGGCATCCATCTCGCGTTCGTGCTGGGACTCGTCTTTCTCGTGTTCCCGGCGCGGAAGTCGCTGTTGGAAAAGGCGCGCCCGAGCACCTGGCTCGCCCCCGGCGGCGTATCCGTCGTCGACTGGATCCTGGCGATCGCGATCGCGGTCTCGGTGCTCTACATCCCATGGATCTTCGAGGACCTCGCGTTCCGCGTGGGCAACCCGTTGCCGCTGGACGTCGTGATGGGATCGATACTCGTCCTGCTGCTGCTCGAGGCGACGCGGCGCGCGATGGGCTGGCCGCTGCCGGTCATCGCCCTCATCTTCATGACGTATGCGCTTGCCGGCCCGGTTTTCCCCGGACTGCTGCGGCACTCGGGGGCGCCGTGGTCGAGTCTCGTCAACCACCTGTACCTGACGAGTCAGGGCATCTACGGCATCGCGGTCGGCGTGGTCGCGACGTTCGTGTTCCACTTCGTGCTGTTCGGCGTCCTGGCCACGCGCATCGGCCTCGGACAGCTCTTCATCGACATCGCGTCGTCGATCGCCGGGCGCTATGCGGGCGGCCCCGCCAAGGTCAGCGTGTTTGCCTCCGCGCTGTTCGGGATGCTGTCGGGCTCGTCCGTCGCCAATGCGGTGACGGTCGGCTCGTTGACGATCCCGGCGATGATCCGCCTCGGTTATCCACGGCACTTCGCCGGAGCGGTCGAGGCGGCTTCCTCCACCGGCGGTCAGATCACGCCGCCGATCATGGGCGCCGCGGCGTTCCTGATGATCGAGTTCCTGAACCTGCCCTACCAGACGATCATCATCGCCGCGATCGTGCCGGCGTTCATGCACTTCTACGGCGTGTTCATGCAGGTCCACTTCGAGGCCAAGCGCACGGGGCTGCGCGGCCTCACGCCGGACGAGCTGCCCGACGTGCGCAAGCAGCTCAAGGCCAACTGGCCGACGCTGATCCCGCTCGTGCTGCTCGTCGCCATCATCGTCACCGGCTCGACGCCGTACCTCGCCGCGTTCACCGGGATCTCGTCGGCGGCGCTGGTCGGCCTCTTCACCACGCGCGGCCGGACGACCGCCGTGCAGTGGATCGCGCTCGGCGCGAGCCACGCGGTGCTGCTCGCACTCATCACCAGCCGGTTTGGCGAGTACAACGTCCACGTGTTCCTCGCCCTGCTTGCGGCCGTGTGGCTGGTTCACAACGCGATCGCGGCGAAATCCCGGATCGCGAAAAAGGATCTCGTCGAGGCGTTCGAGACGGGGGCTAAATACGCACTCGCGGTCGGCGCCGCCGCGGCGACCGTCGGCATCGTGATCGGCGTCGTTACCTTGACCGGCGTAGGCTTCAAGCTCTCGTACATCGTCACCTCCGCCGCGCAGACGATCGCGTCGTCGATGATGGCGATCCTTCCGGCGGGCATCGCCGAGGCGAAGACGCTCACGCTGCTGGCCGCGCTGTTCATGACGGCGGTCGTCTGCGTGCTGATGGGCTGCGGGATCCCGACGACGGCGAACTACATCATCATGGTCACGGTGGCGGCGCCGACGCTGGTCCTGCTCGGCGTCCAGCCGCTGGTCGCGCATTTCTTCGTGTTCTACTACGGCGTCCTCGCCGACATCACGCCGCCGGTCGCGCTCGCCGCGTATGCCGCGGCCGGGATCGCCGGGTCCGATCCGTTCAAGACCGGCAACACGGCGTTCCGGCTCGGGCTTGGCAAGGCGCTGGTGCCGTTCGTCTTCGTGTTCGCGCCGTCGATGCTGCTCGTCACCGCCGGATTCACCTGGGAGGAGTTCGCCATCGCGTTCACGGGCTGCGTGCTCGGCATCACGTTCCTCGCCGCCGCGCTCTCCAACTATTTCCTGGTGCAGATGCGGCCATGGGAGCGCTGGGTCTGCGGGGGCGCCGCGTTCCTGATGGTCGCCCCGGGACTCGCCAGCACGCTGGTCGGACTCGCGATGGTCGTGCCGGTACTGCTGCGGCACATCGCAGCATTGAAACGCGCGGCGGTTGCCCCCGCGTAGCGAGTCAGGCCTTGCGCGCCCGCGCCAGCAGCGCGCGCAACCGGAGCCCGTAGACGTTGTACACGAGCCCGCC
>JANMBN010000099.1:0-4162 GCA_031360485.1 Betaproteobacteria bacterium | reverse complement strand
GGTGTGCCCCCACACCCCCCGAGGGGGCGCAATGATCGCCCGGGGACGGCCCGGCGGCGATCATCGGTGTGCCCCCACACCCCCCGAGGGGGCGCAATGATCGCCTGGGGACGGCCCGGCGGCGATCATTCCTCCGCCACCTCGGCGCGGATCTGCTCCGCCGTCGAATGCCGGACGTCGATGCCCTTGACGACCTGGACCACGGCCTCCGCGATATTCTTCGCGTGGTCGCCGATGCGCTCGATCGACTTCGCGATGAACACGATCTCGAGCGCCGCCGATATCGTGCGCGGAACCTCCATCAGGTAGCTGATCAGCAGCCGCATGATCGCCAGGAACGCGGCATCGATTTCCTCGTCGCGGTCGATGACCTCGGCCGCCGCGCCGGCGTCGAGCCGCGCAAACGTGTCGAGGGCCATCTGCAGCATGGTGCGCGCCCGCTCGGCGGCCCGGATCACGTCGTAATGACGAACCCGGCTGAGCGCGTTCGCGCCGCGGATCTGCGCCGCCTTGTAGGCGATCTTCTTCACTTCGTCGCCGACGCGCTCGAGCTCGTTGACGAGCTTCGTGATCGTCAGCACGAAGCGCAGGTCGATGGCGGTCGGCTGCCGCCTGGCGATGATCTGGCTGCACATCTGATCGAGGTTGATCTGCATCTGGTTGATCACCTTTTCGTCGGACCCGACCTCGCCGATCGCCTCGTCGTTCTCGTCGGCGAGGAGCGCGATCGCGCGATTGAGCTGGTTTTCGACGATTCCGCCCATCGCGAGGACACCGCTGCGGATCGCCTCCATCTCGGCGTCGAACTGCTTGTTGGTGTGTTCGCTCATGTCGTCACCTCGTCCGTGCGTCCGGGCCGGTCGTTCGCCTATCCGAATCGTCCCGTGATGTAGTCCTCGGTTTCCTTTCGCTTCGGCTTGAGGAAGATCGCGTCGGTCGCGCCGAATTCGACGAGCTCGCCCAGGTACATGTACCCAGTGTAATCCGACACCCGCGCCGCCTGCTGCATATTGTGGGTGACGATCGCGATGGTGTAGTCCTGCTTCAGCTCGCCGATCAGCTCCTCGATCTTCGCCGTGGAGATGGGGTCGAGCGCCGACGTCGGCTCGTCGAGCAGCAGCACCTCAGGCCTGACCGCGACCGCGCGCGCGATGCACAACCGCTGCTGCTGCCCTCCGGAGAGCGCCATGCCGCTCTGCTTCAGCTTGTCCTTGGCCTCATCCCACATCGCCGCTTTCGTCAATGCCCATTCCACGCGCTCGTCCATGTCGCGCTGCGAAAGATTCTCGTACAGCCCGACGCCGAACGCGATGTTGTCGTGGATCGACATCGGGAACGGGGTCGGCTTCTGGAACACCATGCCGACCTTCGCGCGCAGCATGTTGAGGTCGACGCCGGGCTCGAGGATGTTCTGGCCGTTGAACGTGATCTCGCCGGTCGCCCGCTGCCCCGGATAGAGCGAATACATCCGGTTCAGCGTCCGCAGCAGCGTGGACTTGCCGCAGCCCGAAGGGCCGATGAACGCGGTGACGCGCCGCTCGGCGATGTCGAGATCGATGTCCTTCAGTGCCTGGAACTTGCCGTAGAAGAAATCGACGTTGCGGCACGCCATCTTCGGCGGTTTCTCCTGCGGGCTTTGCGCCTCGGGCGGCGGCCGCACGTCGACGGCATGGAGATTCATCGCGGTCTCTCGGGGGATGGCCATCGCTAGCGGACGTCCGACTGCCGGAACACGGTCCGCGCGAGGATGTTGATGGCGAGTACGGTCAACGTGATCAGCAGCGCCCCGGCCCAGGCGAGGTTCTTCCAGTCGTCGAAGGGGCTCATCGCGAACTGGAAGATCACGACCGGCAGGTTGGCCATCGGCGCGTCCATGCTCGTGCTCCAGAACTGGTTGTTGAGCGCGGTGAACAGCAGCGGCGCGGTCTCGCCCGACATCCGGGCGACCGCGAGGAGGACGCCGGTGATGACGCCGCCGCGGACCGCCTTGAGGGTCACCCGCAGGATCACCTTCCACATGGGCGCGCCTAGCGCGACCGCCGCTTCGCGCAAGCTCGCCGGGACGAGGTGCAGCATGTTCTCCGTCGTCCGGACCACCACCGGGATCGCGATCAGCGCGAGCGCGAACGAGCCGGCCCAGCCGGAAAAGTGGCCCACCCGCATCACGTAGACCGTGTAGACGAACAGTCCGATGACGATCGACGGAGCGGAGAGCAGGATGTCGTTGATGAAACGCGTCGACCGGGCGAGCCAGCCGCCCCTGCCGTATTCCGCGAGATAGATGCCCGCGAGTATGCCGATCGGCGTGCTGATGAACGTCGCGACGAGGACGATCACGACGCTGCCGTAGATCGCGTTGGCGAGTCCGCCCGCCGATCCCGGCGGAGGCGTCGTCTGCGTGAACAGCGTCGGCGACAGCGCGGCGAAGCCGTTCGCGAACAGCACCCACAGAATCCAGAGCAGGAACATCATCCCGAACGCCATCGTGCCCAGCGACATCGCGAGGTTCATGCGGTTGACGTAGAGGCGCCTGCGGTAGACGGACGTCATGTCTTCCTGCCCTCCCCCTTCGCGAGCTGCGCCAACAGCAGCCGCGAGCAGGCCAGCACGATCAGCGTGAGCAGGAACAGCACGAGACCCAGCGCGATCAGCGACGCGCGATGCACGGGCTCGGCGGCCTCGTTGAATTCGTTGGCGAGCGCGGAGGCGATCGAGTTGCCGGGCGCGAACAGCGAGCCGCTGATCCGGTACGCGTTGCCGATCACGAAGGTGACCGCCATCGTCTCGCCGAGGGCCCGGCCCAGGCCCAGCATGACGCCGCCGATGACGCCGACCCTGGTGTACGGCAGCACGACATTCCACACCACCTCCCACGTCGTCGCGCCGAGTCCGTACGCGGATTCCTTGAGCACCGGCGGCACGATCTCGAAGACGTCCCGCATGACGGAGGCGATGAACGGAATGACCATCACCGAGAGGATGATGCCGGCCGAGAGGATGCCGATGCCGTTGGGGGCGCCCTGGAACAGCGGACCCAGGATCCACAGGTTTCCGAAGATCCTGGCGAGCATCGGCTGTACGTAGTCGCCGAACACCGGCGCAAACACGAAGAGGCCCCACATCCCGTAGATGATCGAAGGAATCGCCGCCAGCAATTCGACGGCGGTGCCGAGCGGGCGCTTGAGCACGGCCGGGCACATCTCGGTAAGGAAGATGGCGATGCCGAAGCTGACGGGCACGCCAATCGAGAGGGCGATGGCCGACGTGACGATCGTCCCGTAGATCGGCGCGAGCGCTCCGAAATCCAGTTTGACGGGATCCCATACGTTGGTGACGAAGAACCCTAGTCCGAATTTCTCGAACGCGGGGATCGATGCCCACGCGAGCGCGCCGACGATGCCGATGAGCGTGAGCAGGACGAACAGCGCGAAGAACATCGTCGTGCGTTCGAACAGCCAGTCCTGCCACGGGGCCGCCCCCCGGCGTGCAGCGGGAGGGGCGGGCTCGCGCGGTGCACGCGACTCCAACGGGGCGGTTACGGCGAGCTGGAGTTCGGCCAAAGTGGTCGACATGATAAACCCTGCCAGATGAGAGGCCGCGAGAAGTACCTCGCGACCACGAAGCCTTCTTTTTGAGGAGGAAGAAGGGTGCCGCCAGGAGGAGCTGTCCGGTTGGGCACTGCCTACATGATCGGCTTGCCGGAGCCGTCCTTGAGTTGTGTCCTCCACGCGTCGGCGATCAACTTCACGACACCGTCGGGCATCGGCACATAGTCGAGGTCGGAGGCCATCTTCTGACCGTTCTTGAGCGCCCAGTCGAAGAACTTCACCACTTCGACGGCGGTTTGCGGCTTGTCCTGCCTCTGCTGCATCAGGATGAAGCTCGCGCCGGTGATCGGCCAGCTCGTCTTGCCCGGCTGGTCCGTCAGAATCTGGTAGAAGCCGGGCGCGTTTTTCCAATCGGCGAACGCCGCGGCCGCCTGAAACGTGTCGTCGTCGGGCTGCACGAACTGACCTTCCTTGTTCCGCACGGCGCCGTGGGCCATCCTGTTGCGCTTCGCGTAGGCATACTCGACGTAGCCGATCGCACCTTTGATCCGCTGAACGTAGGCCGCCACGCCTTCGTTGCCCTTGCCGCCGACGCCTTCCGGCCACGCCACCGC
>JANMBN010000097.1:0-6808 GCA_031360485.1 Betaproteobacteria bacterium | reverse complement strand
CGAAGGCGACATGGACGTGCAGGGTTTCCTGCGTTCGGTGCTCGCCACCGGATACAGGGGCACGATTTCGATCGAGATCTTCAACGAGCAAACGCCGGAGCCGCCCCTCGAAACCGCGCACGCGGCGATGCGCTCGCTGCTCCTGGTCGAGGAGCAGGCGGAACGCCCGGATTAGCGGGCCCCGATTACCGCTTGGCCCTTTCGAGGATGACCGACACGGGTCGCTCGCCTGTCGCCTTGCCGGTGATCGGGGGCCTCGGCAGCTTGGCTTCGCCCGACTCGATGACGAAGTGGTGGTCGAGCGAATACCAGCGGCCTTTCACGTCCGGTGCCGGCGCCGGCCCGTTCTCGTGGAGCACGTACTTGCCGATCAGCGCCCTGGTCACGCCGAACTGGACATCGGTTTCGAGGTTCGGATCGTCGCTCGAATAGACCTGCGAGAACTGGGTCTTGAAGCCGGGCTTGAAGATCAGGAAATGGATGTGCGCCGGGCGCATGTTGTGGCGGCCCTGCGCGCGCAGCAACTCGCCGACCGGGCCGTTGATCGGAATCGGATAGCCGATCGGCTTGATGCTGCGAAAGGCGATGTGGCCTTCGCCGTCGGTCGTGAACTGGCCGCGCAGGTTCATGTCGGCCTGCGCGGGATCCTGATTCTCGTAGATGCCCTCGCCCGACGTATGCCAGACATCCACTTTGGCGCCGACGACGGGGGCGTCCCTTCAGGTCCTTGACCCACGCGTGGACGAAGATCGGGTCCCCGGCCGTTGGCGAACGAACGATCGATGCGCCGTTCGCCGTCGGCGGAGAGCCCATTCGCCAGAAAGGGCCAAGAAGGTTGGCCGTTGTTTCCGTTTGGCCATGATCGCCATTGTTAAGCAGGCAAACCAGCGACGACACGCCAAGCGAGCCCGCGATAAGGACCACTTCATTGTGCGATTCGTTGGAAAGCCTGCCCAGCGTCGCGATGTAGGCGCAGGCCTGCTGAAACTCGGCCTCGGTGAGCTTCGCTTCGCGCGCGAAATCGTGCAGATGGCGCACGGCCGCGGCCATGATTTCGCGGCAGCGCGGGTTCGTGGCCCGATCCAGCTCAGCGAGAACGGCCCGGGTCACGTCGCGCTGGTTGCCGATGATCATCTTCGTACTCCCGCCGAGCGCTCCGGAGGCGTCGTCCCGATCTTTTCGAAAGAGGTGCCGATCATGCCAGAGGCTTCGCCGGATCGAAACCTAACTTTCGGCAGGTGACGAGCGGGTTGCGGATGCTTAGTGTCTAGGCAAGAACAAAGGAGGACGGGCGCGGAGACTACCATTTCTGCGTCCGGCTTTGGCCGGTGCGCGCCCACGCCAATACCTGTGGGCGGATCCGCAAGGCCATTCGGGGGCCGTACCGTTTGTGCACCGCGCAATGACGAATCGTCGAACGCGCGATCGCATTGAGACCCTCGTCCTCCTGCATCCGGAATGCGGACCTTGCCGGCGCTACGAGCGCGAGCGAGTGCAGGTGCGGTGAAGGCATCGACGACCCCCTCCGATGCCGGCAACGCGGGCGTAAGCACTTGATGCCGTGGGATTACCTGTTGTCGATGCAACGGATCGAACAACATTTTTTCCGACTTCACCCGCCAAGGAGAGAACAATGATTCCCCCTCGCGTCAGTGTCGATGTCGTCCGCGAGCGGATCGGCGCGTATGCCGACAAGCAGCAGACCGCCGAGGACCGTTACGCGATCTACCGGGAGCTGATCGGCTTCCTGCCGCCGCGCATCGAGGCGCGCATCAATGTGACCGGCGCGCTCGATCCCGAGCTGCTGGACCTGCAGGAGCGGATGCGCGCGCGGGCGATGTATCCCAAGTGTTTCGACGTGAAGACGGCGCAGCTGATGCTTTTCGGGATGCTGCTGATGGACATGAACGACGCAGCGCCGCTGCATGGCATCGCGGCGCGACGCGCCGGCGCGACATGGGAAGAGATGCAAGCCGTCGTCAGCCTCGCGTTTCTGTTCCGGGGATTGTCCGCGGCCAATCGCGGCGCGGAACTCCTCGCCAACATCGCCAAGCGGGAGGCCGAGGCCGAGACCGCGACCGCGACCGCCAAGTCCCCGACCGCCGACAGCGCCTGAAGCAGCGCCGGAGAGAGCCCAATGGCACACAAGCAGACCCTCAATTTCATCAACGGCGAGTTCGTATCCGCGAAGTCGGGCAAGACGTTCGAGAACCGCTCGCCGGTCGACAATCGAATCGTCAGCATGGTCTCCGAAGCCGGGGAGCCGGAGATCGACGCAGCGGTCAAGGCCGCTACCGCCGCGCTCGAGGGCCCTTGGCGCAGCATGGATAGCGCGAAGCGCAGCGAGCTGCTCTACGCGGTGGCCGACGAGATCAACCGCCGGTTCAACGATTTCCTCGAAGCCGAAGTCGCGGATACCGGCAAGCCGCATTCGCTGGCGAAGCACATCGACATCCCGCGCGGCGCGGCCAATTTCAAGGTCTTCGCCGACGTCGTGAAGAACGTGCCGACCGAGTCGTTCCAGATGACGACGCCGGATGGCGGCTCCGCGCTCAACTATGCGATTCGCGTCCCGAAAGGCGTGATCGCCGTCATCGCGCCATGGAATCTCCCATTGCTGCTCATGACCTGGAAAGTGGGTCCCGCGCTCGCCTGCGGCAACGCGGTGATCGTGAAGCCGTCGGAAGAAACGCCGTCGACGGCCACGCTGCTCGGCGAAGTGATGAACAAGGTCGGCGTGCCGAAGGGCGTATACAACGTGGTGCACGGCTTCGGTCCGAATTCGGCGGGCGAATTTCTCACGCGGCATCCCGGTGTCAAGGCCATAACGTTCACCGGCGAAACGCGAACCGGCACGGCGATCATGAAGGTCGCGGCGGAAGGCACGCGCGCCGTTTCGTTCGAGCTGGGCGGCAAGAACGCGGGGCTCGTCTTCGCCGACGCGAACTTCGAGGCTGCCGTCGATGGGATCGCACGCGCGAGCTTTGCCAACACCGGGCAGATATGCCTCGGGACCGAGCGTGTCTACGTCGAGCGGCCGATCTTCGACAAGTTCGTCGCTGCCCTCAAGGTGAAGGCGGAGGGCATGAAGATCGGCCGGCCGGAAGAGCCGGGGACCGTTCTCGGGCCGCTCATCAGCCATGAGCATCGCAAGAAGGTCTTGTCCTATTGCAAGAAAGCGGTCGACGAGGGCGCGAAGGTGGTCACCGGCGGCGGCATTCCCGACATGCCGAAGGAGCTCGCCGAAGGCGCGTGGATGAAGCCGACGATCTGGACGGGCCTGCCGGAAACGGCCACGGTGGTCCAGGAAGAGATCTTCGGACCCTGCTGTCACGTCACGCCGTTCGACACGGAAGCCCAGGCGATCGCGATGGCCAATGACACCAACTACGGGCTGGCGACTACGGTCTGGACGCAGAACCTCGGGCGGGCCCACCGCGTGGCGCAGCAGATCGACGTCGGCATCTGCTGGGTCAACAGCTGGTTCCTGCGGGATCTGCGCACGGCGTTCGGCGGCTCCAAGGATTCCGGGATCGGACGCGAAGGCGGTGTGCACTCGCTCGAGTTCTATACCGAATTGCGCAACGTCTGCGTGAAGCTCGATCCGGCCGATCCGTCGCAACCGGTGGAACGGCGCGAAGCATCCGCCACGGGATGGGACCGGGAGCCCGGAAAGGAAACCGTAGGGGGCGTTCGATGAATGCCGGCGGCGGTGTCGTCGCGGCGGCGCTGGTCGCACACGTCCCGACGCTCGGGCTCGCCAAGAACACGCCCGACTATCAGCAGACCCTGGTGCAGGCCGAGCGGCTGATGGGCGCGGCGATGCGGGAGACGCTGAAGCCCGATTTGTGGGTGATCGTATCGACGCACTGGATTTCGACGTTCGACTGGTTCGCGACCTGTCAGCCGATGCACGACGGGCTGTGCGTGGCCGACGAGGCGCCGAATCTCATTCCAGGCGTCCCCTATCGGTATCGCGGCGACCCCGACTTCGGTGCTGCGCTGGTCGACACCTGGAACGCGTCCGGTGTCGTCGGCGTGCGCAACGAATCACCGAACTACCACTGGGATTACGGCACGTTCGTGCCGCTCCAGTACATCGACCCGAAGGGCGACGTGCCCGTGGTGGGCGTGCCGGTCGTCCTGATGGCCGATCATGGCGAATGCCTGCGGGCTGGCGCGGCCGTGCATGCAACGGCGAAAAAGACCGGCAAACGCGTGGCCTTCCTGGCGAGCACCGCGCTCAGCCATCAGCTGGTCCGGGGGCGGCACAACTGGCCGACTCCCGAACGCGTCGATGCGGACAAGCGCTTCGTCGATCAGCTGAAGCGCGGCGCGCTCGACGAGGTCATCGCGGGCTTCACCGAATACAGCAAGAAGACGGTCGCCGAAATGGGCGGCCGCGCGCTCGCCACGATGCTCGGCGTCGTCACCGCGATGTCGCGCGACGGGAAGCCGATCGCGGCGGTCCAGTATGGCGAGTACGCGCAATCCTCGGGCAGCTGCAACGCGGTCCTGCTCATCGCGGATCGGGACACGCTGGCCAGAATGCCTCCCGAATCGGTGACGTCGGGGGCTCTCGAAACGGAGGCGAAATGAGCGTCGACGCAAACGTGGTCAAGGCCGTGGCGGCGCGCCTTCGTCAGGCGGCCGAAACGGGGGTGGCGATTCCACCGGTCCGCGAAGAGCTGGGCGATGGCGGCGTGGCGGCGGCCTACGCCGTGCAGCAGGCCAACACCGATCACTACCTGAAGCAAGGACGGCGCCTCGTCGGCCGCAAGATCGGGCTCACGTCGAAATCGGTGCAGAAGCAGCTGGGGGTCGACTCGCCCGATTTCGGAATGCTCTTTGCCGACATGGCGCTGTACGACGGCGAGGAAGTGATGCTGGGCAAGGTGCTGCAGCCCAAGGTCGAAGCCGAGATCGCGTTCGTGCTCGAGCGTGACCTCACCCGGACGGGCGTGACGCTTGCGGACGTGATTTCGGCGGTGGCTTACGCCCTCCCCGCAGTCGAGATCGTCGGCAGCCGCATCGAGAAATGGAACATCAAGCTCCTCGACACCATCGCCGACAACGCGTCGTCCGGACTCTTCGTGCTCGGAACGCAGCCCCGCAAGCTCGACGCGCTGGATCTGCGCCTGTGCGGCATGGCGATGGAGCGGCGCGGCGAGCCGGTTTCGTTCGGGGCGGGCGCCGCATGCCTCGGGAATCCGCTCAACGCGGCGGTGTGGCTCGCGCGAACGATGGTCGAGGTCGGCAATCCGCTCAAGGCCGGCGACATCATCATGAGCGGGGCGCTCGGACCGATGGTCGGCGTCGCGCCGGGCGACGTGCTCGAAACGCGCATCAACGGCTTGGGCACGGTGCGCGCGGCTTTTGCGGCCCAGAGCTAGCGGAGGACACCTCATGCACGATATCAAGGCCCTTGCCCAGCGCGTCGACGACGCGGCGCGCTACGCGAAGGAAATTCCCCAGCTCGCCGAGCCGATCACGCTCGACGAGGCGTACGCGATACAAAAGCAGAGCGTCGGGCGTCGAATCGCCCGGGGCGAGCGTCAGATCGGCATCAAGATGGGATTCACGAGCCGCGAAAAGATGATCCAGATGGGCGTGCACGACATGATCTGGGGCCGGCTGACCGACCGCATGATCGTCGAGGACGGGGGCGCGACGTCGTTCAAGACCTACGTGCATCCGCGGATCGAGCCGGAGATCGCGTTCCTGCTCAAGCGGGAGCTCGTGGGCACGATCACGCCGCTGCAGGCGCTCTCGGCCGTCGAGGCGGTCGCGCCGGCGGTCGAGCTCATCGATTCGCGCTATCAGGCCTTCAAGTTCTCGCTCACGGACGTCGTGGCGGACAACTCGTCGTCGTCCGGGTTCGTGGTCGGGCCGTGGCACGCTCCGGACGTCGATTTTTCGAATCTCGGCATCGTGGTGTCGTTCAACGGATCGCCGGTCCTCGTGGGATCGACGGCGGCCATCCTCGGACACCCGTTGCGCTCGCTCGTCGCGGCCGCGCGCTTTGCCGCCGAGGCCGAAGAACCGCTGCAGCCGGGCTGGATCGTCATGGCGGGCGGGGCGAGCCACGCCGAAGCGCTCAGTCCGGGGCTCTACGTCGAATGCGAAGTGCAGAATCTCGGCCGTTGCTCGTTCACCGTCGCGGAGTAGCGCATATGCCCATTGCCATCATCCACCTGATGGAAGGACGCGATGACGCGAAGAAAGCCCGCGCGATCGCGGCAGTCACGCAGGCGCTCGTCGACTCGCTCGAAGTGAAGCCCGAGTCGGTGCGCGTGATTCTGCAGGAAGTGCCGCCAGCGCACTGGGGCATCGCCGGCAAGCCGGTGAAACCCGGTCCGCGTTAGCCTGGCCGGGATCGCAATCGGATTACGGGACGAGGAGAAAGCATGGCAAAGGTCATCAACGGGTATTTCGAGCTGCTCAAATTCATCATCGTCTTCTGCCTTGCGGCGATGTGCGTTCTCGTATTCGCCAACGTGGTCCTGCGCTACGCATTCAACACCGGGATCACGCTGTCCGAGGAATTGTCACGCTGGTTTTTCGTCTGGATGACGTTCCTGGGCGCGATCGTCGCCATGAGAGAGCACGGGCATCTCGGGATGGACTCGGTGGTCGCGAGGCTGCCGGTCATGGGGAAGAAGATCTGCTTCGTGGTGAGCCAGCTGCTGATGCTCTACGGCACGTGGCTGTTCCTGCAAGGCAGCTGGATGCAGACGGTTATCAATATCGACGTCAAGGCGCCCGCGTCGGGGCTGTCGACTGCCCTGGTGTACGGCGTCGGCGTGGT
>JANMBN010000092.1:0-9882 GCA_031360485.1 Betaproteobacteria bacterium | reverse complement strand
TTTCTCTCCGGCTGGCGCGGCAAGGACGGAGACAAGTTCATGCGCGGCGAGCCCAATCCGCGCCAGTGGGAGATGTACGCGAAGAACAACTGCGTCTACCACTACAAGCTGCCGCCGTCCTACCAGTACATGCGCAACTGGAACAAGGGCTACCTCGAGTGGTCGCAGCGCAACCGGATCCAGCGCTACGCCGAACCGATACTGATCCACGTCTATTCCGAGGTGCTGCAGAAATTCCGCTTGGCCGCGCAGGGCAAGGGGATCTCACGCAAGCCGCCCGAGCACCTGAAGGCGCGCATCGCCGAATTCTTCGATCCGCTGCCGTTCTACTACGAGCCGCTCGAGGCGCGGCAAACGGATCTTGCCGCCTACCCGCTCCGCGCGGTCACGCAGCGGCCGATGGCGATGTACCACGCGTGGGATTCGCAGAATGCTTGGCTGCGCCAGATCCACGCGCACAACCATCTGTTCGTCAATCCGGGAGTCGCACGCGCGGCCGGCATCGAGGACGGCGGCTGGATGTGGGTCGAGTCGCCGTGGGGCAAGGTGCGCTGCCTTTGCAGCTTTTCCGAGGCCGTCGAGCCCGGCACCGTATGGACGTGGAATGCGATCGGCAAGGCGCCCGGCGCCTGGCACCTCGCGCCCGACGCGAACGAGTCGCAGCGCGGGTTCCTGCTGAATCACCTGATCGCCGACGAATTGCCGGCCGCCCACGGCGCCCGCATCTCGAACTCGGATCCGATCACGGGACAGGCGGCGTGGTACGACGTCCGCGTGCGCATCTCGAAGGCCGAGGAGGGCGAGCCGAAGACGACGTGGCCGCAGTTCGACCCGGTGCCGGCGGCGCCCGGGACAGCAACCGCGCGACCGCGCTGGCAGGCGTACTTCGCCGGGCGGGGGAGCTCGAAGTGACCCAGCTCGCACTGGTCATCGATCTCAACGTCTGCGTGGGCTGCCACGCCTGCGTGACGAGCTGCAAGGAGTGGAACACGTCCGGCTCGGCCGGCCCGCTCGCCGACTTCAACCCTTACGACCGGGACCCCACGGGCACGTTCCTCAACCGCGTGCAAACCTTCGAGGTCGGCGAATATCCGAACACGCAGACCGTGCACTTTCCGAAGTCGTGCCTGCATTGCGAGGATCCGCCCTGCGTGCCCGTGTGCCCGACCGGCGCCAGCTACAAGCGCGCCGAGGACGGCATTGTTCTGGTCGATTACGACAAGTGCATCGGCTGCAAGTATTGCGCGTGGGCGTGCCCCTACGGCGTGCGCGAGCTCGACGAGGAGCGCAAGGTGATGACCAAGTGCACGCTTTGCGTGGACCGCATCACCGACGCGGCGCTGCCCGAGCGCGAGCGCAAGCCCGCGTGCGTCCTCGCGTGCCCGACGAACGCGCGCCTGTTCGGCGACATCCACGATCCCGACTCGGTCGTGTCGATCGCGATCCGCGAGAATGCCGGTTACGCGTTGATGCCGGAGTGGGGGACGCACCCGGCGAATCACTACCTGCCGCGGCGCAAGACCGAGCGGCACATTCACGCGGACGAGCTCGAGCGCGCCGACAACCCGCTCAAGGTCGACGGGCTGTTGCCGAAGCCGGCGAAGTCCGAGCCCTCGCTCGACGACGTCATGTCCTGGTGATGAACGATCGGAACCGGCGCGCCACGTGAACCCCCAGTTTTCCGTGATCTTCCTCACGACGTTGATCGGCGCGGGACAGGGCCTTTTCCTCGCACTCTTCACCGTCGAGGTCGGCGCGCTGTTCGATCTCCTGCCACCGCCTCGCCGTCCCTGGTTCTATTTCTACGGCAGCCTCATCGCGTTCCTGCTCACGGGCGCTGGACTCGTCGCCTCGTTCTTCCATCTTGGCCGTCCCGAGCGCGCCTGGCGGTCCGCAGCGCAATGGCGGACGTCGTGGCTCTCGCGCGAAGTGATCGTGCTGCCCGCCTTCATGGGCGCAACCCTGCTGTACGCCGCCGCCCATTTCTTCCGTTGGGGGGCCGCGGTCGTTTCGCTGCCGTCCGGTATCGCCATCGACGCGACGGTCGTCATCGGCTTCGCCGGTTCCGTTCTTGCGTTCGCGCTCTTTCTCTGCACCGGCATGATCTACGCGTGCCTGCCGTTCCTGCGCGAATGGGCGACGCCGCTCACCGTCATCAACTACACGCTGCTGGGATGCGCGTCCGGTTTGGCGCTCGCGGCCGCGTATTCGACCTCGGCGGCGCCGACGCTCGTCCGGTTCTTCGCCGCATGCGCGTTGTCCGTTACGCTCCTCGGTTTCGTCGGCCGTGCCGCATCACTCGTCCGCAATGCACGGCTGCGGCCCAAGTCGACGCTGCAGACCGCGATTGGCGTCAAGCACCCGCGGATCGTCCAGATATCGCAGGGATTCATGGGCGGCTCGTTCAACACCCGCGAGTTCTTTCACGGCCGGCCGGCGTCGTTCCTGCGCTCGGTCAGGTGGCTTTTCTTGGCCGGTGCATTTGCCGTGCCGGTGATCCTGCTTGCGGCGGCGTTGGCCGGCGCGCCGGCCGCCACGGTCGTCGCCGCATTCGTCGTTCAGTACGCCGGGTTGCTCGCGGAACGCTGGTTCTTCTTCGCGCAGGCCAATCACCCGCAGAATCTCTATTACCAGGCGATCGGCTAGCCCTGCCCTGGATCAAGGCGCCGCTCTCTTTCCGGATCGACGATGACTGTTCACTGGAACCCGATCGGCATCCGCCCCGCACGCGCTGGCCGCTTCCCGCGCCCGATGGAGCGTCCCCCGCCGACAGGACCGCGCGATCATGCCGCTCGTTAAACCGCACGGCGGCGGCAACCTGCGTCCGCTACTGCTCGACGGCGACGCATTGACTGCCGAGCGGAGGCGTGCGGCAACGCTGCCGCGCCTCGGCGTCAGCTCGCGCGAAAAGGGCGACATCGTCATGCTGGGCATCGGCGGCTTCACGCCGCTGGACGGCTTCATGACGCGCGCCGATTGGGAGGGCGTCTGCGACGGCATGAAGACCGCGAGCGGGTTGTTCTGGCCAATCCCGATCACGTTGTCGGCCGGCGCCGCGTTCGCCGAGTCCATCAGGACCGGCGAGGACATCGCGCTCGTCGACACCGAGAATGGCGAGTTGCTGGCGACGATGCGGGTCACCGAGAAATATTCCATCGACAAGGAGCACGAGTGCGCGACGGTGTTCCTGACGACGGATCGCCGGCATCCCGGCGTCAAGCTCGTGTTGGATCAGGGCGAAGTGAACCTGGCCGGTCCGGTCAAGGTGCTGTCGACCGGCGGCTACGCGGCCAAGTACGGCGCGCTGTTCATGACGCCGGCGCAGACGCGGGCGCTGTTCACCTCGCTCGGCTGGTCGCGGATCGCCGCGTTTCAGACGCGCAATCCGATGCACCGGTCGCATGAGTACCTGGCCAAGGTCGCGATCGAGGTCTGCGACGGCGTGCTCGTGCACTCGCTGCTGGGCGCGTTGAAGCCCGGCGACATTCCGGCCGAAGTCCGCACCAGGGCCATCGCGGTCCTGGCCGAACGATATTTCGTCAAGAAGACCGTGGTGCAGGCGGGCTATCCGCTCGACATGCGCTACGCGGGGCCGCGCGAAGCGGTGCTGCACGCGCTTTTCCGGCAGAATTACGGTTGTTCGCACCTGATCGTGGGCCGCGACCACGCGGGCGTCGGCAGCTACTACGGTGCCTACGACGCGCACCGCATCTTCGATCGGATCCCCAGGGACGCGCTGGAGACGGCACCGCTCAGGTTCGACGTCGCGTTCTGGTGCTATGCATGTGGAGGCATGGCGTCGGACCGCACGTGCCCGCATGGCGATGCCGATCGGCTGCAAGTATCCGGAACTCAGCTGCGCCAATGGCTGTCGGAGGGCGCGGAAGTTCCCGCCGAGTTCAGCCGGCCCGAGGTGCTCGCCGTGCTGCGCGAGTACTACGCGGGGCTCGACAACGGGCCGACTCGGTCAGGAAAGTCCGCCGGACATCCGGCGCGCTGAGGCAAGGCGGCTCGTTTCGATGGTGCGCATGCAGGACGCCGGGAGGGATCCGATGCGGATGGCATTGCAGGCATCGCTCCGGCTCGCGGTTCCACTTTCGGTGTGGGTTCCGAGTCTACGACGTCAGTCGATGATGTGGTGGACCGGCGCCTTCTCCAGGTCCCACTTGCCGGAATCCCGGTCATAGCGGGACAGGGTGAAGCAATGCCAGTTCTCATCATCGAGCTTCATGTGATCGCCACGATAGTAATACCCCGGCCACCGCGTCTCTTTGCGGAACAGGGTGTGATGGGTCACGGACTCCGAGGCCAATAACCGGTGGTGCAGCTCCCACGTGCGCTGGAGCTGGTGCAGGTCTTCGGCACCCATGGAGCTCATGTCTTCCTTCAGCATCCCCAGCAATTCGAGTCCCCGGTCGAGCAGCTGGCTGTTCGTCATGTAGTTGGCGCTGATGCCGCCGACGTATTCGTCCATGATCTTCTCGAGACGCTGAAGTCCGTGGATCGGGAGGAGATAACTCGGCGACACGGTCCCGGCGACGATCTCGTTGCGGCCGACCCGGTAGTTCTCCAGCGGCCGGTAGATCGCACGCTCGAGGTCGCGATATTCCTGTTCGCTGACCTCCGGTTGTGCCTTCCCCATGTCGTTGACGTATTTGACCGCGGCCTTGGCGGCGATCCGGCCCTCCGTGAACGACCCTGAAGAAAACTTGTGCGCGGTGCCGCCGATGGTGTCGCCGGCGCCGAAAAGTCCGTCGACCGTCATCATCCGGTTGTAGCCCCACTGATAATCCGCAGGGGCGCAGTCCTCCGGTCCGCTCGCCCAAGCACCGGAGCAGGTGGCGTGCGAGCCCATGACATAAGGCTCGGACGTGGTCAGCTCGGGATTGATGAACTTGGGGTCGATGTTCTGCGACGCCCAGACGACCGCTTGCCCGATCGTCATGCCCAGGAAGTTCTCCCAGCCGACCGTCTCCTTGTGGGGGTCCTGGAAAGCCTCCGTGGTCACCATGCGGATAGGCCCGCGGCCGGCCTTCGTCTCCTCGAGAAACGCGTGGTTGCGCAGACACGTCGGCACCGGATGCCGGTCGATGTAGTCGCCCACCAATTCCTTCGTGTGGTTGTACCACTTGGACTCGTACTCCTCGCCGTAGCCGTTCTGAGTGTACGTTTTCAGATGGAGGAAGTAGGCGCCGACGGGGCCATAGCCGTCCTTGAATCGGGTCAGGACGATGCGGTTCTCCATCTGCGTCATCTTGGCGCCGACCTCAATCGGCAAGGCGTACGCGGAGGCGCTGCTCCAGGGCGCATACCAGGTCCGCCCCATCCCCTCGCCCACGGCGCGTGGCTTGAAGATGTGCGACGCGCCACCCGCACAGACGATGACCGCCTTCGCGCGAAACTCATGGAAAACACCGGTCCGGACATTGACTCCGACGGCGCCGGCGACCCGGTTTGCCTTGCTCTTGTCCATCAGCAGATGCGTGACCATGATCCGGTTGTAGACCTCGGTCGCCGCCTTGCGCGCCGCTTCCGCGACGATCGGCTTGTAGCTTTCGCCGTGGATCATGATCTGCCACTTGCCTTCGCGCTGGTAGCGTCCGGTCTTGGGGTCCCGCATGATCGGAAGGCCCCATTCCTCGAACTTGTGCACCGTGGCATCGACGTGCCGGGCGATGTCGTAGCCCAAGTCTTCGCGCACCAGCCCCATCAGGTCGTTGCGGGCGTAGCGGACGTGGTCCTCGGGCTGGTTCTCGCCCCACTGCGTGCCCATGTAGCAGTTGATGGCGTAGAGGCCCTGGGCGACGGCACCGCTGCGCTCGATGTTCGCTTTCTCGACGCAGACGATCTTGAGGTCGCGTCCCCAGTAGCGCGACTCGTAGGTGGCTCCGCAGCCGGCCATGCCGCCGCCGATGACGAGGATATCCGCGTCGACGAACACTGTTTTCCTGCCGCCGAACAGACCCATCAGACGACTCCCTGCTTCAGCTGGTCGGGACGCAACGCCGGCAATCCCCCGCCAATCTTGAGCCCTTCGGGCTCGTGCGCGAGTTCCTGGCTGGCGAAATCCTCCGGACGGGGCGCGTCGTACTCGGCCGGCCCCTTGATCGATCCCCAGGGCGTCGTCCGGATCGGGGACTCGAAGTTCTTCTCGCGGCCGTCCCGGAACTTCAACTTCCACGAAATGGTCGCCTTGGCCTCTTCCCGCAGCACCCGGACGCTGTGGCCCAGCGGGGCAAAGTCGGCATAGCCGCGGACATCGATGGCGTTCTGCGGGCAGGCCTTCACGCAGGAGTAGCACTCCCAGCACATGTTCGGCTCGATGTTGTAGGCCCGCCGAGTGGTCTTGTCGATGTGCATGATGTCGGACGGGCAAATATCGACGCAGTGCCCGCAGCCGTCGCACCGGGTCATGTAAACGAAGGTTGGCATGGTGGTCCTGGTCTCCCGAATTGAAAATCGATCGCCGGCTGATCAGTAGTGCCGGGGCTGCTTCTTAGGACTGCCGAATTGCTCGGGCCTGGCGGAGGGGGCGGGCAGGTTGCTTCTGGAGCCGTTCGCGTAGGACACCCGTTTCTCGAACGCCGCCGCCGGCTTGAAAAACATGTGAGCGAACTTGGACCACGGTACCGATGCGAAGAGTACCGTCGTGGCAATGATGTACAAGCCGAAGAACACCGTGGCCCCGGAACTCGCCCTCGCCTGCAGCCAGGCCCAGACCAGGCCCAGCGTCACGCTGCCGACGAGCGAGAGGACGAACAGATCCGCGCGCATGAGGCGCAGCGGTGACTTTCCCTCGGCCGCGACATCGACCCGGATGAAGAACCAGAACCAGTATCCGCCGACGCAGATCATCGAACCGCCGATCCACCAAAGGAGCGGCAGGATCGACGGCGTCGGAGTCGCGGGTGTCGCATAGCCGAACACCATGAAAGCGGTGCTGATGGCGTAGATCACGAACCCGTACATGGTCAGCAGATGGGCGACCCGGCGGCGCGCGCTGCAGAATTCCCCGGACGTCAGCACATCCACAAGGCCGGTCCGGAGGATGAGCGACACCCATTCGCCGCCACCGAGTTGGTGTGATCCTTTGCCTTTCGATTTCCGCCAATTGTCGAAAAAATACCTGGCGCTTCCCTTGTGCGCGATGTCGAACAGCGTCCCTGCGGCAACCAGGACGATCATGATCACGACATAGGTCTGCATGACGGCGGGCGGTATGGACGCCGAAAGCTCGGCAAACGGATTGCTGGTGAACATCACGACCTCCCTCTTGTTGCGCTGATTCTAAACGCACAGTGGGCAGCGCGCGCAAGAAAAGACCATGCAGGCCAAAAGAAACCTGGTACGGCATCGGGTACAATTCCCCCGAAGGTATCGCCTGAAAATCCGCATCGTTACCGGCTGCCGCAGCCGTCTCGGAGGCGAAAGCGCTCGGCGCTCGGGCGGTACTTCACTGCGGCAACCTGGTGGCGCGCGTGTGCCGCTCGAGTTCCGCGCCAACGGCACCGCGGTGCAAACTTTGCCAGCAGGACCACAAATGCGTCATTTGCCGCCACTGCTCTTCGCATGCTTGCTGGCCTTGCTGGCTGCCGCCGCACTGCCCGATGCGCGCGCCACGGAAACCGACCAGTTCACGCTTCCCCCGCAGCCGCTCGACGACCTCGGGCCGGACCTGGCCGCAATCGTGCGCAAGATCCTCCGGGACGAGATCGCTCGGCTCAACGCGCGAATCTCCGGGCAGCGGACGCAGGTCCAATCCGAGGTTGCGCCCGATCCGATCGACGAGCGGGAGCTCCTCCGGCACATCTTCGAGGAGACGGGTATCGGCATTCCCGAAACGACCATCGAGCGCGCGATCCATTACGGCGCCTTTCCGGGTCGGACCGTACGATTCATGCCGAGCCTCAATGATTCCATCTATGCATGGACCCTCTCACCGTTTCCGTTCAGCCATCTGTGGGACTGTCCGACGATTCGGCTCTACGGGATCGATCTCGGCACGGACAAGATCGGCCACATCTTTCAGCAAGGTTACGACTATGTCACGCGATTCATGGACGATCGCGAGAAGGGGAAGGACGAAGCGGCCGCGATCGCCAGCGCAGTCGAATATGGAGTGGCGGAGGAAAAGGCGCTTAACGGCATCATGCTCACGGGTGTCTACTCGAATGGCGACCTTGCCGGCAACTACGCGGGATTCAAGTTCTATCGCAACATCTTCCACGAAGTGCGGATCGGCGACCGGATTCTCCCGCCCATCCTTCGCCGCGAGGGCGCGCATTGGATCATCGACCCGAATCGTGACAATCCAGAGCTGCTGAAGCCCTTCGTCAGCGAGCACCTGAACGAAGCCTTCAATCCGTCCTTCCATCTTTTCAGCGTCGACGTCATTCGCAGCCATGTGCGCGATCGCTGCGCAAGCTGGTTCGCGCAATATCCGGATTTCGACGAGGCCGGCTATCGCGCGAAACTCCAACGGTTGAAGACCTGGTTTGGCGAGCCTTACGGCTGGGAATTGCCCGAGGACAAGTCAGTGTCGATGCTCGAATGCTTTGGTCCTGCCAATTCGCCTGCTCGCGTCGACCCGCGATGACCTCATCCGGAGGACGCGTCGGTGCTCGTTTTCTTTGGCGGGCATGATCAAGCTCTACACGTTCAACATTTCGCACTTCTCCGAGAAGGCGCGCTGGACGCTCGACTACGAGGATATCGCCTACGAGGAGAGGGTGCTGCTGCCGGGCCCGCATCAGCTGGTAACGCGCCGCATCGCTCGGCGCACCCATGTGCCGGTGCTCGAGCACGATGGTCAGTACGTGCAGGGGTCGAGCGCGATCATCGACTACGTCGCCGATCGCCTCGGCGGCACCAAGCTGACTGCGATCGATCCGACAGAACGGGCCAGGGCGCTCGAACTCGAGAAGACACTCGACCAGGTGTTCGGCCGCGGTGTGCAACAGGTTCTATATTCGGCGCTCTTGAAGGATCGGCGGACAGTGATCGACCTGTGGTCATTCGGCGGTCCGTTCTGGGCACGAGCATTCTATGCCGCCGCGTATCCGGCCGTAGCGTCGGCGGTGAAGCGCATGTACAAGACCACCGACGTTGAAGCTGTGGCCAAAGCCAAACTGCGCTTCGTGACGACATTCGACGAACTCGATGCGGTGCTTGCGACGCAGCCGTACCTCGGCGGCGACAGACCGAATCGCTCGGACATCACGTTGGCTGCCCTCCTGGCGCCCGTGTGCCGCGTGCCGGGGCATCGAATGAAGTGGCCGGCAATGCCGCCGGAGCTTGCGGACCTCGAAGCGAGCCTTGCCGGCCGACCGACCTGGAATCACGTGCTGCGGATGTACCGCGATCACCGCGGGCCGAATCGTTCGCACACGGCCCGCGCGTGACCGAACCATTGAAATAGACGTCCAATAGGTTAAGGCACCCTTCGCGGGTTGCCGCCCGGCATGCATACACAGCGGGTTGGGGCCGGTGGGCTGACGATCATTGCCGATGAGCCGTCGCACATGGGAGGCGGCGATTTCGGCCTACGAGCCCCGACACGAACGTCCGCTCCCGAGAACGTCGGACGACCGTAGACGTCGGCTTGCGACGGGGGGCCGAAGGTCGCTCGCCGCCCATGGGCAATGGTTGTGACGCAGCCCCCAAAGCGGAGATCGCAGCGAAGAGCCTCAATGGCATTGGCTCAAGCCGCTCGCGCCGACGGATCCGATGAAGCGCGAAGATTTCTTGCCTTGAAGCATCATCAAGCGCTCAACCCGCGGCAGGTCGAAATCACTTCGGTCTGGGGCTCGTCAGTCCGGCGTCCACCGAGTGCAGCTTGCCGGCCCGTACGTCCCTGACGGTTGCTGCCACCGCGCGCGCGAC
>JANMBN010000082.1:0-4532 GCA_031360485.1 Betaproteobacteria bacterium | reverse complement strand
CGAAGGCGCATGGGGGAGTCCGGCAATGCCCGGTCGTCGAAGTCTATGCGATCGACGCGCCGCACGACAGCGCCGGCATGCGCGAAGTGCGAAGCGGGAAACGGCTTCGCGGCGCCGCAGGGCCGCGCCTGCGGCGTCGGCGCACGTGAGGCGCCCCAGGCGAAGGAACGTCAATCCCCCATCATTTGCAATGCCGATCGACGTGCCGAACCAGCCGCGCGAATCGTGGAAGGCAACGCCGTCGGCCGCGCGCCGGAAGCATTTCTTGCCGCGGCGTTGGCGTGCGAACCTATTTCGTCGCGGGTTTCCGGGCTCGGCTCTTGCCCGCTTTCGTGAGCGAGATGGCCACCGCCTGCTGGATCGCCTTTTTCCTGGATCGCGGATGGCTGGAACCAATCGTCCCGTCCCGCTCGTATTCGTGAACGAGTGTCTTGATGTTGGAGCTCACGGTCTTCCTGCTCCGTCCTTTTTGCAGCGGCATGTCGTGGGTCCTTTCTCGGGAAAATCGTGATCGGCACGGTCCCGAACCGTCGCCGGTGGCGGTCGCCCGCGGCCGGAATTTCCGGTCCCGGGGGCGAACCTTTTTTGCCGTCGGCGCCGCTTGTCGATGGCCACAATCTGAGCCGGTCCGGCTGCGGCCGCTATAGGTGTCTGTCTGATTCGCGCGTTGCCGCCCGTCCGACAGGATAAGCGCCCAAGTCAATCCTGACGGAGTCGCCCGTATACTAGGCACGCTTTCTTCAAGCGCGTCGGGCGGCGCGGTCGCGCGTCGGACAGTCGTCAAGGTTAACCGGGAGGCGGCTTGACCCTCGTCAATCGGCTGGTGGCGTCGCAGGGCGGCACGATCGAAGACCAGCGCGAAGGCCTCGCGATGGGACAGGAGTTCGTCGTTCGCCGGCCTCGTCATGCGGAGGGGGCGACGGATAATCCGCCGGCAAGTCGCGCGGATGACGGCGGCGTTTCGCCGCCGCGCAGGAAGCGACGCATCCTGGTGGCCGACGACAACGCCGATCTCGCGACAAGCATGGGACTCCTGCTCGAGATGATGGGCAACGACGTGCGCGTGACGCATGACGGAGCGGCGGCCGTCTCGGCGGACGCGGAGTTTCGTCCCGACGTCATATTCCTCGACATCGGCATGGCGAACCTGAACGGATTCGATGCGTGCCGGTGCATTCGCGCCAAGCCGTGGGGAAAGGAACCCGTCATCGTCGCGCTCACGGGGTGGGGGCACGACGAGGACAAGCGCCGCTCGCGCGAAGCAGGGTTCGATCATCACCTGGTGAAACCGATCGAGCCGGCAGTGCTCGAACGCTTTCTCGCGGATATCGAATCACCAGCGGCTTGACGGCTCGAGTGCGATGAGCGATGCCGCCAGACGGGACGCCGATGCCGTCCGGTACATTGTGCTGCGCAAGCTCGCGTCCGGCTTGCGCCACACGCTGATGGGCGAGCTGCAGAGCATCCAGTTCCTCTCCGAGCTGGGCGCGCGCCTGCTGCAGAACGGCGCCGATGAAACCAGGATGCGCGAGTGTGTCGGCAAGATTCCGCTGGTGGCCGGCGAGGCGATGGCAACCGGCCATTCGGTGATCGAATGGCTGCGGCCGGACGAAGGCGCCAGCACGACGCTGGGCGAAGTCGTCCGCCAATGCGTGAAGCTTGCCGGTGACGACTGGAGGTTGCGCGCCACCCACGCAACCGTCGCGATGGGAAACTCGGCGGGCGAAGCGAGAGTGTCGAGAACCGCTGCCCGCGAACTCGTCGTCACCTCTCTGCTGGCCTTGACCGATCTTCATCCCGGGGCGCTGGACGTCGAGGTCGTCGCGGAACAGGAAGGCGATAGCGTCGAACTGCGCGTGCGGGCGCGCCGTTCGAGCCGTGCGCCGCCGTTTCCGTCGTCGACGATCTACCACGCGCTCGACTGGGACGACGTCGCGGTTCTCGCCGCGGCACACGGAGTCGCGTGCACTTGCGGCGGCGATACGGTCGCGTTGCGCTTCGCCGTGCTGCCGGCGATCCCCGGTTCGGCGCAACCCCGCGAAGCGCAGCGTCCGCAGTGACGGCGGGACGCGGGACCGCGCCGCGGCTCGCGGGCGGCCGTCCGGGCGCCGCTAGACGACGCCGAGTGCACCGAGGCCCGCGGCTGCAGCGAGCATCCACAACGGGTGCAGGCGCGTCGTCATCGCGAGGAGCAACGTGGTGCCCGTGACCGCGTAGGCCGGCCACCCATGATCGGTCGTGCGGGTCAGCACGTAGCCCGATGCCAGGATGAGGCCGACGGTCACCGGGGCCAGCCCCTGCTCGATCGCGATGCGCAAGGGCGCGTCGCGGAAGCGGTCCCACGCGCGCGCGACCTGATACGTCAGCACCGACGACGGTCCGCACATCGCCAGCATCGCGACCAGCGCGCCGGCGACTCCCGCCACCTTCCAGCCGATGAGACTGACGATCAGCACGTTCGGCCCTGGCGCCGCCTGCGACAGCGCGAACAACTGGGAAAAGTCGGCGTCGGTCATCCAGTGTTCGATGTCGACGGCGCGCAAATGCATCTCCGGAATGACGGCATTGGCTCCGCCGATCGACAGCAACGACAGGACCAGGAACTGCAGCGCCAGCTCGACGAGCAGCGGCGGGATCACCGGCGCCTCCGGAAGGCGATCGCGATCGACACCGGCGCCAGAACGGCGAGCACCCACAGCAGCGGCAAGCGCGCCGGGCCGATCGCGACAAAGGCGATCGCTCCGATGCCGATCTTCCATGAAGTGCGCCGGATCGGTTGCGCCATCCTGAGCGCGACCGCCACGACGAGTCCCGACGCCGACGCGGAAACGCCATTGCAGGCGTTGCGGACGGCGTCGACCTGCGCGAACTCGGTGTACAACGTGGCGAGCAGCAGGATGATGACGAGAGGCATCAGCATCAGCCCCAGCGTGGCGGCGACGGCGCCCGTCGGGCCCTGGAAGCGCCGGCCGACGATGACCGAGACGTTGACGATGTTCGGTCCCGGAAGGAACTGCGCGAGGGACAGGACCTCGGTGAACTCCTGCTCCGTCAGCCACCGGCGCTGCTCGATGATCATGCGGCGGGCGAAGGGCAGGACGCCGCCGAAGCCCGACAGGCCGATCTTGAGGAATCCCCAGAAGAGCTCGCGCGTCATCACGTTCGCCGAGCCTGGCTTCCGATCGGTGGCACTTGTCGCGTCCGTGATCCGCCCTCCTCCGAAACCGATTCGCTTTCGCCACGGCATCCCGGCGCCGAGGCGAATCACGGGGCCGTCGACGCTCGCATTGGCGGTTACTGCGCCGGTGCGATTCGACCCCGTGCGGCAGCGTACACGCGAATCGTGCGGGATGGACAGGCGCAAACGGAGATCCGCGGACAACGTCGGCTCCCCGTGGATTTCCTTCCTGCGCCGCCCGGGCTATTCTTTGGCATCATTGGAAACGGGGGGCCGACTTCCAGTTGGCGGTTGGCGTCTATGCCGACCGGGCGCGAGGCCATCGGCAGGCGGACCGAATGAACGCGGCAGACCTGGGGAAAACCGGGATGTCGGGGGAGCAGGAGCCATGACGCAGGAAGAGTGGGCCGCCGCAAAGGCGGCGCGCGAAAGCGGCGACTACGCGACCGAGCTGCGGCTCTATCGGACGATGTCCGATCGTGGCAACGCGCGCGCCCAGGCGAAGCTGGGCGCGATGTACGAAAAGGGCCGGGGCGTCCCGAAGGATCACGCGGAGGCGATGAAATGGTTCCGCAAGGCCGCCGACCAGGGCGAGGCCCGCGCGCAGTGCAACCTCGCGAGCTTGTACGACCGTGGCCGCGGCGCGCCGCAGGACTACGGCGCGGCGATGCGGTGGTATCGGATGGCCGCCGACCAGGGTGTCGCGCGAGCCCAGCACAATATCGGCGTCATGTACGAGCGAGGCCGTGGCGTGCCGCCGGACGACGTCGAGGCGGCGAAGTGGTATCGGCTGGCCGCCGAGCAGGGTTTCGCCCGCGCCCAGTTCAATCTCGGCGTCATGCACGAGCAGGGCCGGGGCGTGCCGCAGGATTTTGTCGAGGCGATGCAGTGGTTTCGCAAGGCCGCCGAGCGGAACCACGTCAAGGCACAATTCAACATCGGCGCGATGTACGACAGCGGCCTGGGCGTAGCGCAGAACCATGCGGGGGCCATGAGCTGGTATCGCAAGGCCGCCGAACAGGGCGACGCGGCGGCCCAGAACAATATCGGCAGCATGTTCGCCATCGGCCGCGGCGTGCCCCAGGACTTCGCCGAGGCGATGAAATGGTATCGCAAGGCCGCCGACCAGGGCGACGCCGCGGCGCAGAGCAATGTCGGCAGCATGTACGCGACCGGCCGGGGCGTGCCGCAGGACCATGCGGAGGCGATGAAGTGGTATCGCAAGGCCGCCGACCAGGGCGAGGTGGCGGCCCAGAACACTGTCGGCAGCATGTACGCGACCGGCCGGGGAGTGCCGAAGGATTTCACGGCGGCGTTGGGTTGGTACAGCAAGGCCGCCGACCAGGGCGATGCC
>JANMBN010000030.1:0-13246 GCA_031360485.1 Betaproteobacteria bacterium | reverse complement strand
GTCGAGGCCGCGTACACGCTGGGTGCTTCGTCGCGCGGCGTGGTCCGCCGCGTCCTGCTGCCGAGCGCGGCACCCGCCATCGCCGAAACGTTGCGGCTCGTTCTGGGATGGGCATGGACCTACGTGATCGTCGCCGAGCTGATCGGCGCCTCGTCCGGAATCGGCCACATGATCACCGACAGCCAGGCGCTGCTCAACACCGGGCAGATCATCTTCGGCATCATCGTGATCGGCGTGATTGGACTCATTTCGGACTTCCTGTTCAAGTGGGCGAACCAGCGGCTGTATCCGTGGAGCCTCGCGTGAGCGCCGCCGGGCCGTCCCAAGGCGCGAATCGCGCCCCCTCGGGGGGCAGCGCAGCGGCGCATGCCGCAAGCGTGGGGGCACTCCCGTGAGCAAGCTCGCCATCGAAGGCGTCGGCCGGACGTTTCCCGGCGTGCGCGGCGGCGCGCCCACCGTGGCGCTGCAGCCGATTACGCTCGAAGTCGAGGACAACGACTTCATCACGATCCTCGGCCCGTCGGGTTGCGGCAAGTCGACCCTGCTGCGCATCGTCGCCGGCCTCGACAGGCCGTCGACCGGCCGCGTGGTCCTCGACGGCGTGCCGGTCGCGTCGCCCGGAGCCGACCGGGGCATGGTGTTCCAGTCGTACACGCTGTTTCCGTGGCTCACCGTGCACGAAAACATCTGTTTCGGCCTGCGCGAGAAGGCGATGCCGCCGGCGCGGCAGGACGAGATCGCCGCGCATTACATCGACCGGGTCGGGCTCGCCGGCTTCGAGCATCACTATCCGAAGATGCTCTCGGGCGGCATGCAGCAGCGCACCGCGATCGCGCGCGCCCTCGCGAACGATCCGAAGATCCTGCTGCTCGACGAGCCCTTCGGCGCACTCGACAACCAGACGCGGTCGCTGATGCAGGAGCTTCTGCTCGGCATCTGGGAAGCGGAAACGAAGACCGTCCTCTTCGTCACGCACGACATCGAGGAGGCGATCTTCATGGCCGGACGCGTCGTCGTGATGAGCGCGCGCCCGGGGCGGATCAAGGCCGAGGTCGCGGTCGACCTGCCGCATCCACGGCTCTACACGGTGAAGACAACGGCCGAATTCTCCGCACTGAAGGCGCGCCTCACCGAGGAGATTCGCGTCGAGGCGCTGAAGGTCGCCGCGGCGGCTTGAAACTCGCGGCCATGAATCACGAACCGCCGGGCAATCCGACGGGGTGGAACACGTTCTCGTGCCGCACTGCCCGCCGGCGCGCGGAGGGCATACGCCGGCCGGACGGGACGCAGGATCACGCCGCTCGGGCGAGCCGCGGCACCGCCGCCAGCAGCGTGCGCGTGTACTCGTGCTGCGGGTGAAACAGCAGCTGTTCGGCAGGCCCGGCTTCAACGAGTTTGCCGTTCTTCATGACCGCGATGTCGTGCGCCAGATATTCGACGACGCCGAAATTGTGCGTGATGAAGAGGTAGGCGACCCCGAGTTCCTGCTGCAGCTGCTTCAACAGGTTGAGAATCTGCGCCTGGACCGAAACGTCGAGCGCGGACGTGGGCTCATCGGCGACGATCAGTCTCGGCTCGACCGCCAGCGCCCGCGCGATCGCCAGTCGCTGGCGCTGGCCGCCCGAGAATTCGTGCGGGTAGCGGGTCAGCGCGTCGCGCCGCAAGCCGACCTTAACCAGCAGCGCGGCGACGCGCTCGATGCGCTCGCCGGGCGTGACCTCCGGGCACAGCGATGCGACCCCTTCCTCGAGGATCTCGTTGACGCGCATCCGCGGGTTGAGTGACGCGAACGGGTCCTGGAACACGATCTGCGCGGCGCGGCGCGCGGTACGCAGCGATTCGCCGTTCAACCCTTCAAGCGACTGCCCCTGCAGCTGCGCGGATCCGCTGATCTCGGCGGTGCCACGGAGGAGCTGCAGCACCGCCTTGCCGACCGTGGTCTTGCCGCTGCCCGATTCGCCGACCAGCGCCAGCGTGCGCCCTGCCCGGATGCCGAACGACACGCCGTCGACGGCCTTCACATGGCCGACCGTGCGCTTCAGCAGGCCCTTGCGAATCGGAAACCAGACCCGGTAATCGCGCACTTCGAGCACCATCTCGCCCGCCGGCGGGTCCGCCGGCAGGGCCGGGTCCTTGCCCAGGACGCGCGTAGCGGCTTCGGTCGCACCGACGCCGTCGTAGAGCAGGCAGCGCACCGAATGGCGAGGCCGGAATTCGTTCAGCAGCGGCAGGGTGCGCCGACACTTGTCCATCACGTCGCTGCACCGTTCGGCAAACCGGCATCCGGCGAATGCCTGGTTGAGCGGCGGCACCGACCCCGAGATCGATGCCAGCCGGCGCCCCCGCCTGCTGGTATCGGGCAGCGCCTCGAACAGGTTGACCGCGTACGGATGCAGCGGACGTTCGAAAAATTCCTTCGCGTCCGCCACCTCGACCACCTGGCCCGCGTACATCAACGCGACACGGTGCGCCATCCTGGCGACGATAGCGAGGTCGTGCGTGATCAGCAGCATCGCCATCCTCTGCGAGGCCTGGAGATCCTTCAGCAAGTCGAGGATCTGTGCCTGGATCGTCACGTCGAGCGCGGTGGTCGGCTCGTCGGCGATCAGGAGGCCCGGCTCCGCGGCCAGCGCGATCGCGATCATCACGCGCTGCTTTTGCCCGCCCGACATCTGGAACGGATAGTCGCCGATCCGGCGCTCGGGCTCGGGGATGCCGACGCGCTTCAGCCAGTCGATCGCCTTGGCCTCTGCCGCACTGCCGCGGAACGCCGTGTGGCGCTCGATCACCTCGGTGATCTGGCGGCCCACCGTCATCACCGGATTGAGACTGGTCGACGGCTCCTGGAAGATGATGCTGATGCGGCGTCCGCGGACGTCGCGCATCTGCATTTCCGGCAGTTGCAGGATGTCGGTGCCGTCGACGTCCACGCTGCCGGCGGTGACGCGCCCGGCGTCCGGCAGAAGCCGCAGGATCGACAGCGCAGTCATCGATTTGCCGCAACCCGACTCGCCGACCAGCGCAAACGTCTCGCCGCGCTCGATGGTGAGCGCCAGCGCGTCCACCGCGCGCACGAGACCGGTGTCGGAATCGATCTCGGTGGTGAGGTTCTCGATCGCGAGCATGAGTTCCTAATCTGCAGTCGAAGGCGCCGCGACGCCTCCCTTGACGGCCGGAGCCGATGGCTTGACCCGCCGGCCGCGGAAAGCGCGCGCGCGCGGATCGAAGGCTTCGTTGACCGCGCTGGCGAAGAACTGCATGGACAGCACCAGCGTGACCATGAAACCGAACGCGGCCGCAAGGGTCCACCAGACGACCGGGTCACGCGACATCTCGTTGCGCGCACTGTTGATCATCGTGCCGAAGCTGTTGGTGGTCGGGTCCACGCCGACGCCGACATACGAAAGCACGGCCTCGTACAGCACGAGACCCGAGAAATCGAGCACCGCGACGATCAGCACGACGTGCGTGACGTTGGGCAGGATGTGGCGGCGCATGATGCCGGCATTCGACACGCCGAACGCGCGCGCCGCCTGCACGTAGTCGAGCTCGGAAAGCTTCAGCGTTTCCGCGCGCAGCAGGCGCGCGAGCCCTGCCCAGCCGGTGAGCCCCAGGATCGCCGAGAGCAGGAACAGCCGGATGTCGGCGCGCTCGAGGCCCGTCTCGAACATCTGCGGATTCTTGTCGACGAAGACCTGGATCATCAGCACGAAGGCCGCGATCAGCAGCACCGACGGGATCGACGACAGCATCGTGTAGAGGTACTGGATCGCATCGTCGACTCGACCTTTGTAGTAGCCGGCGAGGATGCCGAACACGATCGCAAACGGCAGCGTGGCAAGCGTGGCGAGCGAGCCGATCACGACCGCGGTGCGGATCGACTTGATTGCCTGGTACAGGACATCGTTGCCGGTCTGGTCCGTGCCGAACACGTGGTAGAACGGCCAAAGCGCCGCGATCCATCCGCCGAAGAGCACGAGCGCCGAGGCGGTCAGCAGGATCGACCGCCACGGGACTTCGGTCGTCCGCTGGCGGATCGCCCGGAGCGACTCGCGCACGCCGGTTCGCGCCGGCCGCGCCCGCAGCGCCGCGACGAGGAGCCACAACACCGCGGCGCCGACCGCCCCGCCGGCGAGCCCCTCGATCGAGCGCCGCGCCACATCGTCCGGCCATTCGAGATCGACGTCCTTGAGGTGCGCGCCGCCGAACTGCAGCCGGGGATAGTCGCGGACCGATTTGCCGTCGACCAGCATCGATTCCTTCGAGTACTGGTGCGTGCCGAGCGGAATCGAATAGGTCTTCTCGCGCGCCTCGCGCGGGCCGGCCAGCAGCAGGTCGAGCAGCGACAGCGTCCGGGTCGCGTAGGCGGGAGCCGCATTGGCCGCAGCGCCTGGAGCCGGCGGCAGCAGCGGCCGGAAATGAACCGAATCGAGCGCCGCGAGCACGAGAAACAACAGCAGCAGGACGCCTGCCGACATGGCGGTCGAGTCATGCAGCACGGTGCGCCACGTTTGCCGCAGCGTAGGCGTACGCCGCGCATGCCACGCATAGAAGGCGATCGCCACGAGCAGCCCATACAGGGCGATGTCGGTGGCGAGGAACACGGGCTTGGGCATCGTCGTGGCCTAGCTCAGCCGGATGCGCGGATCGGCGACGGTATACGAGATATCCGTCAGGATGAGGCCGACGATGTAGAGCACGGAGCCGACAAAGACCATCGAGCGGACGATCGCGAAGTCCTGCGCATTGATCGCGTCGATCGTGTAGCTGCCGAGGCCGGGAATCCCGAAGAACGATTCCATGATGAGCGCGCCGAGAAAGAGCAGCGGCAGCACGGCGACCGTGCTGGTCAGAATCGGCAGCAACGCATTGCGCAGGACATGGCGAAACAGCACGACCGTCTCCGACAGGCCCTTGGAACGCGCGGTGCGCACGTAATCCTTGCCGATCTCCTCGAGGAACATCGTGCGATAGAAGAGGGCTTCGCCGCCCATCCGCGATACGATCCCGATGACGATCGGCAGGGCGAGGAACACGAACAAATCGGGGCCGCCCGCGAAACCCGAGATCGGCACCAGCTTCAACAGCTTGCTGAAGAAGAACTGGCCGACGATGATGTAGAACAGCGCCGAGATCGACAGCAGGAACACGGCCAGCGTGACCCCCCAGAATTCGAGATACGTGTTGCGGAAGAACACCATCAGCAGCGAGAAGGCGATCACGACGAAGATGCCGAGAACGAATGTCGGGACCGCGAGCGCGATCGACGGCCCCACCCGCTGCTTCAATTCGTAGCCGATGTCGCGCCCGCTGTCGGACGCGCCGAAGCGGAAGGCGAAAAGCTGCGCCGAACGTTCGACGAAGATCGTGTTCGTCACCTTCCTGGCTCCGGATTCCTGCCCGTTCCAGAACAGCGGCTTGTTGTAGCCGCGCTCGACCTTCCACTTCTCGATCGCGTCCTGCGTGACGCGCTTGCCGCCGATATTCATGCGCGCCATGTCGTCCGGCGTGTTGACCGTGAAGAAAAGCAGGAACGTGAAGATGTTGACGCCGATCAGGATCAGCACGCCATACCCGATGCGGCGGAGGATGTAGTTGATCACGACGCGGCACCGTCGCGCGCCAGCGTGCGCGCGGCGGTCTCCCGCTCGCGCCGGCGCCACGCGAACCACGCCGGCACGATCGCGGCGAAGAGCCCGATCGCGATGAGCGGGATCGGCCACCAGACCGGCTGGTTCCACTCGGCGAGCTTGCGCGTGCGCAGCTCCGGATCGAGTCGCAGATAGCCGATGTGGTTGCGGATGATCTGCGTGGGCTTGCCGTTGCTGATCCACTGGTGATAGGCCGCGGCCGAAGTCGGGAAGTAGCCGAAGCTCCACACGGCCTCGGTCTGCACGATCTCGATCATCCGGTCGATGAGCTTCTGCTTGTCCGGGCCGTCTTCGAGAAATTTCATCTGCTCGTAGAGCTTGTCGAACTCCGGATTCTGGAAGTTAGTGTTGTTCTCGCCGTTGCCGTCGGTCAACGCCTTCGAGTTCGGCCCGTAAAGCATGAACAGGAAGTTTTCCGCGTCCGGGTAATCGGCGAGCCAGCCCCAGAAGAAGATCTGGACCGACCCCTTGCTCATCTTTTCCTGAAACCGGTTGTAGTCGGTCGCCCTCACCTCCAGCTGGACGCCGATCTTCGCGAACTGCTTCGTGTACCAGTCGAGCAGCGCCTTGGTGCCGGGCGTGGCCGCGGACTGATAGTCGAAGTTCAGCACCAGCGGCTTGCCGGTCGCGGCGTCGCGACCGTCGGGATACCCGGCCTCGGCCAGCAGACGCTTCGCCTCGTCGACCGAGCGGCGCACCGGCTTGCCGTCCGGACCTTTCCGGTAGACCACGGGATTGAACGCCGACGGACCGTCGTCGCGATAGCCGAACAGCGAAGGCGGCAGCGGCCCCTGCGCGGCGATGCCCTGGCCGCGCTCGAAGATCGCGATGTGCTCTTCCCAGTCGATGGCAATCGACAATGCCTGCCGCAGCTTGCGGTTGCGCTCCGCTTGCGCGGGCGTGTCGCCCTTGCCGACGAACGGATCGAGCCAGTTGAATCCGATGTACCAGTTGTTGGCCTCGATCGACGTGGGCAGCTTGACTCCCTTGTCCCGGTATTCCTTCTCCTTCTTCTTGTCGTCGCCCATCGCCACGATGATGCCGGTGCCGTAGTCCAGCCGCTCGATCGCCGGCGAATCGTAGTAGCCCTGCAGGAATTTCGCCTGCAGCGGCACTCCCTCCTTCTCGATGTCGAAGACCACCCTGTCGACGAACGGTATCGTCTTGCCGCAATCGGCGAGATAACCCTTTTCCCGGTCGCCGGGCTCGCCGTCGCACGGATACGGTTCGCCGCGGAAATTCGGGTTGCGCTCGAGCACGTGCCGCCGGTTCTCGATGTATTCGGTCAGCATGTACGGGCCGGTCCCGACCGGCCAGTAGTTGAGCGTGAGGTTCTTCTCCGCCATGCCGGGCTGCGCGTAGAACTTCTCGGCTTCCCACGGAACCGGGGCGAAGAAGGTCATCGCCAGCCAATACTTGAACTGCGGGTACTTGCCCTTGACGCGGATACGCAGCGTCTGCTTGTCGAGCGCCTCGGCGCCGGCGAACGGGTGCTGGCGGAAATCGAGAAAGGGCAGGTCGCGGTCGGTCGGCGCGAGACCGCGTCGAAGCGCCTTGTCCGCTTCGACGATCCTGTCGCCGTGCTCTTTCAACCCGACGATGTAGTCGGACATCGTCGAGAACGACGGCGACTTGACGCGCGGAGTGGCGAGCCGCCGGATCGCGTAGACATAGTCGTCCGCGGTCAGGTCGCGCGTGCCGGTTTCCTTGAAGTCGGTGATCTTGTGCTTGTCGGCGACATCCTCACGCTTCATCGCGTGATAGAGGTATTCGCCCCGTCCATCCCTGGCGAACGCCGGATGCGGCGCGTATCGGATGCCCGGCTTTATCTTGACGACGAACTGCGTTTCCGCGACCAGGTCGCCCGGCGCATCGTCCGGCAGTTCCTTGCCGTCCTTGTCGAGATAAAGAGGCCGCGCGACCTCTTCCGCCCCGCGTCCGACGAGCTCGTAAGGACGTTTCAGGTAATGGTATCCGTACGGCGGCTCGTACACCTGGTAGGTGAACGGGGTTTCGTCGTTGGAGTAGGAGCTCGCCGGATCCAGGTATTTCGGGGACCGCTCGCGGAACGGCACGAACATCGTGTTCGTCTTCTCGGAGCCGAGCGGATGCGGGTTGTTCGACACTTCGCTGCAGGCCGTCAGCGCAAGGCCGGCCGCCAGCACCATGGGGCAGCCGATCGCGGCCTGCACCGCGCGGAACATGCGACCAGCGTTACCCGCAGGGTTCATGGGTCATTCTCCTCGCGGGGCGGCCCGCGTCCGCAACGATACGCCGGAGGACCGTACTCTGGGGTTCGGCTGGGCGGTCGCCGGGATTCCGCGGGACGACGTTCGCGGCACACGCCCGGAATATGTAACAAATTGTATTCGACGGCCACCTTTTCCGCTGGCGAGCGTTAATGTGATCAGCTGGAAGGACATTGCGATCGAGGCATGCTTCCGGTTCGACCGTCAACGAGACGAAACGTCAGGAGATCGACATGCTGAAGACACCCCTTTTGATCGCCGCCATCGCGGCAACCGTGACGACGGGCGCGCTGTCGACACCGGCCTCGGCCCAGGGCGATCCGCTGCTGGGGGCCCTGGTCGGGGCGGGTATCGGCGCGGCGATCGGGCACGGCGTAAACGGCCGTGACGGGGCTTGGGTGGGCGGCGCGCTGGGCGCGGTGACGGGCGCAACCATCGCGGCCAATTCGGGCGGCTACTACGACCGGGGCTATTCCAACGGGGGCTATTACGGCCCGTCCTACGCCTACGGCCCGTCCTACGCCTACGGGCCGCCCGCGCCGGTCTACTATGGGGCGCCGACGACCTACTATCGCCCTGCGCCGGTCTATTATGGGCCTCCGGCCGTGTTCTACCGGCCGCGTCCGGTCTATGTGCAGCCGTACCCCGTTCGCGCGCGGTACTACGCGCCGTACTATCCGTCGGTTTCCTGGGGGCGCGACCGCTGGCAAAACCGCGGTCGCGATTACGACGGCCGTCGCTAGGCGGTCGCTCACTCCCCGCGCGTGCGCACGACCACCGCTGCGCCGCCGATCGGCTGGACTTGCGGTATAGCCACGGGGCCGGCGCGCGTTGGCCTTGCGCGCGCCAGCGTGTCCCCGCGCCCGGTGCGGGCGAGCCCGGCGTCGCGCCGGGCAACGACCGTCAGCGCCGGCAGGCGGTAGACCGGCGCACCGTTCACGAACTCCCCGGTAAAGACTCCGACCATCTCCGATCGGGCGGCCACGCGGTTCGGCCGGTCGGCCGTCGTTGCGTCCCCCGCCGAAGCAGCCGTCGCCGTCGCCAGGAGCGCAGCGGCCAGGAGTTCCGCCAGCAGTCGAAGGGCGCGGTGGATGTTGCGTCCTGCGTGCCGTCGGGCCTTTTAAGATGTGAGCGAAGTTGTCATGATTGCCTCCGGGAACCGGTCGCGTACACGAGGCAAAGTGTAGGATAACGAAGCCGGAGCGACTATCGATTTTATTTCCGGCATAATGTGAATTAGGTTCACATATTGGGAGATCGCGATGGCGCTGCGCCTTCCACCCATGCAGGCGCTTCGGGCATTCGAGGCGGCGGCGCGCGAACAGAGCCTGACCAAGGCAGCGCAGTCGCTCAACCTCACCCATGGCGCGATCAGCCACCAGATCAAATCGCTGGAAAACGATCTCGGCGTGCGCCTGGTCGAGCGTGCCGGTCGCGGAATAAGGCTGACCGACGCAGGCGAACGATTTGCCAGTCGCGTGCGCGCCGCATTTGCCGAACTCGCCGGCGCCGTGACCGAGATCACGTCGCACGCCAATCCGCGCCGGATGGTGGTCAGCGTGACACCTTCGTTCGCCGCGCGTTGGCTGCTGCCGAGAATCGGACGATTCCTCTCGGCTTATCCCGACGTCGACCTCGACGTTCGCGCGAACATGGCCATCGTCGACTTCACGCGCGACGAAGCGGACGTCGCCATCCGCTACGGTTTCGGCGATTGGCCCGGTGTCGGCGTCGAACACCTTCTCGACGATCGGTTCTTTCCGGTATGCAGCCCGCGATTGGCGAACGGGCGCCTCCCCAGGCATCCCGAGGAGCTCGCCCGGCACACGCTCCTCCGTTCCGACGATGAATTCTGGAAGCCGTGGTTCGAAGCGGCAGGTCTCGATTGGCCGGAGCCGTCGCGCGGCCCGATCTTCAACGATTCGTCGCACGTCATGCAAGCCGCGGCGGAGGGACAGGGCATCGCGCTCGCGCGAAGCACCCTGCTGGGGAACGACATTCGCAACGGAGTTCTGGTGCGGCTGTTCGACATCGAGGTCCCCGCACCACGGAAGCACTATCTCGTCTACCCGCGCCGGATGGCGTGTTCGCCGAAGCTGGCGCTCTTCCGCCAGTGGCTCCACGACGAGATCGGCGCCGGCCGCGAACCGGCGCGGCACAAGGCGCGGCGCGCCAGCCCCGCCGCGCGAAAGACCAGGGTGGCGTAACCGTCAGTACCGCGCGTTCCCCGGCGTTCTCGGGAAAGGGATCACGTCGCGCACGTTGCCGAGACCCGTCACGTAGGCCACGGTGCGTTCGAAGCCCAACCCGAATCCCGCGTGCGGCACCGTCCCGTAGCGGCGCAGGTCGCGATACCAGCCGTAGTGTTCCTTGTCGAGGCCCGCTTCCGTCATGCGCGCGTCGAGCACATCGAGCCGCTCCTCGCGCTGGCTGCCGCCGATGATTTCTCCGATCCCCGGCGCGAGCACATCCATCGCCGCGACGGTCTTGCCGTCGTCGTTCTGCCGCATGTAGAACGCCTTGATCTCCTTCGGATAGTTCATCAGGATCACCGGCCTGCTCGCATGCTTCTCCGAAACGTAGCGCTCGTGCTCGGATTGCAGGTCGATGCCCCACTTCACCGGGAACTCGAACGCCTGCTTGGCTCGCTCAAGTATGCGAATGGCCTCGGTGTAGTCCATCCGCACGAACTCCGAGTCGACGATGCCCTGCAGCTTGGCGATCACGCCCTTCTCGATGCGCTCCTCGAAGAAAGCCATGTCGTCGGCGCGTTCGCCGAGGACGGTCCTGAAAACGTGCTTCAACAGCGCCTCCGCGAGCGTGGCATTGTCCGCGAGGTCCGCGAACGCGATCTCGGGCTCGATCATCCAGAACTCCGCCAGGTGCCGGCTGGTGTTGGAATTCTCGGCGCGGAACGTCGGACCGAACGTATAGACCTTGGACAGCGCCATGCAGTAGGACTCGACGTTGAGCTGCCCCGAGACGGTCAGGAACGTCTCGCGCCCGAAGAAATCCTGCGCGTAGTCGATCTTTCCGTCCGGCGTGCGCGGCAGGTTCGTCTGGTCCAGCGTGGAAACCCGAAAGAGTTCACCGGCTCCTTCCGCGTCCGACGTGGTGATGATCGGCGTGTTGATCCAGACGAAGCCATTCTCGTGGAAGAAACGATGGATCGACTGCGCGATGGTGTGACGAACGCGCGTCACCGCGCCGATGACGTTGGTCCGCGGACGCAGATGAGCGACCTCGCGCAGGAACTCGAGCGTATGCGGCTTCGGTTGAATCGGATAGGAATCCGGGTCGTCGACCCAGCCAACGACCTTGACGGCGCTTGCCTGCAGCTCGAAAGGCTGCCCTTTCGCCGGCGAAGCGACGATCGTGCCGGTCGCCTCCACCGAGCAACCGGCGGTGAGATGCAGCACCTCGCTCGCGTAATTCGGAAGCGCATTCGGCGCGACGACCTGGACCGGATGGAAGCAGGACCCGTCGGAGACGTGGACGAACGAAATGCCAGCCTTCGAATCGCGCCGCGTGCGCACCCAACCCTTGACCGTGACCGCGGTGTTTTCCGGCGCCCGACCGGCAAGGACGTCCGCGCAGGTATAGGACCTCATTTGATGCAAACCGAGCGCACTTGGCGAATGTCCGTGATCCCCATCGGGACCTTCTCGAACGTGATCTCGCCCTTGTCGCTGCCGAATCTCCCGGTCCAGACAGGGAACTGGGCGTCCTTCGCGGAATCCAGGTCCTTCTTCCCTGTCTCGGTGGCCCGCAGTTCCAGCGAATACTCGTCCATCAAGTCCTCCAGTTCGGATCGCGTCGCAACATGCGCGCTCTTGCAGTTCGAGCACAATCGCCGCGCGGGCCGTTGCGCCAATACTCCGAGAAGCGCGTCGGCGATATCGAAGGGGTCCATGCCCATGTCGAGGAGCCGCACGATGGATTCCGGCGCGCTGTCGGTATGCAGCGTGGCCAGCACGAGGTGGCCCGTCGGCGACGGCCCGGAGCGAGTCCCCAACCCGCAACGACCAACGTGATTGTAAAGCGAACTCCGACGAGGCAAGGACAAACGTGTATGCGCGCTACCGGCCGTCCGACCCCAACGCCGGCCACGGCCCGCAGGCCGTGCTCAACTTGCGCTGACTGCGAGGCTCACCGCTTTTCGCCACTGGGTTTCGTGCTTGCGATCGAAGGCGTGACCTTCGCGCAGCAGGGACAACTGGCCGAGCAGGCCGCCTACATCGTCGGGGTAGGTTCCGTTGTCGAACTTGTCGAGGAACTTGAACATCGCCGCCTGTTCTGCGGCCGATGTCCGCTTGTTCCGGTGCGCGGTCATGAGACCTCCGGATCAGGCCGAACGGATTTTCAGGCTAGTCGCGTTACACGGTCGAGTCAACCCATACATCGTGCTGCAATGCAGCGCACTCGGGCAGTACGCGGGAAGTGCGACGGTGGAGCGAACGCGTTTCGCAATGCGTCGGTCCGCGGGTAAGGCACGCTTTGCCAACCTCCCCGCTCCGGCACGATCCGGCGGAGCAGAGACAAAAAGGCCGAGCGAATGGCCCGGCCTTCGTTGCGAATCCGCGCCGTCGCGCGCTATTCGGCCTTGGCGTCCGCCGGCGCCGCCGGCTCCGGACGATCGACGAGCTCGACCAGCGCCATCGGCGCGTTGTCTCCCACGCGGAAGCCGAACTTGAGGATGCGCAGGTAGCCGCCCGGCCGCGCCTTGTAGCGCGGGCCGAGTTCGTTAAACAGCTTGGTGACGACGTCGCGATCGCGCAGCCGGTTGAAGGCGAGGCGGCGGTTGGCGAGCGTCGGCTCCTTGCCGAGCGTGATCAGAGGCTCCGCGACGCGGCGCAACTCCTTGGCTTTCGGCAGCGTGGTCTTGATGACCTCGTGCGTCAGCAGCGAGTTGGTCATGTTGCGCAGCATCGCCAGGCGATGGCTGCTGGTGCGGTTCAGTTTCCGCAGGCCGTGACGGTGGCGCATGGTTCTGCTTCCTTCGTTTTTGCGCGCGGGTTACGGGCGATCGAGCCCGGCCGGAGGCCAGTTCTCGAGCTTCATCCCCAGCGACAGCCCGCGCGACGCGAGCACTTCCTTGATCTCGTTCAACGACTTGCGCCCGAGGTTCGGGGTCTTGAGCAACTCCGTCTCCGTGCGCTGGATGAGGTCGCCGATGTAGTAGATGTTCTCGGCCTTCAGGCAGTTCGCCGAGCGGACCGTGAGCTCGAGGTCGTCGACCGGACGCAGCAGGATCGGGTCGACTTGCGGCGACGAACGCTCGGCCGCCGGCTGGTCCGTTCCCTGCAGGTCGGCGAAGACCGACAGCTGCTCGACGAGCACGGACGC
>JANMBN010000302.1:0-2643 GCA_031360485.1 Betaproteobacteria bacterium | reverse complement strand
GTGCTGTCCGAAGGCCTGGTGCTGTCCGAAGGCCTGGTGCTCTCCGAAGGCCTGGTACTGAGCGAAACCGATCTGCTGATCGGCGCCGCGACCGGCGACGCGACCGCGCTGGGCGAGCCCTGGTAATGGCGCACCCGCGTGGTGCCGGGCCATGACGAAGTTGCGTTCGCGTCGTGCGCGTGACGGCTCCGCGCCAGGACCCGCGAGCGTGCGGCGCGGCATCGACACCACCCAAGCGCTGAGCACGACCGCGACCCCCTCGGCCGCGGGATAACGAAAAACACAATGGCCCCTGTGCTGAAGATGGACGATTACACCCCCCAGGCGAGAGTCTACTGGTGGGCGACGACCATTCTCGGGGCAGGCGCGCTCGCCCTTGCGCTGAAGCACGTAGGACACCTCGACTACGCCATCGTGCTGCAAATCGCGGGCGGCACTGCGATCGCGGCGCTGACGGGACTTTTCCCGGTGCGCATTCCAAAAACCAAGACGTCGCTTGCCGGCGCCGAGCTGTTCATCTTCCTGCTTCTGCTCGTCCACGGACCAGCTGCGGCGACGATCGCGGCGGCGGCCGAGGCCGCCGTCGGCTCATTTCGAACGTCGAAGCGCTGGACGAGCCGCATCGGCAGCCCGACGATGGCAGCGCTCGCGATGTACGGATGCGGCACGGCGTTCACGCTCGCCACGACGGCGGCGCGCGACGACGGCGCATTCAGCAACTCGGTGCTGTTCGCCGGACTGTTCACGCTGGCGATCGGGTATTTCGCGTGCAGCACGCTGCTGATGGCATCGCTGATCTCGCTCAAGAACGGCGAGCCGATCGTCGTGTGGGCGCTCCTGAACGGCAACGGCTGGATCGGCCTCGCGTACATGGCCAGCGCGTCGATCGCCGGACTGGTCTACGTCAGCTTCGATCGCTTCGGTACGCCCGTGCTCCTAGCCGCCGTCCCGATCATCGCGATGTTCCTGGCGACGATTCATTCCTATTTCCGCCAATCCGAGGCGGCGGAGCGCGCGCAGAGGGACCGCATGCTCGGTGCCGAGCGCGAAGCGGCGCAGGCGGCCCGTCACGTGGCGGAGCTTCAGGAAAGCGAAGCGCGATTCCACAGCGCGTTCACGCACGCGGCCGTCGGGATGGTGCTGGTGTCGACCGAATGCCGCATTCTCCAGGCCAACGATGCGCTCGCCGTCATGCTCGGCCGTCCGGCGCCGACGCTGGCCGGGATCGAGCTCTGGTCGCTCGCCCATCCGGAGGACGTCGGCGCACTGCAGCGCGAAATCCACGCGCTGCTGCAGGGCTCGGTGTCGACATTTTCCACCGAACTGCGCTACCGGCACGTCGAGGGCCGCGAGGTCTGGGTATCGCTGAACGCCTCGTTCTTCAGCGAACGCCAATCGACACAGCGCTGCCTGATCCTGCAGATCCAGGACATTTCCGCGCGGCGCCAGGCGGAATCGCGGCTTCAGTTCATCGCCTATCACGACGGATTGACCGGGCTGCCGAACCGGGGTCATTTCCTGGAAGAGCTGGCGCGGGCCATCGCGGTGGCCAAACGTCACCCGCAACGCCGGTTCGCCGTGCTGTTCCTCGATTTCGACCGGTTCAAGCTGATCAACGACACGCTCGGCCACCGCGTCGGCGACGAATTCCTAGTCACGATCGCCCGCCGGCTGCAGGGGCACCTGCGCCCCGGCGATCTGGTCGCTCGCCTCGGCGGCGACGAGTTCGCGATCCTGGTGCAGGACGTGCGGTCCAACGACGAACTCACCGTGCTCGCCGACCGGCTGCAATCGATCATCAGTCAGCCGATCCGTCTTGCCGAGTCGGACGTGACGGCCAGCGCGAGCATCGGCATCACGACCAGCGAGCTCGGCTACGACCTGCCCGAGCAGGCGCTTCGCGACGCGGACCTCGCCATGTACAAGGCCAAAGCCCTGGGCAAGGCGCAGCACGCCGTGTTCGATTCCACGATGCACGCCCAGGTGTCGACGCGGCTATGGATGGAGAACGAGCTGCGGCGCGCGCTGCAGCAGCGCGAGCTTCACCTCCATTATCAGCCGATCTACGATCTTCGTACGAAGCGGCTTTGCGGGATCGAAACATTGTCGCGCTGGTCGCATGCCGTCCACGGCGAGATCCGTCCCGACAAGTTCATCCCGATCGCCGAGGAGGCCGGGCTGATCATCCCGCTCGGCAACTGGGCGCTGGACCAGTCCTGCCGCCAGTTCAGGACGTGGCAAAGCACCATGCCCGCTTGCGAGCGGCTGTCGCTGCACGTCAACGTCTCGGGCCTGCAGATCGCGCAACAGGGCTATGCCAACGCGGTGAGGCGAATTCTCGAAGCGGCGCAGATCGATCCTGCGCGGCTCACGCTGGAGCTGACCGAGAACGTGCTCATCGAACGTCTGCCGGTCGCGTTGCCGAACCTGATGGAGCTGCGCAACGCGGGCGTCCAGATCAGCATCGACGATTTCGGCACCGGTTATTCGTCGCTGAGCGCGCTGCACGAACTGCCGATCGACGAGATCAAGGTCGATCGCTCGTTCGTGACGCGGATGGAGCGCGGCCGCAGCGGCGAAGAGGTCGTTCGCGCGGTGGTGAGCCTCGCTCGGGCGCTCGGCAAGCGGGTCGTCGTCGAAGGC
>JANMBN010000011.1:0-1515 GCA_031360485.1 Betaproteobacteria bacterium | reverse complement strand
CGCATGATCACCTTGTCGCGCGCGATCACCTGCTGCCGGTAGATGCCGAGGTTCTGCCGGGTCTTGTGCGGACCTCGAGTGACCGTGAGGCCCCACGTGATCAGCGGACCCGCGTCGCCTGGCCAGCACGTCTGCACGGGCAGGCGCGCGAGGTCGACGGCAGCACCGTCCCATACGATCTCCTGGCACGGCGCGGAATGGCGTTCCTTCGGCGCCATGTTCATCACCTGCATGAACACCGGCCGGGTGTTCTGCCACGCGTCCTTCAACCCCTTCGGGGGCTCGGGCTCCTTGAGAAAGGCCAGCAGCTTGCCGACCTCGCGCAAGGCTTCGACCGACTCCTCGCCCATCCCCATCGCGACGCGCCGCGGCGTGCCGAAGAGGTTGCCGAGCACCGGAATCCGCGGGCGCCCGCCCGCTCCATCGAAGCCCTTTGGCTTCTCGAAGAGCAGCGCGGGGCCGCCCGCCTTCAGCACCCGGTCGCAGATTTCCGTCATCTCGAGCCGCGGGTCGACCTCGGCGGCGATCCGCTTCAGCTCGCCGCGGCGTTCGAGTTGCGCGAGAAAGTCGCGGAGGTCGGCGTATTTCATCGGGGATCGCGGATCGCGGGATATCGGAGACAGGCCGTGTTCTTCGCCCGGCCGAAAGCGCCGATCGTGGCGAGGTTCACCGAAGGGCGCGGCCTGGTACCGCGATGTTTCGACCGCGGCAGCCATGGTACCAAACCCATGGCGCCGGCTCGCCCCTCGTACAATGCAGGGTGAGCTCCGCACCGGCAACCGGATCGACCGACGCCCGCTTCATCCGCGCCCGCCGCATCGTCTTCGGGATCGTGCTCGCGAGCTACGTGCTGTCGTTCTTCCATCGGACCGCGCCCGCGGCGATCGCGGACGAGCTGACCCGCGCGTTCGCAATCAACAGCGCGGTGCTGGGCACGCTCGCCGCGACGTACTTCTACGTCTACACGCTGCTGCAGATTCCGGTCGGCGTACTGGCCGACACGCTGGGGCCGCGGCGCATCGTCTCCGCGGGCTCGATCGTCGCGGCGGCAGGCTCGCTGCTGTTCGCCCTCGCGCCATCCTGGGAGATCGCAGCGGTCGGGCGAACGCTGGTCGGCGTCGGCGTCTCCGTCGCCTTTATCGCGCTCCTCAAGGTGAGCGCGGTCTGGTTTCCCGCGAACCGCTTCGCCACGCTCAACGGCTTCACGCTGTTCGCCGGCAACCTGGGTGCGGTGATCGCCGGTGCGCCGCTCGCCTGGATCGTCACGCTGGCGTCGTGGCGCACCGTGTTCGTCGGCCTCGCCGTGCTTTCCGCGGCGCTTGGCGTCGCGACGTGGCTCCTCGTGCGCGACCGTCCCGAAGCGCTGGGATTCGCGCCGATCAACGCCCCGGCCGCGGCGGGCGCCGCCGCGCCGGCGCACTGGACGCACGCGTTGGGCCGGGTACTCGCGAATCCGGCGACCTGGCCGGGCTTTTTCGTCAACGTCGGCATCGGCGGCAGCTATCTGGCCTTCGC
>JANMBN010000003.1:0-8181 GCA_031360485.1 Betaproteobacteria bacterium | reverse complement strand
ACCGCCCACGACGTCGAGTCCTCCGACTACAAATCGCACATTCCGGGCGGACTCGATCGGCCCAAATGGCGTATCGCCGTCTGAATCGGCGAGACGTCCCTTATCTTAAGCAATCCGCGCACAGCGAAACGCTAGAGCCATCTCGTCGAGTTTATCTCGTTTTAGTTCCGGCATAACGCGCTTCGCGCAATAGCCTGCACTAAAACTCCGTTTCAACGGAGACCTCGATGCAACGATGGCTATTGCTGTCCGGGCTGGCGGCAGCGGTTCTCACCAGCGGTTCAGCCTACTCGCAATCCCTGCGCGACGCCCTCGAGGGCGCCTGGAGCAGGCAACCTGCCGCCCGGGCGACCGGCGCGCGCGAGGATGAACTTGCCGCCAAGCGCGATGCGGCAACGGCGTCTTTTCCCGAGCCGCCAAGTGTCAATCTCGGATACCGAACGGACCGGACCGACCGAGACACAGGCATACGCGAGCTGGAAGGGGTCCTGTCGCTGCCCGTTTGGATGCCGGGAACGCGCGATGCGGCGCAGGCGGTCGCGCGCGCGGAAACCGCCCAGTTCGACTCGGGCCTGCGCGCGCAGCGCTGGCGCCTTGCCGGGGAAGTGCGCGAGGCTTATTGGCAGGCGCGTCTTGCTGCAACCGAGCAGGACTTGGCAATCCGCAAGGTCGAGGAGGCGGTCGCGCTGGCCGCCGACGTCGAGCGACGGTTGAAGGCGGGCGATCTTGCCCGGACCGATCTCAATCAGGCCCGCGTCGCGGAACAGCTCGCCCGGGCGGCGCTTGCGGACACGCGGACCCGAACCTATCGGGCCGCACAAGCGTTTACCGTTCTGACCGGGCTGAAGGCGCTTCCTTCCGTCACCGAGGCCGTTGCGGCGCCTGTCCCGGAACTCGATGCGCATCCTCAGCTCGCCGCCGCTGGCCGCACCGTCGCTGCGGCCCGCGCAAAGCTCGGACAGGCGACGGTGGCAACCCGCGACCCGCCCGAAATCGAGTTGGGTTTGCGTCGGGAGCGCGGTGCTTTCGGTGAGGCGTACGCGAACTCGGTCATGGTCGGCATTAAGCTGCCGTTCGGGACCGACGCGCGCAATCGGCCGCGCATCACGGCGGCGAGTGCCGAACTCATCGAGACAGACGTTGCGTTGATGCTGGAACGCCAGAAGCTTGCCGCCGAGATCGACGGCGCCGCGTTCGAGCTGGAACGGACGCGCGAGATCGAAGAACTTTCCGCCGAACGCTTCCGGCTGGCAGTGGATACCCAAAACCTTTTTGCCAAAGCGTTCACGCTCGGCGAACTCGACCTTCCCGCGCGCCTCCGTGCCGAAAATGAGCGCTTCGACGCGGAACGTGCATTGACCCGCGCCCGGATCGAAGCAGGGCGTGCGATTTCCCGATTGAACCAGGCACGAGGACTTCTGCCATGACTGCCATTCAAGCCATCCTGTTTTCCACGTGTATCGCCATGTGCCTGCAACCATTCGCGGCTCAAGCCGACGAGGGACACGACGATACCGCGCCCCATGCAACAGGCGCAGCGGGGATGAACGTTTCACGTATCGAAGCGCAATCGGACCTGTTCGAAATCGTCGGCGTCGTCGAGAACGGCGCAATGACGATCTTTCTCGATCGCTTCGCGACAAACGATCCCGTTTCCGATGCGAAGATCGACATCGAAGTTGGCCCGGTGAAGGGTTCCGCTCAGGCCAACCCGGACGGCACCTATACGTTCAAGAATGCCGCGCTGACCCAGCCTGGCCAGTTCCCCGTCACCTTCGCCATCGCCGCAGGAAGTGACAGCGACCTGCTCGCCGGCGAACTCGTGACTGCGGCTCCCGTTGCGACGAAGGCCGGTGCCAAGGACGAGCCGTTGCGGAAGCGTTGGTGGTGGATCGCGGGCACGCTGCTTCCCGTCGCAGGAATCGCCATCGCGTGGTGGTCGCGCCGCAATCGGGTCAAGGGAGTCGTGCAATGAACAAGTCCATCCTGTTGCTCGTCGTGGCTGTCACGGCATCGACGCCGGTTTGGGTCGGCGCAGACGCGGGCCATGATCATGGCCCGGCGCCGATTGCGGCCAACGCCAATGCGCCGCAACGGCTGCCGGACGGCAGTGTGTATCTGCCCAAGCTCTCGCAGCGCCAATTGGCGTTACGAACGCTGGTTGCGGAGGAGGGGCGTTCGCCGCAGACCTTCGAGCTCTTCGGCAAAGTCATGATGGATCCGAACGCCGGCGGGAAAGTGCAGCCGACGGTCGCCGGCCGCATCGAGCCGGGGCCGCGCGGCTTGCCGTCGCTGGGCCGGGCGGTAAAGAAGGGTGAAGTGCTGGCCTATGTCCGGCCTTCGGTGGGTGCGATCGAACGTGCGAATCAGGCGGCCCAGGCCGCCGAACTGCGTGCCAATAGAATGCTCGCCGATAAGCGCCTTGCCCGCCTGCAGCAGCTCGAGGGCACGGTGCCGCAAAAAGACGTCGAGGCGGCGAAGGCCGAGGTCCAGGCGCTGACCGAGCGCCTCGCCGCCGTCGGTGGCAGTCTCTCCAATACCGAAGCGCTGGTCGCGCCGGCCACCGGGGTCATCGCGTCCGCCAATGTGGTCGCGGGACAGGTTGTCGATGCGCGGGAAGTGCTGTTCGAGATTGTCGACCCGACGCGTCTACTCGTCGAGGCGATCGCACACGACGCGAAGCTCGCGACGCGCATTGCGGCGGCGAGCGCCCGCATCGAACCCGGGGTCTCCATTCCGCTGACGTTCATCGGGGCAGGGCGCAGCCTGCGCGAGCAGGCGCTCCCCGTCCTGTTTCGCTTCAACCCCGGCAAGCAGGCGCTGCCGTCGCTTACCGTCGGTCAACCCTTGACTGTCCTGGCGCAGACCGACCAAACCGTCACCGGCTATGCGGTACCGGCGATCGCCGTCGTCAAAGACCGAAACAACCAGGACATCGTTTGGGTGCACGTCGGCGCCGAGCGTTTCGTGCCGAGGACGGTGCGCTTCGTGCCGAGCGATGGCGCGACGTCGATCGTCATCGACGGGCTGGCCAAGGGAGACCGCTTCGTGGTGCAGGGTGCATCGCTTCTGAACCAGGTGCGCTGAGAAATGTTCGCCTTTCTCGTCGAAGCGAGCCTGAAGAACCGGCTGTTGGTGGTCGCGCTGTCCGTAGTCATGATGATCTACGGCGCTCTTACCCTCACCCGAATGCCCGTCGATGTCTTTCCCGACCTCAATCGACCGACGGTCACGTTGATGACCGAAGCCGGCGGCATGGCGCCGGAGGAGGTCGAGCAGCTCATCACGTTTCCAATGGAGACGGCGATGAACGGCATGCAGGGCGTGACTGGCGTCCGCTCGATTTCGTCGGTCGGGCTGTCCATCGTCTACGCGACATTCGACTGGGACGTCGATATCTATCGCGCCCGGCAGATGGTTACAGAGCGGATCGCGCTGGTCAAGGAACAACTGCCCGAGGGTGTTACGCCGACGATGGGGCCGATTTCGTCCATCATGGGTGAAATCATGTTGATCGCGTTGCCGATCGATCCCGCCAGGATCAATCCGATGCAGGTGCGCGAGTATGCCGACTGGGTGCTGCGGCCGCGGTTGCTGACGATTCCCGGCGTCGCGCAGGTCGTTCCGATCGGCGGCGAAGTTCGCCAGTTCCAGGTCCAGCCCAACACCGCGCGCATGGCGGAGTTGGACATCAAGCTGGAGCAGATCGAGCGCGTGCTGAAGAGCTTTTCGGCCAACACCAGCGGTGGTTTTCTCGAGCTCAATTCGCGCGAATACCTGATCCGCAACATCGGGCGCACGTCGCGCCTGACGGACCTACAGCGGCTGTCCGTCGGTGTGAAGCACGGGCAGCCGATCCTGCTGAGTCAGGTGGCCGAGGTGACCTTCGCGCCAGCCATCAAGCGCGGAGACGGCGGCTACAACGGTGGGCCCGCCGTCGTGCTCGGCATTCAAAAGCAGCCGGCGGCCGATACGATAAGACTCACGCAACAAATCGAGACCGCGCTGGCGGACCTGGCCAAAGCGCTCCCGTCCGGCATGGCAACGCCGGTGGTCACCGTGCGTCAGGCATCGTTCATCGAAGCGTCGATTTCGACCCTCACGGGCAAGCTCGTCGCCGCGTCGGTGGTCGTGGCGATCGTGCTGTTTCTTTTCCTCGCCAATATTCGCACGACGCTGATTTCGCTGACCGCGATTCCGGTGTCGATCCTGGTCACCGTACTGGTGTTCAGGTATTTCGGATTGTCGATCAACACGATGACGCTGGGCGGCCTGACCATCGCGATCGGCGGATTGGTCGACGACGCGGTTGTCGGCGTGGAAAACGTGTTGAGGCGCATGAAGCAGGACCGGAAATATGGCAAGGAGCACCACGTCCACCTGAAACCGGCGGACCTGATCGCCAAAGCGACGATGGAGGTCCGGTCGGCAATCGTCTACGCGACCGTGATCATCGTCCTTGTGCTGGTCCCCCTTTTCTTCCTGCCGGGGATGGAGGGACGGCTGATGCTGCCGCTCGCGATTGCCTATATTGTCGCCTTGCTTGCGTCGATGCTGGTCTCGGTGACGCTGACGCCGGTCATGGCCTATTACCTGCTGCCCGGCATGAAGCAGCTCGATCATGGCGATCCGAAGCTGTTGCGGTGGATCAAGGAGGGCTATCAGTCGTCACTCAACTGGGTACTGGACCATCCAAGAGCGCTGCTGGCGGCGGGCGCGGTATCCGTGCTTCTCGCAGCTGCGACCGTGCCGTTCTTTGCCAAGACGTTCCTGCCGCCGTTCAACGAAGGATCGGCCGTCGTGGGAATGCGCCTCAATCCCGGCACGACGCTCGCGGAAACCATCCAGCTGGCTCGACAGGCGGAAGTGCTGTTGAAACAGGTTCCCGAGGTCGAACATATTGGCCGTCGGTCGGGCCGGGCCGAGCTCGACGAGCATGCCGAGGGCGTGCACGTCAGCGAGCTCGACGTGGCACTGAAGCGCTCAGGGCGCCACATCGCGGAAATCTTCGCGGATATGCGCAAGGCGCTGGCGCCGCTGCCGATCGCGCTCAACATCGGCCAGCCGATCTCCCATCGCATCGATCACATGCTGTCGGGCGTGCGGTCGCAGATCGCGATCAAGATCTTCGGCGATGACCTAGACACACTGCGCGGCCAGGCCGCGGCACTCCAGGAAGGGCTGGCGCGCATACCGGGAGTTGCCGATCTGGAAATCGAGAAGCAGGTCCTGACCCCGCAGGTCAAGGTCCGCATCGACTACGAACGTGCTGCACATTACGGCGTGTCGCCGTCGGAACTCCTGACCGAGCTGCAGATGCTGATCGACGGCGAGCGCGTCGCGCACGTGATCGAAGGCAGCCGGCGCTTTGCCCTTGTGCTGCGGTTGCCGGAGTCCGCGCGCTCGATCGAAGGCCTCAAGCGAATGCTGATCGACACGCCCGGCGGTCGCGTGCCGCTCGCATTGCTCGCGGCCATCGAAGAATCCGACGGGCCGAACCAGATCTCCCGCGACGATGGTCGTCGCCGGATTGTGTTGTCGGCCAACGCGCAGGATCGCGCGCTGTCTGACGTGGTTCGCGACATCCGCCGGGTTGTGGCTGAACAGCCGCTCCCGGCCGGCTACTTCGTTACGCTGGGCGGGCAGTTCGAGGCGCAAGAGGAGGCCAGCCGCTTGATCGGCCTGCTCTCGATCGTCTCGGTCGCGCTGATCTTCCTCGTCCTGTACAACCGCTACCGTTCGGCGGGGCTTGCGTGGCTGATCATGGCGAATATTCCGCTGGCGCTGGTGGGCAGCGTGATCGGGCTATGGCTGTCCGGTCAACCGCTGTCGGTCGCGGCGCTGGTTGGCTTTGTGACACTTGCGGGAATCAGCATCCGGAACGGGATCCTGAAGGTCAGCCACTACATCAATCTTTGCGCATTCGAGAACGAGAGCTTTGGCAAACCGATGATCGTGCGCGGCTCGCTGGAACGCCTGACGCCGGTGCTGATGACTGCGCTGGTGGCGGCGTTTGCCCTGGCGCCATTGCTCTTCGAGGCCGAGATGCCAGGCACGGAGATCCTGCACCCGGTCGCGGTCGTCATCTTCTCGGGGCTGATCAGCTCGACGTTGCTCGACACCTATCTGACTCCGGCCATGTTCTGGCTCTTCGGACGCAAACCGCTGGAGCGTCTGGTCGCGGACAGCGGCAAGGACGCGTTCTAGGACGCATGCGGTGCCGGGTGCTGGCGGAAGTGCCCGGGGCCGGACAACATGAACTCCGTCACGAAAGGAAAGGCCGATATGAAATCACACATTGCACTTTTGCTCGCCACGGTCGCGTTGGCCGCGAGCGCCGGCGTACATGCTGACGGGGAACACAAGCCGAAATATGGCGGCGTCGTCACCGTCGTCAAGGATATCCAGTACGAGCTCGTCGCGAAGCCTGATACTGTCGCGCTCTTCATCGAAGATCACGGCAAGAAAGTCGACACGAAAGGCGCCACGGCCAAACTACTACTGCTCACCGGCGGCGACAAGACCGAGATCAATCTTCTTCCCGTTGGCGAAAATGGTCTCGAAGCCAAGGGTGCGTTCAAGGTGCCAGCCGGCACCAAGGCGGTTGCCACCATCACGCTTGCCGGCAAACCTGCGATGAACGCACGCTTCGAGTTCAGATAACGGCAGCAACGTAAGCTGGGGCGGTCGGAAGTGGTCACGGATCCGGATTGAAGCGCATCGTCAGAACCGTTACGACCGCAACGACGGCGCGCTCCCGACCGTGAATGCGGATGGCAGGATGCGCAGCGCGGGCATGCTCTCGCAAGGATGCGGCGCCCGGGTGAGGCCCGAGCGCCGCGGCACTTCATTTGCGATTGTCCTTGTTGATCAGGTAGTTCAGATAGGCCACCTCATCGCCGACCATGATGATGCGTTGCCCGTCTTTGGCCTCCATGACTACATTGGGCTGCATACGAGCGGCACGACCATTCTTGTCCTCCATGGCCATCTTGCCGCCCTTAAAGATGTAGACGGTGGAGCCATCCTTCAGCGGGACGGACTTTTCCACTTGGCTCAAATCGACCGCAAATGCGGACATCGCAACAAACGCCATCGTGCTGACTGCTGTCACGAGAATTTTGTTCAACATGATGATAATCTCCTTGTCATCGGTTAGCGCGGAAAAGCAGCATTGGGATACCGACCTGAAGGTGGCGTCTCTCTGCTGTAATGGAAGATTACGTGGCGCTGGGTGACACGCCGATGGCCTGGACGTTACATTTGCGCAATCGCGCGGTGAGCCCGTATTTTCTTCGGCGCTCACGTCATGTGCCCAGCGGGACAGTGAAGGCGACTGCAGGTCCGCGCCGACAGAAATGCCACGATCGGTGGCAAGGCGCGCCGCCAGTGCGATTCAGCCGCCGCCCAGAATCAGCGCGCCCGCGACACCGACATCATCCAGATCGGCCGCGTGCCGGCTCAGGACGTCGCGGGAGCGGCGAGCACGCTGCCGCCCTTCGACGCTCGAAAACGTCGCCAGCGTACGACTACTGCGATGGCCGTTATAAGTGCACCGACTGCGGCGATATAGATGCGCACGGGCTCGAGATAGGTCAGGAGGACCTGCGTGCCGAAAAGAAACAGCAGGACCTTATTGCAAACCGGGCAGGCGATGCCGAGAAAGCTGGCAACGCCGCCGATGCCGGCAAGTTTGGTGGCGCATGCGGGCATCGGGATTGCCAGGTAAACACCGAGCAGTATGGATTGCGCCGCAAGCAACCCAATTTCGAATCCGCTGGTCGGCGTCATTCGCATGAAGAACGGATTCGGCCACAGCGCTGCCACGGAGCCCAGTACGAGAAACGAGCCGATGGCGAAGAGGATTCCTCGGGCAACCGATTTTGGCGTCATTTCTACTTGCGCCGGTACAAATCAGGAAATTGCTCGCGCAGGAGGGCGAGCTTGGGCAAGTCGTTGAACACGACATACGGGTGCCCGGAATGCAGCGCCACATAGTTCTGATGATAGGCCTCGGCCGGATAGAACGCCGCTAGAAGCGCTACCTGGGTCACGATCGGGCGCGTGAAGGCATTGGCCCGACCGAGCTGATCGACATAGGCCTGCGCCACGCGCTGCTGATCCCCGTTCGTGAAGAAGATCGCCGACCGGTATTGCGGGCCTACGTCAGGGCCTTGCCGG